>JAVZKQ010000005.1:0-53057 GCA_038884175.1 Thermoprotei archaeon | reverse complement strand
CAACAAATTATAGCCGAACGGAATTTTGTTTGCAAAATAGGTGTTTGTCTTAAGGATTTGGCTGTAAGTATTATGTTTCTGGAATAAAGCCTTATAGCTATATGGGTTCTGAGTTATACAGCCTTGTAATAGACATAGCTTTTGGGTTTCATAGGCGCATGATCTTTCAGGGTGGTAGGCCTACCCCCACACCACCACCTCTCAGGGTGAAGCCACCACGCCAAGTTTCATCACTAACCACACCCAACCACTATAGGTAGCCGTGCTCCCAGAGCGCAAACAGTGAATCCAACACATTTTATATCTATCTAAACATCTGTTTTAGGGTGCTGGCGGAGGCGCCAAGCTTAATGGTCACCATTTGGAAATGAGGTTTGGTTGGAAATGTCTGGAGCGGGTGTAGCTGATAATAGGATTATTAAGGTGGGTAACAAAGAGATTGAGATAAACAAGGAGCTATACAAGGTTGTCCAAGACTATCTTAAGAATAGTTATACGCTCGACACGTTAGCCGAAAAGCTGGGCCTTGATGGGTGGTCGGAGGCATACCAATTCATATCCTCCCTTCCCCAATGGGTTGTGTGGTTCACGGAGTCTCAGCTTGAGGAATACTTGAATCGTCCACACCAAGAGCGCCAGCAGCAAGCTGAAACTCCGAAACGCACCACGCGGAGGCGCAGAGAACAGGCCGAAACACAGCAAAATCCGGTGGATAACCAAGCCAATACAGGGGAAGAAAAACAGTAGGCCAGCGATTGGGCCGTGTGGATGGGCCGCACGCTGGCTATGGGTTTTTAAGGGTGTACGTGCAATATCAACTCGCTTTAATCCGTTCAAAACGCTTTAAACTGCACTTGTTTTTTATGGGCTGTGGACTTCGTAGTTAGGTGCGGTAGTTGTTTAAGAGAGAGGGAGGGCTTAGAGGTGCGTTGCCTCTCGTGCGGCGGGCCCTTTAGGTTGGTGGTCGAAGGAGAGTTCTCCAGGGACTTGAGACGTAACTTCCCGTATATAAGCAAGTGGATTAGTTTGGGTGAATGGAACACGCCTCTTATAAATACTGGGGGCTACCATATGAAGCTTGATTTTTTAAATCCGACTGGCTCATACAAGGATAGGGGTTCGGTTACACTAATCTCGAAGCTCCATCAGGCAGGGATTAACAGTATAAGCGAAGACTCTTCGGGTAATGCGGGCGCAAGTGTTGCTGCCTACGGTGCCCGCGCGGGTATGCGCGTATCGGTTTTCGTTCCAGCCAGCGCCAAAGGTCAAAAAATAAGGCAGATTGAAGCCTATGGCGCACGTGTCACCCGCGTAGAGGGGTCAAGAGAAGATGTGGCCAGAGCCGCGGAAAACTCGGGGGGTTATTTTGCCTCGCACGTTTGGCAGCCAGAATTCAGAGACGGAATAAGATCGCTTGCGTACGAGATAGTGCGTGACTTGGGCTGGAAAAGACCTGACACGGTGTTTTTGCCCACATCCGCGGGAACACTGCTTCTAGGCGTATATGAGGGTTTTAAGCACCTTTTGGAAAGTGGTGTTATTGACACTATGCCTGTGCTTATAGCAGTACAGACAGAGCAGGTTTCACCTGTTCACTGCGCGCTCAAAGGGATAAAGTACACGCCCCCCAAAAATGTTACCTCCATAGCGGATGCCCTTGTATCCACCAACCCAACGCTCCTTAAAGAAATGGTTTCCGTCCTAAGAGAGTGTGGGGACAGCGTCACCGTAAGCGAAGGGGAAATAGTAGAAGCCCATAGCGAATTGGAAAAAATGGGTTTGCTTGTGGAGTATAGCTCAGCCACAGTCCTTGCGGCGGCCAAAAAGTATAGTGAAAAGGGTGGGGTAAGCGTTTTAGTACTGACTGGTAACGGCCTGAAAACACTATAGAGACCAACTCATGTAGACGCTATCATACTTAGGAATCAGCCAAAGTACCATGGGATCGGGCCGCCAATATGCGTGTTAATAAACCTTTGTTATGGAACTACGAACACTTGCATCCACAACCTCCCTCCTTTCTGCCACTACAAAATGGGCGAAGCCTTCCCCTAATTGGGGTGTGCTAGTATAGCGGTTTACCGTCAGCCACAGATCGCTTGGGGCAACTGTGTTCACGCTAATCCGCGCGTTGGGATAAAAACGAATCCTTGTAGGTATGTAGCGTTATGGAGCTGTTACGTGGGTTCCCATCTCATCCGTGTGTTTTCCCACGGATAACCACCTTAATAGTGCATCCACACAAAATCTAAATGGAGTCGTGCGTTATTGGTTTGATGGTGGCAATGTTAGGCGCAGAGGCACTTACTAGACTTGTGTCCGTTTCAGATCCACGTATAAGCCGTGGCGGTGTTGTTTCGTTTAGCGTTACGCGGGTCGATAAGGAGAGGGACACGTATGCTTCCGCACTCTTTTGGACGAACTCGGGTAGACGGGTTATGCTTACGGATTTTAAAGGGTCGATAACCAGTCCAGTGTGGTCGCCACGTGGAGATGTGTTAGCATACGTGAACACTGTTAGGCTTAACGGTAAACCCCACGCCATTGTTAGGGCTATTTCTGTTTATGGTGGAGAACCCCTAAATCTTTATAGCGAAGAGGATTCCAGTTTCCTTGGTCTGAGCTGGGCCAATAAAGATGAGTTGGTTTTGTGTAAAAAAGAAGTTGTAGACAGAAGTGATGGCGATACCAAACGCATTTCAAGGATAAAGTACAGACTTGACAATGAGGGCTATTTCCACAACAGGCGCTCCCACCTATTCAGGATACGTGTTGGATCCAAAAAACCCAAGAGGATAACAGGGGGAGACTTTGACGTGAGCTCATTCACCGTCGACCCATCGTCCTCTAAGGTTTATTTCACCTCTAATATAGAGGCTGACGCTGAAACTTCGCTTGTGAAGCACGTGTACGAAGTCCCGTTGGGCGGCGGCTCCCCAAGAAGAGTGGTTGAGTGGAGCGGCCCAATAAACGCGCTCAGCCTCTCTCATAAAGGTGACCGACTTGCGTTCTTAGGACACGACATGAGGCATGGTCAAGCCACAAACACGAAGCTTTACGTGGTGTCCACGTCGAGCGGTAAAGTAGAGTGTATGACCGAAGGCTTTGATAGGTCTCTCGAAAACTCGATTAACACTGATGTGAGAGGCAGGAACACTGATCTTAGCCCCCTATGGGATAGATCCGACACGAAGGTATACTTTGTGTACACGGATAGATGGATCACAAGGCTAGCTGGCTACGATTTTGAAACATCCAGTGTCAGGGTGGTGGACACAGGTAAAATATCCGTTGAAGGCTACCATGTTATTGACGATACAGTTTACTTCACTGGGCTCACATGGGGTGAGGCAGCCGACCTTTACTCCCTTAACCAAAAGAGTGGTAAGCTCAGACGCCTTACGACGTTTGGTAGGCGTAGCGTCAAGGGCATGAGGTATATAGAACCCCAACGTTTCACCTTTACGGCCAGCGACGGGAAACAGCTTGACGGCTGGATTATACGTTCAAGCAAGCAACCCGCGAAGGGTACCATACTCGAGATACATGGTGGACCGAGGACCGCGTACGGAGAGGTGTTAATGTTCGAGTTCCAGTTCTTTGCACAAGCCGGGTTCAACGTTATATTCTGTAACCCTCGGGGGAGCTCTGGTTACGGCGAAGAATTCGCCCTAAGCGTTGTTGGTCACTACGGTGAGAGGGACTACCAGGATATTATGGAGTTCGTAGAATACACGGTCTCAAAGTTCAACCTAGACCGCTCTCGACTATACGTTACGGGCGGCTCCTATGGGGGGTTTATGACCAACTGGATAGTCACGCACACAGATGTGTTTCGGGCTGCAGTGACCCAAAGGTCAATAAGCAACTGGATCAGCTTCTACGGTACGAGTGATATAGGCTACCACTTCACATATGACCAGATAGGCGGTAAACCTTGGGAGAACCTTGATAAACTCTGGGACAAATCACCCCTCAAATACGTCAAGAACACAAGGACTCCGCTGCTAATACACCACGCTGAGAACGATTACAGGTGTCCTATAGAACAGGCTGAACAGCTTTTCACAGCGCTACGTGAGCTTGGACGTGAGGCGGTGCTTGTGCGCGTCCCAGAGGAGGGCCACGAGCTCTCACGTTCTGGGAAACCTTCAAGGAGGATTGTGAGACTCAAACAGATGCTCGAATGGTTCGAGAACCATTAGAGCGCACCACCCGATGCAAACACTATTAGGGCGTCTGTCAAGAAGCCGAGTGTAAAGCCTACGAGTAAGCCCGCGAACCCAACCTTTTTACCCCACCTATTGAGCACGCCGTTTAAAACCGTTATGAGCACATATAGCACTGAGCCACCCGCCAGAGCGTAGAGAAGTGTTGTGAGCGGGGTGGAATCAAAGAATCCACCCACAATTGTGCCTAGTAGGGTGGGTCCTCCTCCCACCAAGCCCAGCCCAATAATCCTTTTGTTAGTCATCTGGTTTTTCTTCAGTGGCGAAAACACGGCGAATCCCTCTGTTGTGTTGTGGGCGCCGAAGCCGATTACAAGCATTGCGGCTAGGCCAAGCGCGCCTGATGCGAAAGCTGCGCCTATAGCTAATCCTTCGCCGAAGTTGTGTAAGCCTATACCGTATGCCGTCATTGTCGCCATGGAGTACTCTATCGGTTTTTCCTTCGTCTTTTGAAGCACTCTGTCTTCATACAACACAAGGCTAAAAACTCCAACCGTGAAGCCGATCAAGTAAAGCGCGGAATATTCCGCTAAGCCAAATGCGCTCCCAGCGTGAGCTATAGGTTCGGCGCTGTCGGATAGTATCTCTATTAGTATAAATAGTAGTATACCTGAGGCTATCGCGCTGAGAAAACCCTTACGCTTGTCGCTGTCTCCGAAAAACACTACGAGTGGGAGGCCGATAAATATTGTGAATCCCGCTATCAACCCTAGGAGAAGTAGTCGAGTTTCTAACACAGTGGAGATATGACAAATGTCATATTAAAGACTTACTTTGACACGTGTTTCTACTTTGCAGGCGATCCTAAGCCGCTAGGAGACAAAGGCTACATTCATCCTGTTAGCCGCTTTAGAGCCTCCACTACCACGTCGATGGCGTGTTGAATCGATTCAGCGTCTTTCACCAACACTGTTTCCGGATTGTCTATACCACGACGTACAGGTATTACTTGAATTGCGCCACCCCTCAAAGTTATTTCTGCAAAGTCCATCAACAGATAATTTTTTGAGTAAACGATCCTATGGGGCCGCACTTGTTCAATTATTTCACTGTCGAGCTGCATTATCCGAGCCCTTAACTCGTTTAGAAGCCTCTTCTTGTCTTCGCTTAGCGTGTCAAATACCGTGGGCACAATAAACATGATAGATCCTAATTTAAATTGGTTACCCTATCCAGAGAGGGTGGCGTCCAGGTTGTCTGCTGCGATGAATCGTTTTTATACATGTCGAGCCCCGACATAAAGTGGTTTACTGGTCATATAATTAAGGCCATAATCCGTGCACCCATTTATGGGTCGCTCTCAACCGCTTGCGCACAACCTTCGTAACCACTATAATTGGCTAAGAATAGTGGAATTGCAATGGGTAAAACAGTTGCTGTAATGGGTTCAACTGGTTTCGTTGGCTACAACACCGTGAGAGGCCTTGTTAGTGCTGGCCTGGAGGTGCGCGCACTGTTAAGAAAGGGTTCAGCTTCAAAGAGAGCCCTCGAGGTTTCAAAACTCGGTGTGGAAACATTCGAAGTTGACTATATGGAAACCAATACTCTTGTGGAAGCCTTAAAGGGCTGCGACACGGTTTACAACTTTATCGGTGTCAGCTTTCAATCCGCGGCCGTCAACGTGTATGATGCCAACACACGCACAACGCTTAACACGGTAAGGGCTGCTAAGCGCGCCGGCATCCAAGGCTATGTGTATAATAGTGGGTTGGGAGTCAACACACACACTACACAGTCATACTTTTTAAGTAAGCTTCATGCTGAGAGAATAATAAGGAAGAGCGGACTAAAATATATAATATTTCGCCCCTCCTATATTATTGGTCTCGGCGACGAGTTCTCCGACTATCTCCTCAAAAATATTTTAAAGGGTGAGCCCATACCTGTTTATGGCTCAGGGCTGTATCGGTTGCAGCCAATCTTTGTGGATGACGCCGTGGGAATCTATGTGGCCTGTGCCACTAGTGGAAATAACTGGATGAAGACCTACGACCTTGTAGGGATGGAGGTTGTACGCTTTATAGACTACGTTAGACTATTGGCAAAAGCCTTAAACAAGGAGGCTCGCCTCGTACACGTCGACTTAGAGCGAGCCTACCGTGATGCCATGAGACAGAGATCCAAACGGAAGTATAACCCCTATCTCAGCGTGGACGAACTGGACGTGCTCATAAGCGACTTCGTGTCATCTCCCGCCAAGATAAAAGAAGCCTTTGGGATAAATTTAACACCATTGAAGTTAGTGCTGCAAAAAATAGCTCAAGGACACACTTAGCCTTTGTAACCCTAACCCGCAAGCTTCTCTACCAAGCGTTTAAGAAGCCTGTCCGACGCGGTGTACGGGTTTGCGTCACCATCAAGAAGATCAGTGGCCTCTAGAACACCTTCCCCATGCCTAGTCTCACTGTCAACAAAGTGGGTTAGCCTATGCTTTGTTATGTCAACCAATTCATAGAGGTAGGCGCGCTTCTCACGCTTAAACAGCTCACCCGTTTCCCTTAGATATTTGTAATGTTTCTCCACCCAGTCGACAAGCTCTTGTACGCCCTCCCCAGTCGTACCCACAGTCTTAACTATTGGGGGAGCCCAAACACTCGACGCGAATCTAAGCTGCACCATCGATTTAAGCTCGGCCATTGTTGCATCGGCACCTGCCAAGTCTGACTTGTTGAGTGCGAAGACGTCGGCCACTTCGATGGGTCCGGCTTCGATAAATTGAACGGTGTCGCCGAGGTTTGGCATCATGACAACCACAACCGTGTGCGACACTTTTACAACATCCACCTCATTCTGACCTGTACCCGTGGTCTCAACGATTACCACATCCTCACCGAAAGCCCTAAGCAGCCTGATTGCGTCCCTTGTGGCTCTTGAGAGGCCACCCAGCTGCCCTCTCGTACCCATGCTCCGAATGTACACCTTAGGGTCGACAGAGTGTTTGTTCATACGTGAACGATCGCCGAGAACCGCACCGCCCGTATAGGGGCTTGTAGGATCTATCGCAAGGACGCCCACGCTAAGCCCCCTCCGCCTATACTCCTCGATAATCCTGTTTATGAGTGTGCTCTTACCTATACCAGGAGCACCTGCGATACCGACGATGTGCGCCTGCCTCTGTGTGTCTTTCCCTAACGCATCAATGATTCTACGTGCTTGCTCCTCGCTTTCCTCACACATGGTTATTAGCCTGGCGAGAGACCTTGTGTCTCCCTTCCTGAAACGCGTTAAAAGCTCTTCGAGGTCGTACGGCAAGCGTCTCACCGGCTTCGTAAAGTTGTTGAAACGGCTTTCCTAACTACCTCAACAAGCTCAGAAAGGGGGGTGCCAGGCCCCTTAACCTCATAAACACCCATTTTCTTCAGTTCTTCTGCTTCTTCGTCTGGTATTATACCGCCAACTAGGATTGGGATGTCCTGCGCGTTATTCTCGCGCAGTAGTCTTAAGACCTCTGGCACTATGGTCATATGGGCGCCCGAAAGTATACTTATAGCTATCACATCTACATCCTCTTGGAGTGCCGCCCCAACAATTTGGGGTGGTGTCTGGTGCAGCCCAGTGTACACAACCTCCATACCCGCGTCACTCAGCGCTCTAGCGAGAACCTTCACACCCCTGTCATGGCCGTCCAAACCAGGCTTTGCCACAAGAACCCTTATCTTTCTATCCTCCTCTTTGGGCGACTCTAGAGCCCGGCTCAACCTACACACCCTCAATAAATTTTCGGTTCAGTATACTCTCCGAATACCTGCTTAAGGGCGTTAACTATTTCTCCGAGTGTGGCGGACACCCTAACGCACTCGATCACGTACGGTACAAGGTTACGCTTAGATCTAGCGGCCCGCCTCAGTTCCTCGAGTTTCTCTTCGACGGCTCTGTTGTCACGTGTAGCCCTAAGGCGCTTAACCCTCTCCACTTGGGCTTGCTCTATTTTTGGGTCTATCCTTAGAGTGGGCACTTTAACTCTGTCTTCTTCTTTATAGCAGTTGACACCCACTTGCAGCCTCGACCTGTTTTCGATTGAACGCTGGTAGCGGTAGGCTGAGTCGGCTATTTGGCGCTGGAACCACCCGTTTTCGATACATTTTATCACACCGCCCTGGGCTTCTATCTCGTCGATGAGCTTCCACGCGCGCCTTTCAACCTCATCTGTGAGCCACTCAATATAATAGGAGCCCCCAAGCGGGTCCGCTACGTTGGCTACACCTGTTTCCAGTGCAAGTATCTGTTGGGTTCTTACAGCTAGCTTGGCCGCTTCTTCGGTGGGGAGGGCTAGGGCTTCATCCAAGGCGTTTGTGTGCAGGCTCTGAGCGCCCCCGAGAACAGCCGCAAGCGCCTCGTAAGCGACCCTTACAACATTGTTGAGCGGTTGCTGGGCTGTTAGGGATACACCCGCAGTCTGAACGTGGAACCTAAGCTTCGTTGAACGCTCATCCTTGGCTCCAAATCTCTCACGCATTATCTTTGCCCACATCCTCCTAGCAGCCCTAAACTTGGCTATCTCCTCAAAGAAGTCCACATGAGAGTCGAAGAAAAAGGATATCCTCGGAGCAAAACTGTCCACGTTAAGCCCACGCT
This sequence comes from Thermoprotei archaeon, assembly GCA_038884175.1. Taxonomy (GTDB): domain Archaea; phylum Thermoproteota; class Thermoprotei_A; order Marsarchaeales; family Marsarchaeaceae; genus ECH-B-1. Next base: position 44,253 of record JAVZKQ010000005.1, on the reverse strand, counting down.
TTACAGCCTCGTCAACATAAGTTATAGCGTCAGCAAGTGTGAAGGCGAGCTCCTGAACAGCGTCAGCACCCGCCTCCCTGATATGGTAGCCGCTAACACTTATAAAGTTATACTTAGGCATATACTTACTACAATACTCAAACGTGTCCACTACAAGGCGCACGCTTGGCTGGGGTGGAAATATAAACTCCTTCTGGGCTATATACTCTTTAAGTATGTCGTTCTGGATCGTCCCCATCAACTTGTCTTCAGGGACCCCTTGCCTCTCTGCCGCCACAATGTATAGTGCTAGAAGAACTATTGCTGGGCCATTAATAGTCATAGACACACTTACCCTATCAAGGGGTATCCCAGAAAAGAGCTCCTCCATGTCCACGATTGAGCTCACCGAAACACCCTCCCTACCCACCTCACCCTTTGAGAGTGGGTCGTCGGGATCATAACCCATCAGTGTGGGCATATCGAAGGCCACACTAAGTCCACTTTCACCGTGAGTCAGAAGATACTTAAAACGCCTATTCGTATCACTCGGCGTTCCAAATCCCGAGAACTGTCTAATCGTCCAAATTTTACCCCGATACATGTTTGTGTGTATCCCACGTGTATAGGGGTAGACACCTGGATCTCCCAGCCTAGAGTGGTAGTTAAACCCATCAAGATCCGTGGGTGTATAATACTCTTTTAGAGTTATACCTGAAAGTGTCGACTTTTCAGCGTTCTGTGCTAGTAGGTTTACGTCCTCATTTTGTAGATTCATGTTTTCGTTAAACTCTTTATTTGTACTCATCAATCCCCATCAGCAAATAATGGTATAAGCCAATATAATAATCCTATCATAACCTTGTTAATGTTAGCGTGACGAAGTTTTCTAGTTTGAGGGGGCATAACCGTTAAGTGTGTGTTTGGCATGCCCAAATTAGCCATGGAGAAATTTCAAGTAGTCGTGGTTGGCGGCGGACCAGCTGGCAGCGCAGCCGCATATGTGGCGGCCAAGGCAGGAGTACAGGTCCTTTTACTTGAACGTGGACCCGAAGTCGGCTCAAAGACCGTTTCGGGTGGGCTTCTCTACACACATGTTTTAAGAGACCTCTATGGGGAGTTTTGGGCGGAAGAGGATCCCCCGTTTGAGAGGTGGATAACAAGATACGTGCTCGGCTTCTTAGGAGATTCGTCCGCCACACTCATAGACCATTATAATAAGGTGTTCAATGAGCCGCCCTATAACAGTGTATCTGTGTTACGGACGAGGTTAGACAAGTGGCTCGCCCAAAAAGCCCAAGAGGCAGGTGCCATGGTTGTCACCGGTACAAGGGTGGACGACCTATGGGAAGAGAACGGAATAGTTAAGGGTGTTGTCTCAGGTGGCGACCAGATTGGGGCTGATATCACCTTGGTGTGTGATGGGATAAACTCGCTACTAACTAAGAAGAGGGGTTTCAGACGTGAATGGGCGGGGTCAACGCTTGGTATAGGGGTAAAACAGGTGGTGGAGCTACCACAGGGCACACTTGAGGAGAGGTTCTCACTAAATGGGAGAGAGGGTGTGGAGTACACGTTTCTCGGCAGCCCGAAGGGTGTTGAGGGTGGGGCATTCCTATACACCAACAGAGATAGTGTTTCGTTTGGGATTATCCTGAACATGGAAAGCGTCGTGCAAAACAAGGTTGACATATCCATGGTAACAGAAAACTTCAAGTCTCATCCATTTATAGAAAAACTTGTGAGGGGAGGCACCCTAGTGGAATACAGCGCATGTCTTGTTGCGGAAGGGGGTCTAAATATGGTCCCTAGACTATACGGCGACGGCTTCCTAGTGGCGGGCTCCGCCGCTGGTTTTGTTCTGAACAACGGCTTTAACCTAAGGGGAATGGACTTTGCTATAGGTTCTGGTAGAATAGCTGGTGAGTTGGCTGCTAAAGCGGTTAAACTAGGCGACACCACAAGTAGGGTGCTCAAAGAGTACACCCAAATGCTTGAGCAAAGCTTTGTGTTAAAACACCTCAAAAGGTATACTAATTACCCAAAATTCTTTGCGAACAGGAGACTATACGACGCCTACCCAGAGGTTTTGAACGGTTTCCTACACGACATGTACTATGTGGATGAACATGATAGGGGCCACCTCTTCGATGTATTAAGGAGGAATCTGAGGGGGAAAGCATCCATCTACAACCTGCTAAAGGACGCATGGGACGCGGCAAGAAACCTCTAAACGCTCAGCCTCCCATGTCGCTAAAGAGTGTGTTAAGCCATAGTGGGATTAGTGCGCCCATGTTTACCCGCAAGGTTTAAAGTATTGCCTTGAAAGTATTAAGACTAGCCCCGTCGTCTAGCGGCCAAGGATCGGGGACTCTGGATCCCCTGACGCCGGTTCGAATCCGGCCGGGGCTATCTCAATATAACAGAGGGTTCTAGTGGTTTGTTGGGTGTTTTGTATCACTCTGGCAAGAGAGTTTTGTTTGTTGGGTATTCCAGAATCCTCTTCGTTTCGCGCTGTTTTTCAAAGAGATTTATATAGTTCGTTGATAACTTGATTTAGACGCTGTTGGTAGTGAATGTTATGCCCAAAAAGGAGAAGGATGTTGAGGGTGTAAAACCCGTGGAGGACGAACAACTAAGTAATGATGGTTTAAGCGAAGTCGACCCTGTGCTTGAAAGGCTAACCGAGCTGCCCGGTGTGGGTGAAGCGACTGCAGCCAAGCTGGTTGAGCATGGTTTCACCACATACGAATCGCTCGCTGTCGCGAACGCCAACGAGCTATCCGCGATAACGGGTCTACCGCAAACCTTGGCCCAAAAAATTATTAGTTCGGCCAGAGCCCAGCTCAAATTCACCATTAAGACAGCATACGAATTGGAGCAAGAGCTAAAAGATGTCAGAAGAATAACCACAGGAAGCCTCAACCTCAACAAACTCTTGGGAGGAGGCGTTGAGACAAAAGCTGTCACCGAGTTCTTCGGTGAATTCGGAACTGGTAAATCCCAGCTCGCATTCCAGCTCTCGGTGAACGTTCAACTACCATCCGAGAAGGGCGGGTTGGAGGGAACAGCCCTATTCATCGACACAGAGGGAACGTTTGTGCCCACGAGGATCAGGAGTATGGCTGAAGCTCAGGGGCTAGATCCAGATAAGGCGCTTCAAAACGTCTACTGGATAAGGGCAATTAACTCGGATCATCAAATAGCAGTAGTTGAGGGCGCTAAGGACTTTGTGCAAAAACACGGTGTGCGCCTCGTTGTCGTCGATAGTGTGACAAGCCTGTTCAGGTCGGAGTATCCCGGTAGGGAGAACCTTGCAAGTCGCCAGCAGAAGCTCAATCTACACCTCCACAGCCTCCTTAGGCTCGCCGAGATATACAACTTGGCCGTCGTTGTCACAAACCAAGTGATGGCAACCCCAGACATGTTCTACGGGGACCCCACGAGGGCCGTTGGGGGAAACATAATAGGCCACACACCAAATAACAGGGTGTACCTGAGGAAGAGTAAGGGTCAGAAGAGGATCGCACGGCTTGTGGATAGTAGCTACCTCGAACCAGGCGAAGTCGTGTTTGAGATAACCACTCAGGGAATACGTGACCCACAGGAATAAGGTTTTTAGTTTGTATGGTTACATGGCTGGGGCTTCCCAGGTCTGGCAGTTGTCCTAAAGGAGTGCCCACACCCACATGTCTGAACGGCGTTGGGGTTATCGATCTTAAAGCCCGAGGCCTGAAATGTCTCCACATAGTCCACAACAGAACCTTTGATATACTCCGCTGAAAACCCGTCGACGAAGATTTTCAGATTCTTTTGCTCTATAACTATGTCGTTTAGCTCGGGCTCCTTTTCCAAGCTTAGGCCGTATGTTAGACCAGAGCATCCCCCACCTCTCACGAAAACCCTTAAACCATAGCCAACTTTGTTCTGCTGTTTCATTACATCCAAAACCTTTCTTGCGGCGGCCTCAGTAATCGTGATAAGCGGCTCGCTTTTTTCACTCAATTTTTCTAAGCTCATATCACCATAGTATACGTCGTAACGCATATTTAGTTCTTTCCAAGCATTTAACCCAACTGATTTAGAAACGACACTCGTAGATTAGGTTGTCACTCCTCTTCCTCACTGTGTGCTTCAAGCGGTTTTACAGATTCGATGTTGATGTGTGGTTTGGGGTATATTTCGCTACCGTAGCTTTCCGTTTCCTTTATCTCAGATAGCTGTTCTGGTGTGAACCACATTTCGTGTCTGTTATAACCGGCTAGCTCGAATTCCTTGGTCATTGTTAAGGCGTAGCGGGGGCAGTAATCTACACACAGACCGCAGAAGGAGCATGTAGCCATGTTGACGCTTGGGTATTCCCTACCAGTTTCTGTGCGTATCATTTCGATAGAGGAATCAATACAAACCCTAGCGCATATTGAGCACCCAGTGCACAGGTCCATGTCCAGTCTGTGCCTCCCCATGAACCTCTCGGATGGCTGCAGCTTTACCTTGGGGTACTCGACTGTTACTGGTCTCCTCGCTATCTGCTGTATGGTGACGACAAAAGGCATCAGGAACGCTTCGACTGGGTTCACCTTCTGGATCTCGTCCACGAGTTTCACACCTATTTGAGGCTGTTCTACGGGTTGTGATTGGGATCTCTGTTTCTTTCTAAGAGCAATTTTGCTCAAAGTCTTTATCCTTACCTTATCCTGCAGCCTCAAAATCACTCCTGCATTTAGCGCTTCATCTATAAGCTTCTTTCCCACCTCGGTTCTCACTATAACAACGTTTGTGCCCTCGTGTGGGTTACCTATGGCCCCAACAGACACATCACTCCATTCGCCCGTTAGATCGTGACACGTCCAACAACTATCCCATGTATACTTACTGAATGACTCAAGGTCAGCACCAACCCTCATTCCACCTTCAACATCAATAGTCATTTTCCCCTTTTTTATATCGATCTTCTTAATTTGCTCCAATGGGGTCTTAGTTATGGACTGAATGTGCTCCAAGAACTCCTCGCGGTAGTAGCTCTCATAACAGAAGAGAGCTATCTTGAGGGTTATCTTATTCTTGTATTTGGGCACACGCTCAACCCAGCGCGCAGTGGCTATACCGCACGGAACATCCACGATCCCGATCTTGTTAAGGTGTTTGTCGGTTATTGCTTCGGTCACTTCAGGGAAGAGTGGAACCAGCCAATACGTGCTAGAACCCATCTTAGGAACATCTTCTGGTTTTGTCACTATCCGAGGGGTTGTAACCCAATGCTCATCCCTCTCTACGAGAACGGCTCCATCAATATACCCACGCTCTAAGGCAAATCTCACAAGCGCGGTGACAACACCCCCATCCTGAACCCTGTCCTCCTTCTTAGCGGAGGTCGCTATAAATATATCAACATACTCACCGATGGGTTTGGATGCAGGCCCCTCCCACCTGTTTATACCCGTGCACACCCAAGTGCACAACGAGCAGGTTATGCATTTACCCGTGTTAACTGGCACACCCGAGTCAACCCGGTCAATATCTAACACATTGACTGGGCATACCGCAACGCAGGCGCCACACCTACAGCAGGTGCCCTTGTCCGTGACGTTATATTTTAGCTCACCAAACCCCAAAGAGTCTTTGGGTAGGGTTACATACTTCATCCTGTCTTCGAATCCAAGCTTTGGAAATACGGGTTTCTCCGTTTTTTGAGGCGAGCTAATTTCTTATCCCCGAATATTGAGACGGGTTGGGTGAATTAAGACTTCCGAACTTGGGTATTGTGAACAACTATTAACAGCCGACCAAGATTTAAATAAACCTGAGACGACTTAACTATGTAAAACATTTGTTGGTGGTGATTGGTTAGTTGTCGTCAACCCAAACAATAGAAGAGGTAAGCGAGTCTGCCCCCGTCCACCTAGAAGACATAAAAGTAATGGTGGGCGGTCAGGGTGGTGATGGAACGCTTACCGTAATAAATCTGCTTTCCCATACATACAAACAGTTGGGCGCATATACTTATGACACGAGGAATGTTTTGTCGAGAATAAGAGGAGGTCACGCTGATGGTGTGCTCAGAGCCAGCGTGCGTCCAATACTGAGTATTGGGGACGGCTTAGATGTACTTGTGGCCTTCGATGAAGAGGCGGTCGAAGTAGCAAAAGACCAACTGCTCGATCACGCCATAATAATATATGATAATTCCCACAGCCAGCTAAAGACAAGCCTCAAACCCACCATAAAAGTGTACAGCGCCAAATTTGGTGAAGTCGCTGGACTTGAGCTCAAGAAAACTCTGCTCAAAAACACCGCGAGCTTTGCTTTTCTGTGCAGGGTTCTCGGCTTGGCTGACCAGCTAGCAGAAGAAGCCATTATGTGGAGGTACTCTAGGCGTGGGGGCGAAGTGTTAGAAAGCAATATGCAGGCGTTAAAAATCGGCTTCAGGCTGGCTGACCAGCTGGGTGTTAAACCGCGCTTCAGCTTCCCCAAAGGTGAACCAAGACTAGATCTAATACAGATAACAGGAGACGAGGCGATTGGTATGGGTTTTATAGTAGGTGGGGGAAGGTTTTACGCGGGTTACCCCATTACACCCGCTAGTGAAATCCTCGAGTATCTACAGGCCAATCTCCCAAAATTCAACGGGGTTGCCATCCAAGCAGAGGATGAGATATCTGCGATAAACATGGCACTCGGGGCTTCGCTTGCGGGCGCGCGGGCTATGGTTGCCACCTCTGGCCCAGGTCAAGACCTAATGACTGAAGGTGTGGGCCAAGCTGGTATGGCCGAGTTGCCGTTGGTGATAGTCGAAGTTCAGAGAGCTGGACCAAGCACGGGTATGCCAACAAAACACGAGCAAAGCGACGTCAACCACGTTGTGTTCGCAGGCCACGGCGACTTTCCACGCCTAGTCATATCTCCCGCTGACGCGTCTGACTGTTTCTACCTCACGGCGCACGCCCTCAACTTGGCGGAAAAATACCAGTTACCCGTTTTCATACTTATTGATCAAGCTCTTGGTCAAAACACGCAAACCGTTCCAGAATTCGACTTCTCCCAAATTAAGATAGATAGGGGGAAGCTTCTCTTTCCAGCCGATCTAAGCAAGCTCAGTGTGTATAAGCGCTATGAGTTTACCGATGATGGTGTCTCACCAAGAACCATACCTGGTACACCAGACGGATTCTTCCAGGTAACAGGTAACGAGCACAATGAATGGGGATTCGTATCCGTGGACAGGGTTAACAGAACTATGATTATGCGCAAAAGGATGCTCAAGGTGGAAACCGCCAAAAAAGATATGCCCCGCGGCCGCTTGTATGGTGATCAAAACGCCAAGATAGGCTTCATCTCCTACGGGTCGAACTTGGGACCAATACTTGAAGCAATGGATCAACTTGCGGATAAAGGTATTAAAACAAAGTTCCTTGTATTACGATCAATATACCCACTCCTCGAAGAAGTGCAGCAATTCCTCGAATCTGTTGACACCGCGTTCGTAGTGGAATCAAATCTAACCGGTCAGTTATCTGGCCTCATAAAGCGTGAATATGGCTACGCCGAGAAGATAGTGGGAATAAACAAGTATGATGGCTCGGTTTTCAGGCCAAGCGAGATTGTGGCTCAAACGCTGAGCCGCATATTCAAAAACGGGGGTGAGTGATTTGCCCAAGGCCTTTACGCCTCAGACACCCATTTGGTGTCCTGGTTGTGGTGATTTCGGTGTGCTCGCCGCCCTGAAGAAGGCGCTCAGCGACTTAAAGATTCCCCCATATGAAACGGTCATTGTGGGTGGCATCGGCTGCTCTGGCCACATACACAACGACCTATTGGTGTACGGCTATCACGCTCTACACGGAAGGCTTCTACCCACCGCTATCGGCATAAAGTTAGTCAACCCCAAGCTCACCGTGATAGCTGCGGGTGGTGATGGTGATGGATACGCCATAGGTGGAAACCACTTCCTTCACGCTCTTAGGCGTAATCCGAGCATTGTCTACTTGGTTATGAATAACGGCACCTACGGTCTGACTAAGGGCCAACCCTCCCCCACAGCCCAAACAGGCTTCGAGGGAACAAAGGAGGTGCCATTTGAACCCATCCTTACGGCGCTATCAATACGATCTACAACCTTTGTTGCGAGAGGTTTCTCGGGAAACCAATCCCAGCTCCAATTCTTAATCAAAGAGGCTATACAACACGCCAATGCTGGGAAGGGGTTCGCCTTTCTAGACGTGCTAAGCCCATGTGTCACCTATAACGACACTTACGCCGAGTGGCGTAGGTCAACGGTTGATCTGAACGCAGACAAATCATATGATCCATCAAACAGGGCACTAGCGTTTGAACGCGTGTTGAACACACTTCAAGAAGGTAAGTTACCCACTGGTCTGATATATAAGGGTGAAAGCCAGTCCTTCGAGTCAATGTACCTAAAGGATCCGGCTTCACCTATAGCCACACAGGATTTGACGGGCAAAATTGAAGAGTGGAACAAGCTTCTCGCTAGATATCGATGAACCCACCTTTTTAGATGTTTGCGCCATAACCGAAGCCAATTGGTCCAATAATGGATTTGTTCGGCGAGACACTACATCTACGCCCAAGAATAACACCAGCGAGAATACTATTGAAGCCAACTCTACATTCATCCATGGCTATCGATTCAATAAGGGCGGATCCCGCCTCAAGCCTTGTGTTTTTGCCTATCGATGAATACTTAATTACCACGTCGGCCTCCACCTTAGAACCATCACCTATCAACGCTGGGCCACTCAGCCTCTCAACATCGTCAACCTCCGCCTCACCCTGAATATACACACCTTCAGTCAAACGTCTACCAGGAGGCTTTATCCTAGTTCTACCACTAAGCACTTCCCTTTGAGCCTTGAGTAGACCCTGAAACGTTCCTACGTCGTACCAGAAGCCTTTTGGGTTGAAGCCATAAAGCTGACCCTGCCTGACGAGTTTGGGAAACACGTCTAAGCTGAAGTCTGTTTTAGTGTTGTTTTTGACTAGGTCGAGCACATTCCTGTTGAACACATAGATGCCCGTGTTCACCATCCGACTTTTAACCCTTGAAGGGTTGGGTTTTTCCACGAACCCAACTATTCTATTATCACTATTGAGTTCAGCGACACCGAAGTGTTGAACATTTTCTACTTCGCTGAGGACAATGGTGGCCACATTACCTTTTTTTGTGTGATTTTTTATCGCTTCGGTTAGGTCGAAATCGAAGAGCACGTCGCCACTCACCACTATGAAGACTTCGTCCAGTAGGTCCTCAACGTTTTTCACTGAACCAGCGGTACCAAGCGGTTTGTCCTCAACCCTGTACTCTGGGATTATCCCATATTTTGTGCCGTCACCAAAGTAGTCCATTATCTCCTTCGCCCTATAGTGAAGTGTAAAGATGATTTCTCGCACATTTGCTTCCCTAAGCCGCTCTACCACGTGTTCTATTATGGGTTTGTTCACCACCGGAACGAGGGGTTTGGGAATATAGTTTGTAAGAGGCCTCAGCCTAGTGCTGAATCCGCCCGCTAACACAACAGCCTTCAAGCCAACCACCATAAGCTATCGTTCATGGGTTCTCTTAATGAACAGTCTTGTGCGTTGGACTGCTTTGCTCAACGCTTCTAGAGCTGGTAGTGGTTCGCCGCTTAGAAACGTGAGGAGAGCCCCACCACCCGTGCTTGCATATCCAAGCTTGTCCACAAGTTTCATTTTCTCAGCCATGATACGTGTGTGTCCTCCACCTATCACTGTATATATTCCTAGCTCAGCCAATAACTGTAAGAGCTGCGCGGTGCCCAGCTCGAAACCGGGTTTCTCCACAACCCCAGCAGGACCTCTCATAAACGCCGTTCTAAAACCCTTTATTTCGTCGCGTATCATACCAATTGTTCTTGGGCCAATATCCAACACACTGTCGTCGTCCGCAACACTGTTCGTATCCACCTCAATTCTCTTACCAGACCTTTCAACAGCTAGGTCGACTGGTAACACAATCTTAGAAGAGTGTCTCTCGAGGAGTCTCCGTGTAGCTGTGACCATGTCTTCCAATCCTTTGTCAACCACGTATTCGCTCATCCGTTTTCCCAGCTTGGCTCCTGAAGCGAGTAGGAAGATGTTACCCACTAGACCTGTTACAACAATTTTATCCGCTGTATTGGATTCAAGTATACGCTGAATTATCCTGATAGAGTCCGCAACTTTGCCTCCCCCTATCAGGAATACGGTTGGTCGAAGATCACCACCAACTACTTTGTTTAGGGCTTTGAGTTCGGTGACCATAAGTTCGCCGGCGAAGGCTGGTAGCACATATGGGAAGCCCACTAGTGACGCGTGGTTTCTGTGCGATGCTGCGAACGCATCATTAATATACGCGGCTGCCTTCAAAGACAGGCTTTTTACGAGTTGTGAGTTAGCGTGTTCCTTGCATGGAACATCACGCGTCTCTTCGTCCACAAAACGTGTGTTCTCAAGCATGAGCACCTCCCCCCCTTCAAGTTGATTCACCGCCTCATCTACAAGTCTGCCGTAAACCTCTGGTACAAACTTGACATTCAAACCAGCTATATGAGACAGCGCTTCGGCGTGTGTGCGTAACGAAACAAAATCCTGCGAACCCTTCTGACCCTGATGTGCTAGGAGAATCGTTTTTGCTCCCTGGCTGATAAGCTTCTTAATTGTTGGTATATGAGATTTAATCCGCGTGTAGTCAATAATCTTACCGGTTGTGGGGTCTATGGGTGAATTTACGTCAACTCGCAGCAGTGTTACCAAACCCCCAAAACACATTTCATCCATACCCACGTAATCTGGGATCCTTAATCCCCCATCCAACAAGCCTGGCACCAACAAATCCAATCGTACGGCGACTAATTAACTTTAAGTAACTTCGGAAAATGTTCAGTGAGTATAAATGCATTCGCGTGGTCAAATCATGGCTTGGGTTTAAGTCATCCAAATACAAGTGTCTTGTAAGGGTGTTGGTGGATGGATTACGAACTGGGATTTGAACGCCTAAGAAGAGCAACCTTAACACTTATTAGCAAGGCCATAGAGCAGGCCATGAATACACAGTTTAACTTAACAGAGAATGGGCGCAAAGTGATTTACCTTCTTGATCCCTTAGAACCAAACAAGCTTCGAAGCTTGGCGGGTAAACATAGCGTAACGCTTGGAGCAACCGACGGCAGTTGTAGTGTGGAGGTTTTTGGTGATACTGTATTTATCAGCGTGGCCGCTGCGTCACTAATATATGAGATGGGTTTCACTGGATCCGTTTGGATAGAAAAGTGGCCTGGACACGAAATCGAATACTCGCTGGTTCTACCCCTATTGGCCCATCAGATCGACGCCATGGTTTCAGACAGCACCTTATACTTTGAGACTATGGCATCAAACATTATGAAGCTTTTAGAATACATGGCGATGGTCGACACCATGAATATTGCAGACATCATTATCGGCGATGGCTCTCTTTCCATGGATTACAAGATGTCGGTTAATTTGTCGATTAACCAAAAACTGTATGCTAAGACAAACCTTGCAGGCCTACAAACAAAATTGGGGGAGCTTGACGAATACGATTTGTTTATAAACCTATTCAGAACGGTATATTCACCAGCAGACCGCTTGAACCCATACACACTAATATTTCAAGCTGAGTCAAACAATGGGAAAACCACGCTTGATAAGACGGATGCATCCACTCTAGCGCAGCTTCAAACCCTAGCTGATACTTATCCGACCAAGATTAGAGTGGAGCACGGCGCCTTGACACTTTCTGAAGAAGCTATGAAAAGCTGGGATAAACTAGTAGAAGTCTTAAATCTTCTAAGGCAAAACATTACACAAGCACCCCACCCACTCATACTTCAAGGTAGACAACTTGCTCTCGACGACATAAGCCTACTTAGGTCCTACGCGTACATCCAGCTGTTACTAAGCGCAAAACACTCTGGTAAGCTGCTTATCAGTGTGGCGAAGGATAGCTCGTCCACTAGCTTGCAGGAGTTAATTTCCAGTGAGCGTAGTCAAACCAATAAAAAGTTCAGTCTACCCGACAAGCTTGCACTAGAAGTCTACTCGGGCCTTAAGCACCCCGACCTACTCACTAGACCTTGGCGCACGCTCGAGTATGACCCCCTTTCAGGTTTAAATCCCGCGGATAGTGGGCAAACAATGAGGGAGATTTTCTCAAGGTTTTATGTTCAGCTTGTTGTGGACGAACGTATACGCTCCGACGTAATGGTTTGCGAAAGGTTGAAACGAAGTTTGCCCACTGTGACTCCAACAAACCCCCAAACAACTGACCCAGATTTCGAGTATACTCTAGGAGTGCTACTCGCGCTTTCACAGCAAACAAACTCGATACCTGAGGCGATTGGCCATATTTACCCACTCTTCGAAGTGGATAAATATGTTAAACACGTTGTGCGACAGTTAAGTGGAATGTTGAAAAGCTACCAAGCACTACTAACTACAGATCCAGCCTACCGAGAATATCTCTCAATAATCAAACCATTCAGGCAGAAGAGAAGCGAGTTTGAGAGAGGTAGAAGAAGTTGGGTGCAGAACCATTAACAGATTTCGGTGGCGCATTGAATGCACGCCTTGAAAGGCTTGATAGCTCGATTGTCGAATTCGAGCGGTACAAATCTTCACATTATATAGGATTGTGCACCGCCTCCTATAACCTTGATATTATGCGTAGACTACTACCAGGAATGATATTTGCCGTTCCTAATTTTAGATCCGACGATAAACAGAGGTACACACTTTTCGAACTCGTGGGTTTCAGACCCATCCATTTCGGCGCCACGGCGATAACACAAGACACTCTACCCGAGATACGGAGGGAGGTCTTCGAAAAGGTTCGATACGAGTGGGTAAAGGGCTCAAAGGCTGCATACATTCAGTTTACAGGTAACCCCATCAACTATGACTTGGTTATTGAAGGCTCAGAGTACGGTTTTGAAAGGGGTTGGAGCTACCCATTAATTGGCGGTGAGGTAAAGTTCCTAACCACACAATCCATATCTCGCCTAATCAACAGCGGTCTACCAACTGGATCCCCAGATATCGCCACCCTGATCTCACACACTGAAGTAAAGGTTAAGGTTGATGCCTATGCACTAACAAGTTATCATGTTGGGGTTTTCGCGTACACTGGTGGCGGCAAATCTAACCTCGTGTCCCACCTTATAAGAACCGTAGTGAATAGCACACCATCCACAAAGGTGGTTATTTTCGATGTAGCAGGAGAATACTCAGTGAACCTCGCTGACATGATGTTATCGGACGCCTATAAGCCCATTCTACTCATAGAAGAAGAGGCTTCAAGTGCAGATCAGCTATCCTCTAGGTTCACCCTACCCAAAGGCTTCACAGACAACGAAATCGCTTCTGTGAACAAATTCGCCGAGGCACTAATTCAACGTAAAAGGGTTTTCAAGGTGGCTGAACACCAGATCTACACGCACCACCTAGAGGCAAAGCTCACCTACCACGATATTGGTGAGATGATAGGCGAAAAGATTGATTATTATACCGAAAAGAAAAACGCGACGCTAAGGGTTCTCCTCACAGGTGTGCTCGCCGAACTTAGTTCCTACTTAAAACAGAGAAACCTAGGATGGGAAAGCCCTGTAGGCGAAGAAATAGACGAATTCATAGACGGTCTTAAAGTTGACTTAAGCCAGAAACCAATGCAGAACTTGGTGAGCGACCTGCGTGTTGTGGCCAACTTTGCACGCCACCAGCCAGATAGTGAAACCTACTATGACGGTTTCTCAGACAGCCAATTTGTCAAACTCTTAAACGATGCTTTAGCTGCACGTCTAGTTGTTGTTTCCTTCACAGATGTGTTGAGGCTTAGAAAGTTTGCTGCTAACGTGTGCAACCGTACACTACAATTCCGCAAATCAAAGTTTAGAAAAGACCCACCCGTGTTCTTCGTCTTCGACGAAGCCCAGGAGATGATACCCAAAGAGGTGCGTGATGAGGACGGCACAAGATACTCATCATACGCCGTCGAACAGCTCCTCCGTCAGGGCAGAAAGTACGGTTTGGGGGGGCTCATAGCCACCCAGAGGCTCGCATACCTCAACACCAACGTGTTACAGCAAATTCACACCTATTTTGTTGGAACCCTCCCACGACCATATGACCGCACAACAATAAGCGACCAATTCGCATTGGACCCCACAATAGTTGATAGGACGCTCGAACTTCAAAGCGGCGAGTGGCTCCTCTCAAGTTACAGTGCGACCGGTGTGAGAAACATGCCCATGTTTATTAGAACACCAAACAATGAGGGAATCGTTATAGAAACTTTAAAAAAGCTGGGCGCATAAGGGCTTCGCGTTGCCTTGCCCTTTCTATAAAATGGATATGTGCAGTGCTGTGAAAGATCCACGCCTTGCCAAGCTTTATACCAGCCGTCAGAGGTGTATGTACGAGTACAAATCGTGCTCAATATTTGCGTCGAATGCAGATAGAGTCCCCATGGAAAAAACAGAGCAGAGGGTTGAACTGTACACCCAAAAGCCGCAGTCGTCCAACGTCGACCAGTCGTCCAACGTTAACGTGGAATGTGAATTCTTCGTTGATGGTGAGTGTCGAGTGATGCACAGGAAACTCATGCAGTTCGAGGTTCATAGGTGTGCTCAATACTCACATCTTTGTCCACTGAGGGAGAAGGCGCTTAAGAGGGGGATAAGTAGGTTTAGTATCCAACCCTGATCATGTTAGTCTCCTTTACCTTTCTAAGCACGACAAGTGTATTTGTAGAAGTTATGCCGTCAAGCAGGCCGATCTTGTCCAAGAATCTGCCTAGCTCGTGGTGGTCGCGAACAATTATTTTTGCAACACCGTAATAGTCACCTGTGACGTCGTAGAGCTCGACTACCTCATTCATTTCGGCAAGCATGGAGAAGACGTGCTGTGTGCGCTTAGGGTCGGTCTTAATCAACACTAGGGCGGTAAGGCTGAGGCCGAGTTTATCAGGGTCAACTATGACTGTGAATCCCTTTATAACCCCACTGTCTTCAAGTTTCGACACCCTTGCGTGCACTGTCGCCTCGCTAATGTTGAGCTGTTTAGCGAGCTGCGCGAAGGGTGTTCTCCCATCTTGGAGAAGGAAACGTATAATGCGAACATCCAACTCGTCCACTTCTGGCGTATAGCCGGCGCTATTTGCGCTCATATATTTACTCTGTGCTACACCGCTAAACTTGCTAATTAGCGTTGCGTGGCTTATTAGCAGCATCGCCAAGAAGCGTATTTCCGTAAAGGTTTTAGGTATACATTCATATTTTTGTTTATGGAGCTAAGCGAATTAGACCTAAAAATTTTAAGGGAGCTTCAAGCTAATGCTAGGATAAGCAAGAAGGCTCTTTCTGAGAGGCTTAAGGTTTCACCTGTAACGGTGTCAGTGCACATCGATAGACTGGTAAAGAGTGGTGTGATTGAAAGATTCGCCACTATAATAAACCCCGACGTTTTCGGCTATTCTATCGAGGCTCTAATAGAGGTCAGTGTTCAGGGAGGCCACATAGTTGAGGTCGAACAGACTCTCGCAAAGTATCCAAATGTGTACGCCGTGTTCGACGTAACAGGAGAAACCGATGTTGTGATCCTCGCCCGCTTCAGGACACGAGAGGAGCTCAGCGCTTTCGTGAAGAGTATGCTCTCAGACCCCAAAGTTTTGCGCACGAACACACGCCTGATACTCATGGACATAAAGCGCAGTCTGGATATACCGTTACCAGAACAGCCAACCCATACTGGATCTAAAAGAAAAGCTCAGGCCAAAGAGGGTGTGGAAGCTAGCGGCCGCTGAGCAGTTGGCGAACAACCTTATTGGTCGCCTCTGGGTCAGCCCTACCACGCGTCTTCCTCATGATTTGACCAATAAGGTAGTTCACAGCTTCTTCATTCGTTTTAGCGTCCTCCACCGCCTTGGGGTTCTCCCTAAAAACAGCCTCTGCAACACTCTTTATGAGCTCAACATCCGCTATACGGGTTAACCCAAGCCTCTCAACCACGACGCTTGGAGGGAGGCCCGTGTTGGCGACCTCGACCAAAACCCTCTTACCAATCTTACCGCTTATTTCACCCGTGTCCACCATGCGCAGTATTTCGGCTAGGTAAGAGGGGGTTACCGCTAGTTTCTGGATCTCGATCTTCCGCTCGTTAAGCTGCCTTAGGACTTCAGTTTGAATCCAATTTGCGACAATCTTAGGATTAGTGTACAGTTTAGCCGCTTCCTCAAAGTAGTCGGCCAAACCCTTATCTAGTACAAGTACATTAGCGTCGTAGGCTTTAAGGCCGTACTGCTCAACAAACCTTTTCGCCCTCGCATCGGGTAATTCTGGCATTGACGCGAATATTTCTTCTAATGTTCTTTCATTAACGTTTATTACAGGTATGTCGGGTTCGGGGAAAAACCTATAGTCTTGTTCCTCCTCTTTCTGCCTCGAGCTCATAGTCATCCCCTTTGCCTCCAACCAGTGCCTTGTCTCCCTAGTCACTGTTCCCCCGGCTTCAACAATCTTTGTCTGTCTCAACGCCTCGAATTCTATCGCTTTCACAATTTCTTTATACGAGGATATATTCTTTACTTCAACCCTGTTTCCACCATCCACCGAGACGTTAGCATCAGCCCTGATGGCCCCCTCACGAGCCGTGTCACACACGCCCAAGTGCTCAAGTACACTTCTAAGCTTCTGAATAAACACCCTGGCTTCCTCGGGGGATGCCAAGTCGGGTTCGGTGACGATCTCAAGCAGTCCTACACCCGCCCTATTATAGTCAACGAGGGTATACTTAGAGCTCCCAATTCCCTCCGGATGCTCGAGTCTACCGGGGTCCTCCTCGATCTGGATTCTACGTATGCGTATAATCCTCTCCGACGAGTTAAGCGTAAAGCTGAGCCAGCCAGAGTGGGCCACGGGCACACCACCAGCCTTCTCATATTGAGAAATCTGGAAATTTTTAGTCATATCGGGGTAAAAATAGTTCTTCCTTACAAAGTTGAAACTCCTAGAGATGGTGCAGTTCAACGCTTTGGCCACCATGATGGCGTGTCTTACCGCCGCCTTATTCAAAACCGGTAGAGATCCCGGAAGCCCAAGGCAGACGGGGCACACATTGGTGTTAGGAGCCAACCCCTGATACTCCGCCCTACACCCACAGAAGAGCTTTGTTTTTAGCCTATTGAGCTGCACGTGCACTTCGAGGCCAATCATTACCCTGTGACCAGATTCACCCAACTCATATCACCCAAAACCTCGTCGGGGAGTCTTCTAACACCCACCCGTTCAGCTGCCGCCTGTGGGTCCGCCAGGACCTCTGGTAAATGTTGCACAATGTCGCGTGCTATAAGCTGCTCGCCCATAAGTTTAGAGGCTAGGCTGCCAGCAAACCCGAGGGCACACACACCTGTAAGTGCAGAGTCAAAGTCGTCTACACCCTTAGCTCGTATAGTGGCTATAAGCCCTGTGAGTACGTCGCCTGTCCCAGCTACGGCCATTGCGGGTGTGCCCGTTGCGCTAAGCCTCACTCTTAATGGTGAAGCCACAATATCACAGTTACCTTTAAGTAGCACTGTTGACCCCAATCTCTGCGCTAGCTCCCATACTTGTTTAACTCGGCTCGTTAGATCAACACTGGGTTTGACCCCAGCCAGAATCTCGAACTCCCCAGCATGAGGTGTGTAAATGACACCCCGTGGCGGGGTCCACCCTTCCGTTATCAAGTGACCCACACATCTAATCCCGTCCGCATCAACCACCAACGGTATCGACCTTTCAGAGCACACCTCAATTATTTTCCGCACGCTCTGAGCAATCTCCGCATCGCAGCCTAAACCTGGCCCAATTGCTACACACCGCGCCCTCGCTATCACATCGCTCATAACTTCGAGTGAACCCAGATTTAGATGGTCACCCCGATACTCGTGACATATGAGTTCGGGTACCTGGTTTCTAGCCGCCTCGACAACCTGCCTCGGCGCCACTAGGTGCACCAAGTCTGCTCCACCCCTAAATGCGCCTAAAACCGTTAGTATGGGTGCACCAGTATATTTCGCGGAGCCCCCTACGACAATAACCCTACCACCATCACCCTTCTTCATTAGGGGTTGCCGGTGTGGGTAGTTCACCTCTATGTCCCCAGGTCCCGCGAAGAGTTCTGCCTCAGGGGGCACACCTATGTTGGCCACCACCACCTCCACCCCCTCTAAAGCTTGAAGACAGGGTTTGGGCGCGTGCATAGTTACAACCAAATCACACTTAACGTACTCTTCGCTTAGAACAGTTGAATCTGCCTCTAGCCCGCTTGGAAGGTCGATGCACACTTTTCTTGCACCAGATGTGTTAATAGCGTGAACAGCAGAACGGTAGGGCTCTCGAAGCTTGCCCCTGAAACCTGTGCCAAGCAATGCGTCCACCACTATATCCGCCTCAACTTCGCCTTGGAACCTCGACAACTTTATTGACGTTTGTCTGCGGGTTATCTCCCAGTGTGAGCGTGCAGCCTGATTTTCGTTAAGTGTTGGCTCCACCAAGTAGTACACCGCAACCTTGTAGCCCATCGAGTTAAGGTGTCTCGCAGCGACGTAGCCGTCACCCGCCTTCCCCCCCGAACCAGTAACCACGGCTATACTACCAGTATAACGCTTACTCACTTCTTCTGCAACACGTCTTCCGGCGTTCTCCATTAGCAGGAAACTATCAACGCCAAACCACGCAGAGTTGCGTTCAAGCCTAGTCATGTCCTTAGATGTAACAGTTCTCACACTATTCTCCCCCAAGGCTCCACAACCCTTGCCACACTCAAACCACTTCTCTCAAGGTGGGATGCTACAGTAAAGAGTAGGTCGTCCCTCCCATATGGGGCTATGAGCTGCAAGCCCAGAGGCAATGTTATACCCCCACTAGTATAGGTGCCCGCAGGAACGTTGAGTGCGGGTAGCCCGGCGAGATTAACTGGTACTGTGTCAACATCGCTAAGATACATTGTGAGTGGGTCATGAGTTTTTTCGCCGAATCTGAAGGCGGGTGTTGGTGAGGTTGGCGCTATAAGTATATCGAAATGTTTGAATGCTTCTCGAAACTCTTGTATTAGCAGCGTTCTGAACCTGGAGGCTCTACCATAATACATTTCCTGGTAGCCAGCGCTAAGCGCGTAGGCGCCGAGTATTATTCTTCGCTTTACCTCCAAGCCGAACAGGCTCCTCACCTGGGAATACTCTTCGTTCCAGTCGCCTTGGTAAGAGGGGTGGGCACCATACCTCACGCCGTCGAATCTAGCCAGATTGCTCGACGCCTCGCTCATAGCTATCAGATAGTAGGCCTCCAAGCTGTAGCCTATGTGTTCAACACTGGCTTCACCCAAACTCATTCCGCTTTTCTCCAACTCCTTACAAGCCTTAGATAGAGCTACTAGCACGGCTTCGTGCGTACCTTTACTAGCCAGCTGGGTCAGGACTCCAAGCCTCAAACCTTCGACACCCCTAGATAGAGCCTCACTTATATTCCAAGGGAAGCTGGTGGTAGTTCCGTCCTTAGCATCAACCCCAATCATCGCCGAGTACACAAGCGCAAGGTCACCAATACTCCTAGCGAACAAACCCACCTGTTCTAGGCTGTTCGCAAAAGCCACCAAACCATACCTGCTAAGCGCCCCGTAACTTGGCTTTAAACCAAACAATCCAGTGAAGCACGCAGGTAGCCTAACTGAGCCACCAGTATCGGTACCTAGGGCGGTTGCAGCCATCCCTGCGCTCACCGCTACAGCGCTCCCACCACTGGAGCCTCCTGGAACCCTGTCCTCAGCCCAAGGGTTACGGCTCGCACCGTAGGCGCTGTTCTCAGTGCTGCTACCCATGGCGAACTCGTCGGTGTTTGTAGTGCCAAGCACCACCGCGCCAGCCCTTTTTAGTCTTTCCACAACTGTTGCATCATAAGGCGCAACATACCCCCTTAGCACACGGCTCCCACAAGTGATGGGGAGGCCTTTAACCGATATTACATCCTTGACGGCGACTGGGACACCGGCGAGGCTCAGCTTCTCTCCCCTAGCCACAGCGGTATCAATAGCTCGAGCAGTCCTATCAGCACCAGCACCGTCAACGTAAAGGTATGCGTTGAGTTCACCGTTGAGTTTAGCAATCCTTTCGAGGTATACGTCCACAACCTCCCGCGCGCTCAGCTCACCCGAGTTCACCGACTCAGCAATGCGGTTTACACCCATCTTGAATATTGCTTCCATCACCAATCACTCAGATTTTGGGCGCCTTAATGAAGCCCTTTTCACCAACAGCGTTTGTGAATACATCCTCCACGGAAAGGCCCTCCTGGGGTGTGTCCTCTCTTAATACGCTTGTTGAAGGGCTCACACTATACGTTGGCTCATATACTTCTAGGTGCAATTCCCCAAGCCTTCTAACATATTCGAGCACCTTTGATAGGTCTCTCGCTATAACTCTAGCCTCTTCATCGGTTACATTAACCCTGAGTTGACGCGCCAACTCAACAACCTTCGAGTAATCCAGACTATCCTCAACCATCAACAAACTCATGCCCACCCTAAGATATAAGCCATCACACCCACAAACAAAAAAACCATGGGTAACTAAAGTGAGTGGACCCCATTTATCCACAAGTCTTCCAAAACGTTTAAACATTGATCTAAACCTCCAAGTTTGAAAAGGATTTGGAACCCATGTTTGAAAGCCTGGCTCAACTAAACAGTTTCATCGTGGGGTGTGAAAAGTGTTCACGCCTTGTCGAATATCGGAGGCGTGTAGCGCAGACCAAGACCAAAAGGTTTTCGGATTGGACTTACTGGGGTAAACCCCTTCCAGGCTTCGGTGACAAAGACGCGGAAATACTTGTTGTTGGTTTGGCTCCTGCTGCACACGGTGGTAATAGGACTGGTCGAATGTTTACAGGCGACTCCTCTGGGAACACACTTATGGGCTCACTTTACAGGGTTGGCTTGGCCAGTAAACCAACATCTACCGATAGGTGGGATGGTTTAAAGCTGTGGCATGTATACATAACAGCTGTCCTAAGATGTGTTCCTCCAGGGAATCGCCCACTTAGAACTGAGCTTGAGAACTGTTCCATCTACCTTAAATGGGAGTTGGAGTTGCTGAAAAGTCTGAAGGTGATTGTCGCCCTTGGAAGCATTGCGTATGATTCGTGCATCCGGTTATTGGGTTTCCAAAAGAAGAAGTTCGCTCACGGCTTAATTTTAAGCCGTGGCGACCTCTACCTCGTATCTTCCTACCATCCAAGTAGGAGGAATACTCAGACAGGATTACTCAAACAGGAAATGCTGGACAATGTGTTCGCTACGGCCAAAAGACTAAGCGGTTTGTGATCGTGTGTAAGCGAATTGCTCGTGCAAAGGCTAACCTCATCGGGTAATTTTTATAATACACAAGCGTAGTGTTCGATGAAAATGGTTGTAATAGTTTTAAATTTCTTAAGTGATCTGTGCACACAATATATGGAATGAAGATTTAATTGCTAGCTGACTTGATTTGGTTTTGTATTGGTGTTTCGCTTCAGGCTTATAAGTGGTATTAGCGGTATTATTGATACTCCCATATACACATAGTTTGGGGATATGTCGCTTATCGCCGCTCCTAGTAGCGGTCCGCTGAAGAAGCCCGTGCCCAAAGAGGCTTCTAGTTCGCTTGTCTGGTACTCGCCGGCCTTGCTAAGGGAGTTGCTCAGACCCACGTGGTAGAGCAGCCCAACACCTGCGCCGACACTGAGAGCACAGATAAATTGTTCGGTCAAACCATGCAGTACTGTGGGGATGGCTATTAATACTGATAGCGCGTAGCCAATTGCTTTTAGTTTACCTAGACCTATTGCCGCTTGGATACGCCCTGATGCGGCTAGCACGATTGTTCTCGATGCCGCCATCGTTCCCATAACAAGACCGATTGACTCGTAGCCGAAGCGTCTACTCGCCAAGTATGCTGGGTAGAGTGATGAGAATACGGCTGTTATAAAACCCGCTATAAACGCTGGGAAAGCTATTTCGCTGAGGGTGTTCCTCCCTAGGCTTAAAACCCTTTTTGACGTGTTTTGCATCGTGTTGAGGCGGAGTCTTCCAGCCGACATTCTTATAAGCACAAGTGCGCTTAGTGTGGCGAGTGCAGCAAAGGTGAAGGGAGAGCTGAAGCCTAGCAGCGTGATTAGGTAGCCGAGCACGAGCGGTGCAACAATATACGAGAACGCCCAACCCGCGTTATACCATGGTACAAGGTTCTTTCCACTTCCGCTTGCAGCCGGCAAGGTATCTGTGAGTGGGTAGAGGTTACCCAGTATGAACCCCTCAAAAGCCCTAATCACGATAAAAAGGAATGGATTCCTTACGATGATATAGATGGCCGCAATACCTGTGTAGCTTAAGAGGAGGATGGTTATGGTATTAGCTAGGTTTCTTCCAAATGCGATCTTAACTGAGTACACGGCCGAAAAAATATAGCTCAACCCAAACGCTGAAGCTATCAGCCCAATAAGGTATTGTGGCGCTCCAAGCTTATATGCGTAGAGCGGCACCCCAAAGTTTATTGAGCTCAATCCCAAGTCAATTAGGAAGGATAGTGCAAATATTAAGAGGGGTCTAAAATCAACATGAAAGAAAGCTTTGGTACTCAATGCGTATTTCATGTGTTTGGCCATTAATTAAGCTAAACCATATTTTGAAGACGTGATTTTCCAAACCAGCGAAGCGAACAGATTAAATATGT
This sequence comes from Thermoprotei archaeon, assembly GCA_038884175.1. Taxonomy (GTDB): domain Archaea; phylum Thermoproteota; class Thermoprotei_A; order Marsarchaeales; family Marsarchaeaceae; genus ECH-B-1. Next base: position 21,500 of record JAVZKQ010000005.1, on the reverse strand, counting down.
GGATGTCGTAGTGTAATATGGTTGATGGTTACGGAGGAAAAAGATGGGGAAATCAGGGTTGGCGTTCTTGGAGTATATAAGGTGAAGGGTGGCGAGCAAGAAGAGGATGTTGTGTTTTTGGTTGACGAATTGAACAAAATGGTCTTGCCCATATGGATTGGTGAACCTGAGGCAATGTCCATCCAACTCGCTTTACAGGGCGTCAAACCTCAGAGGCCTATAACACACGACCTAATAGCAAACATACTGGATGAGCTTGGCTATGAGATGGATAAAGTCAAGATCGATGGCCTAATAAAGAGCGTGTTTACGGCAACCATTTACCTCAAACACATTAAAACTGACCGTGTTGTTAAAATCGACGCCCGCCCATCAGACTCGATCGCGATGGCGCTCAGGACCGGATGTCAAATATACGTGGATAGGAGCCTTGAGGGTCAAATGATACCCAAAAACAGGTTAAAGCTACCTGAAGAGTTTGGCTCCGAGAAAGATGAAGATGAATTTAACGACGATGAAGAGATAAACTCACCATACGGTCCGTGACGCTCAGACAGCATATTCCAAATTATGGTCGACGCAATATCTTGGATCACCGCTAGACCCAAGTGTTAGCGAGTAAGTGGTTCTTAGGGTGCTTTGTTTTGGTTGAGTCAACAAGTGAAGATAGACTTAGATTATTAGGTGAACGCGTTCAGGACGCCCACATAAAACCCAACATGAGTGTGCCAGAGCTTTTGGAGGAATACTCTAAAATGGGTGGATTCATGGCCAGACACCTATCCGATTCGTTTAAAGTGCTGTGTGAAATGCTTTCCGACCCGTTGTCGACAAACTTCCTCTCTTTTACGGCGGATTTGGTTTCCACGGGTCTACGAGGTGTTCTGGCTCAGCTCGTGGGTAGCGGCATGTTCAAGGTTGTAATCACTACATGTGGAACGCTTGACCACGACATAGCACGCACACTGGGCGCACGTTACTCGTTTGGCTCCTTCGATGCTGACGACGTCGAGCTACGTGAGATGGAGATAAGCAGGCTAGGTAATATATTCATACCGGTGGAAGACTATGGGGTTCTGACCGAAAAATTCGTCCACTCTACCCTCTCTGAGGTAGCCGACACCAAGCGGGAGTGGGGTGTGAGGGAACTCGTTGACCTCTTCGCCTCAAAGCTACCCGTTGACGATAACAGTATTCTTAGAGCCGCCCACACAGCCGGAGTCAGAGTGTATGTGCCAGGCTTTGTGGATGGAGCAGTGGGCACACACGTGTTCACATACTCTCAGACACACAACTTTACACTCAACATACTCAAAGACATGTCGGAGCTATCAAACATTGTGTTCGACTCCAAAAGGACAGGTGCCCTAATCATTGGTGGAGGTATAAGCAAACACCACACCATCTGGTGGAACCAGTTTAAGGATGGCTTGGATTACGCTATCTACTTGACCACTGCAAGCGAATATGATGGTAGCCTAAGCGGTGCAAGGCCCAAGGAGGCCATAAGCTGGAAAAAGATAAAACCCTCATCCAAACACGCTTTTGTGATTGGGGATGCGACCATAATGCTCCCCTTAATGCTTGCGGCATTACCTGAGGAAATCAGCGCGCGGTTTAAACGTGCCGGCTAAAGTTTTAGAGGATCTAAGCCGAAACGCACCCCAACAAGTGTTGATGTGGCCTTGTGATGCTTCGCCAAAGCCTTCTAGAACAATATTTTGGGCAAACTTATATTCTCGGATTTAAAATGGGGTGTATGGTTAAAACTCTTTTTGGAGCCATGCTAATTTTGGACCGCTTCTTCACGCGTCCGAAAACCACTACATGGAAGGGTTTCTGCTCCCTTAGGCGAATATTGGTGACTATGGTTTGGCGGTCTTTGTGGTAAACATGGGTTTAAAACCTCCGACACAAAATTTAAGGCGTGGTGTTTTTATGGTTGCAATCCAAACAAGTGGGATACAGAATTTAAATAACCTGGTTGGCTCGACATGGCGTGGCTTAACACAGTGGGAAGTGGACTCCGAGTTTAAACCGTTTTGGCTTTTCTCCTATACACTTGGTGTAACCAGCCAAGCCGCTTTCTGGAACCATCTTTCAAGCGAATCAAACCCACAAACATTCGCTTCTCGCTGTATGAGATGGGATCGGTGGGCTCCACTTTGATTATAAACCCTTTGTTTTCACTTGAAATCTTTTTCGCAGCGTTCATCGCCGGCCTGCTTGGCTCCCTTACAGGCCTTGGAGGGGGTGTTGTTCTAACACCGCTCCTAGTCCTCTTACTGGGTGTGCCTATTCAGTACGCGTTGGGCACAAGCCTGATATCTACGATTTCCACTTCGAGCGGATCTGCCTCTGCGTATGTAAGGGATGAGCTCTCGAATATGAGGGTTGGGATAGCCCTCGAAATAGGTACAACAACAGGTGCAATATTCGGATCTCTCACACTATACACAATTGAAAGGCTCCACCTCCTATTTATAATCAGCGTACTGTTTGGCGGGGTTCTAATATTCTCAACGTTTCCCAACTTTGTCAGGATGAAATCCGAGCTCCCAACAGGAGTTAAACCCGACTACTTTACTAAAAAGTTGAGCCTCTTCGGTACATACTACGATGAAGCCCTAAAGAAGACTGTTGAGTATCAGGGTCGGCGTTACCCACTTGGTGTCGCAGGTATGTTCTTGGCAGGCTATATATCGGGGCTTCTTGGTATAGGGTCAGGCGCCTTCAAAGTGCTTGCAATGGATTTCGCAATGTCCCTCCCCTTCAAGATAAGCACAGCCACAAGTAACTTTATGATTGGGGTCACTGCGGCCACAAGTTCAGGCCTCTACTGGTCGTTCGGCTTCATCGACCCAATACTCGTAGCGTCAACAATACCAGGAGTACTAATCGGCTCCCTACTCGGGGCACGCTACCTGAATAAGATGCTCAATAGAAGACTCCGACAGATTTTCACAGTGGTGTTAATACTCCTTGGAGTGGAGCTTATACTTCGTGGGGTGGGAGTTTTACCATGACCGACCTAGCAAGAGTAGTCAGCCTAACGCTACGCATAGGTGTGATATTGTCCTCCGCATTCGTGGTCAGCGGATTGGTGCTCTATTACTTGGACCACGATAAGACGGTGTCCAACACCTCCCAATACTCTGCCGTGACCTTACTACAGGGTTTGGCTGCGGGTAGACCAGAAGCAATAATCCTTGTGGGTGTGCTCATACTAGTCGCTACACCCATAATTCGTGTGTTCGAACTCGGTTTAGACTTCATATATAAAAAGGATAAAATCTACATTGTGCTTTCGTTTGCGGTTCTCGCGGTGATGCTCATAGGAATACTTCTGGTCCCAAGAATTCTGCACACATAATGCTCACACTCAGCTTGAATACAGGGCGTCTAAATGTAACCCGTCTTTTTAGCCTTGATTAAGTAGTGGTACGGATAGGAGGTGACCACTTCTATAGCTTTGAATCCACCTTCTTCCACAATCCTTACACTCTCTCCCTCGTCGAGTCTAACACTCAGAGGTGGACCGAAGGGAGTCTCAATCTTTTTCCAATCCACAACTCCGAGGATCCCTTCAGCGCAAAGAGACGTGTAAATTCTGCGCATCACGAAAACAGGGTCTTCAAAATCGTGTAAAACGTTGGCAACTAAAGCAACGTTGAAATGGGCGGTGGGTAGCTGGACATCCTCTATGCGCCGCGTAACCACCTTAAAGTTTCTATATCCTATACGACTCAAGTTCTGGAAGCAAATATCCGCTGCCCTCTGATCTGCGTCCACACAATAAACATAGCCGCTTTCACCAACAATTTTAGAGGCTTCAGTGGCAAAATAACCTGGCCCAGAGGCGACATCAAGAAATCTGTGACCCCGACTTAAACCTAGCTTCGAGAGGATGTCCCCCGGATTCTGCCACTTCTTCCTCTCTTCTGACATGAGCATTCTAAAAAATTCGTCTTGATCCAAGCCAAATCTCATTATACAAACTATACGACGACTAAAAGGCTTTTCGCGCCTATCCCACTAATCAGTCATAAATGGTAGCATTAACTAACTTAATTCGCATGGGTAGCTTCCTACGGTTGCCACCACCCAAACTGCTTTGGTGATGTGTGTTTGGCAAATATTTCCAACCCCACTAACTGCGCCTCCAAACTAATTAGCAAATATCCAACTAAAGGAGGGTTTCATACACTCTTTAATAAACCTGTCCAGCTTTTTGGTTTTACCAGCTCCAAAGCCTCAAGGGGCCTAGGCCTCCCCCTTGTACTTCAAGCCTTGTTTGAAGTTTGGGGCAAATCCCACCTCCAATTGGAGGTTTTACTCCCCATCCCACTAAACCCCTATACGGTAGTACTTCTTAGAGTACGAAATTCTATGTCTATTTAAACCCCCTGTTTTGGGGGTGCTTGCGTTTCCCAAAGCGCCCCCCGTGCTCTATTGGAAAACACCAACCAATGGTTCATTGAGGCCTCGAAACATAATGGCTCTACCCATTCCCTCTGTGTTATAGGAGTAGCCGTAACCACCACTGTGGTCTATGGTTATAATGCCCATTGTGCCCTCACCGAAGGTATGGCTTACTTCGCTGATTGCACGTTCGGCGGCGCTCTTTGCGCTCAGGCCGCTGCGGATTAGGTCCACTGTTCTCTTGCAGAGGGTGAGTCTAATTGCGTACTCCCCTATTCCGGTGGCAACTGCTCCGCCAACCCCATTCTCCGCATAGAACCCTGCGCCCGCTATGGGTGTGTCGCCCACTCGACCGCTAAGCTTGAGCCAGTAGCCACCTGTTGATACTGCGGCGGCAATGTTTCCATTCTTGTCTATTGCGAGCGCGCCCACCGTGCCCTGGGACAATGCCTTCATAACCTCACGGTTCCTAGCCATCTTCTTGTCGTTTCCACTCAGCCATTTATCCTTGAGTTCACGTAGTTTTCTGAGTTTTGCTTCTGTTACAAGTTCTGGGTCGGGTTTAAAGCCGTATAGGCCGAGCAGGCGCATCGCCCCCTCCCCAACCATGAGCACATGGTCCGTCTTCTCCATAATGGTTCTGGCTGCTAGTATGGGGTGCCTGATATTTGTGAGCGAGGCGACTGCGCCCACAGCCAGGTTTGACCCATCCATTAGACCAGCGTCAACCTCCGCTTTGCCTTCAGCCGTGAGGCAACAACCTAAGCCAGCGTTGAATACGCCAGCCTCCTCCATTTCGTACACCGCTTGAACAACCGCGTCCAGCGCACTCCCGTTTTCAAGCCTTCCGAACCCGCTCAGCACGGCTCTACGAAGACCGTCGCTGTACTTTTCAAGCTCGATGCTACCCTTGAGAGCACCAGCTCCACCATGTATTATTATACCGTATTCGAAAACCACGTTGACCACCAACTAGTCGAAGAACTTGAGAAAATTGGTCTGAGCGCTAATGGGGTCGACGGGTGATCGCACAAGCTTAAAGATGTATGGGTTCACCTCTTCCACTGCGCCGCGTACCCTTTTATCCAGCGCCACTTTAGCCGCCCTCACAGCGTCTATTAGTGGTCCGGCGGCGTTTGCACCATCCGATGTTCGAAGCGTTATCTCAACCTCTACTTCGGCTCCAAGGGTGGTCGAGCCCACGATTTCAAAGTGGCTTTCACGATTGTTGCCCATATAGTCGACATACTCTGTTGTACCCGTTACCGCTTTGACAGGGTAGGGAAGCGTGCTTGTAACCGTGGATGTTTTAATGGATCGTTTGTGAAGTCTTAACTCGTCTTGCTCTACAGTTATGCGGTTTTCGAGCCCTCCCCCAACGTCGATTTGGTAGGTCTGCTTTATTTTGACACCGCGTGAATTCAGGAATGAGAGTATGTATGTGTGGAAAATTGTTCCGCCAACCTGGCTTAAAAGGTCGTCTCCGAGCAGTGGTAGGCCAGCCGAGGCAAACTCTCTTTCTATCTCTGTGTTTGTGGCAATAGGTGTAGGCGTAGCGTTGACGAAGGCTAGGCCAGCCTTGATTGCAGCCCTAGCGTAGGCTTCTGTTGACCTGTTTAGACCGCTGTTTATAGTGTTCACCAAGACTTGGGCGCCGCTTGCCTTAAGCGTCTCCACAACGCTATCGAACCCAGAACTGTGTGTGTCCACTTCGAATGGCGCCTCGTCGAGGAGTAGACCCGGTTGGACGACCGTGTCGCAATGTACATCTACATATTTACCTAGGCTCCAGGGGTGCACGAACAACGCTTCGCCAACGCTTTTTCCTATCTTAGCTTTGTCAACGTCGAAAGCCGCTACAACCCTAATGTTTGAGGGTGTGTAGACTGATAGTGCGGGGTGCAATAACCCTTGAGCCTCACCCTTTGAATATAACTCGACAGCCTGAAGCATACCGCTCACAGCGGATCCAACCCCTGCAACAGCCACCCTTATCTCGTTCTTGCAGCACGAATCGGTTTCGCGCATAACTCCAACAATCCTAAGGCGTAAGATAAGTTTGCTGAATCGCGACGACTTTTTCTAAGAAGAATTGAAGTGCCGTGCAAAAACGATTTAATGTTGGTGCACACTATAATATTTGGTTAAGGTGGCTGGACAAGCGCTGGTCAAGCTAGAATCAATGGACAGAAAGTTTTGGGGTAGAGGGGTCGCCCAGATTGACCCCAAAGTACTGGAGGAGCTCGGCTTATCGGCCAACGACCCGATTTTAGCTATAGGTTACAGGCGTACAGGGCTTATCGCATTACCCTCTGACTCACGCGACTATGGGAGAAGAATTATGAAGGTTGACGAGGAGACGCTCCTCAATGTGGGTGTCACACTGGGCGACCGTGTAGTTGTGCGCAAGATTGAGCCCAAGACCGCTGAGAGGTTGGTTTTGGGTTACCCTGAGGACTTTAAGGGGCAGCCGGACCTCAGGGAAGTAATGATCTCCCTGCGGGGTAGACCACTGTGTAGGGGTAACGTGATAAGTGTGCGCGTCGGCGGCAAACTAATCAACGCAACTGTGGAAGACTATTCACCCCAAGATGAGGCTGTCGTGGTTGGCTACAACACAAGGATTGAAATGGTGAGGGAGCCCGCAAAAGTTCAGCCGAAAGGCGTCCCACTTGTGACGTTCGAGGATGTGGGGGGTTTGACAAAACAAATACAGAAGCTACGCGAGCTTGTCGAGCTTCCCCTGCTCAGACCTGAGCTTTTTAGGACTTTCTCAATTAGGCCACCCAAAGGTATTCTGCTTTATGGTCCGCCTGGTACTGGTAAGACGCTTATCGCTCGCGCCGTGGCCAACACTGTTAAGGCGAACTTCTACCTTATCAGCGGACCAGAAATCGGCAGTAAGTATTATGGTGAAAGTGAGAAAAGGTTGAGAGACATATTCAAGGAGGCAGAGAAGACGGCTCCATCGATAATATTTGTAGATGAAATAGACTCTCTCGCACCTAGTCGGGATAATACATCTACGGAGGTTGAGCGAAGGATTGTTTCCCAGCTGCTAACATTGATGGACGGCCTCTCGCCCAGTGATAAGGTTGTTGTGATAGGTGCGACAAACAGGGTGAACGCCGTGGACCCGGCGCTTAGGAGGCCTGGTAGGTTCGACAGGGAGATAGAGATACCTGCACCCGACGCGCCCGCTAGGCTTGAGATCTTGAAGGTCCACACTCGAAGGCTCCCGCTTGCTTCGGATGTGAGCTTAGAAGAAATAGCGGAGTTAACAAATGGCTTCGTTGGCGCGGATCTAGCGGCACTCGTACGCGAAGCAACACTTCAAGCATTGAAGAGGAAGACGCAGGACCTGCTCTATGGGATAAGCGACCTAGACCTTTCAATCGCTGTTACAAGAAGTGATTTTCTAGCGGCCATAAAGGAGATTGAGCCCTCGGCTTTGAGGGAGTTTAGAATAGAGGTGCCCACCACTAAATGGGATGATGTTGTTGGTTTGCAGGATGTTAAAAAGGAGTTGATGGAATCTATTGAGTGGCCGCTCAAATACCCCGAACTCTACACGAAGATAAACGCTGAGCTACCCAAAGGTATTCTGCTTTATGGTCCGCCTGGTACTGGTAAGACGCTTATCGCTCGCGCCGTGGCTTCAGAGAGTAGAGCCAACTTTATAACAGTAACGAGCTCAGACCTCCTCTCCAAATGGGTGGGTGAAAGCGAGAAGGCTCTAAGGGAAGTGTTTAGAAGAGCTAAGCAGGCAGCCCCATGCATCATCTTCTTCGACGAGATAGAGGCGCTCGCGCCTGTAAGGTCAGCCGAAGACAACCACGTTACAGAGAGGCTTGTGAGCCAACTACTAACAGAGTTGGACGGCTTGGTCAAACTCAATGGAGTAGTGGTTATGGCAGCTACAAATAGACCCGAACTCGTGGATCCAGCGCTTCTTCGCCCCGGTAGATTTGACAAGATCTTATACGTACCCCTACCTGACTTGTCTGCGAGGAGCGCCATCCTCAAGCTCTATGTAAACAAGCACACGCATGATGATGACATAGACTATCTAAAGCTTGCCCAGCTAACCGATGGCTACAGTGGCGCCGACCTTAAAGGTGTGGTTGACAGGGCTGTGCAGCTAGCCATACGGGAGTACGTCGAGTTAAAGGAAAAGAATGGTGCCGAACCAAAACTAAGAGCCGAACACCTGTTTGAGGCGCTCAAAACTGTTAAGCCAAGTCAGGGTAAATCAATCGAGCTTATGCGTAGCGCCCAGCCACAACAGAGATTCGGTGTCTCATAGAGTTCGTATCCACCAAGGTGGGCTGACAGGTATAAAACAGCTCTGATTATTCGCAGCGCTTAGTGGTGGGTGCACGTGTACACTAGGTGTGCTCGGTATGAGTGGAACAATTAAGGTGGAGGCTCACGCGAGATTACACGTGTGCTTAATGGATATGAATGGGTCTATTGGTAGGGTTGACGGCAGCGTGGGCATTGCGCTATCCCAACCCGTTATACGAGTGGCGGCGCGTTTGTCGGAGAGGGAAGCGCTCCACGAAGAGCTGCGCCCCTTTGCAAAAAGGTATTTTCATACTGTTCAAAGAACAGTGAGTGTTGAGCTCAACTTGGAGGAGTGTTTTGAGAGGCATGTTGGGCTTGGTTCCACCACCCAGCTCGCGCTCAGCGTGGGCAGATCGCTCTCAGAAGCTATGGGCTTAGACTTCGGTGTGCGTGAGTTGGCGCGCATTATGGGTAGAGGTGGCACTTCGGGTATAGGTGTGGCAGCCTTTGAGGGAGGAGGCTCCTTGATAGTTGATGGTGGCCACCGTTTTGGCTCAATGGGGAAAATCGGCTTTACGCCCTCCGATTACACTGATGGTCTCGAACCGGCTAAACCCATCGTCAAAATGTGTCTCCCAACCGACTGGAGGTTTGTGGTGGCTGTTCCAAAGGGTGGGAGACGGGTGTACGGGGAATCGGAGAGGAGTGCCTTTGACATGCTTGCACCGATACCCTCAGAAGAGGTGGGCCTAACCTCAAGAATTGTGCTTCTCAAACTTCTTCCAGCCGCTGTTGAAGGAGAGCTTGAAGAGTTCGGTGAGGCGTTAAATATGCTACAGAAAACGGGCTTTAAAAAGAGAGAGTTAGAGCTTCAACCTCAACCCGTAAGAGACCTGATGGTAGAAGGTCTCAGGCATGGAGCGGCTGGGGCGGGTATGAGTTCTTTTGGCCCCACAATCTACTTCCTAGTTAGGGGGGACAAGGAGGCCGCTAGGCTAGCCGGCGACATCCACCATCTTGTTGACAAAAACTATGTGTGCTCTCCTTGGAGTGGTGGGGCGCGCTTAATAAGAGATTAGTTACTGTTTTCTATACCTACTTAGAACCCTCTTTACAACCCTCGCCTTCTTTCTCAGCGCCCTACGTGTAGCCAATTCGAGAAGTGTCGCCATTTCCTTTTTGCGTTCAGGAGGCTCAGCACCCACTAGCTTTTTGAGTTTTGTATAGGGTGACTCCCGAAAGAGTGGTGTAAGAGGAGTCTCAACCCCCCGCTCTATAATATAGCAACCCTCGCCTTTTTCAACCCTGCCAATAACCCCAGCCCTAACACCCACACGACTCAACTCAGTTAGAATCCTTTGGGTTAGGTTGGGTGGGCTAAACACTAGTAGAGAGTCGAGAGACAACCCTAGGGGGTCTATTCCCAGCTTGACAAGCATCGTGTTGACCCTCGGGTTGATCAGTGAGTTGATTTTCCCACGGTCGACCACTATCTTTACAGATGAGCTATTTGCGGTGGTCTGAAGGTCGCCTCTTAATCCTCCGTTTGTGACATCGGTCACTGCGTGCACCATGCGAAATAGTCCAGCCCCTCTGAGGGCTTCCGCCGCAAAGAAGAAGTCGAGGTTCAACGTCTCCATAGCCACGTCTGGTTGACCCGAGTATATGGCCGTTGTGGTGATTGTGCCTCCACCACTTCCCTCGGTCATTATCAGCTCGTCCCCAACCCTAACACGGTTTTTTGTAGCGATACCAGAATCCGAGTAGCCCACACAGCCAACGGCGCCTACGAGTCTGTCACCCAACACCATGTCTCCCCCAACCCTAAGGGTGCTGCCACTCACTAGGGGGACACCGCTTATCTCTGATACGGCGGCCACTCCGGCCACGAACTCTAATATTTTTGAAATATCCCCGTCGTCGGCGAGGTGTATATCATCGACTATGAAGAGGGGTTTTGCACCCTTTACGCACACGTCGCGTAGCGCCGCGCGCGCCGCATGAAAGCCCATAAGGAATGGGTAGCCGCCAAGTCTCGAATGGGCTCCGTCGATTGAACCAACAATGACGCTCCCATCGAGCGCCACACCCCCCACATCATCGTGGTCAATAGGCTCAAGCACAACTTTCAACTTCGAGTGTGTGTTTGCCGTGTGCGCTATGCGCGCGATTAGTGAGTGTACTAGGAAGTCTCCCTCCCCTCGTGACCCAACGCCGAACACCCCAGCTTTAACCCCGCTTGAACGAAGACCAATAACCTCCCTCATAAAAGGGGTGAGAGGCTTTTTCCTACTATGCTCAACCTCTTCTAAAACGGCTTCCGCGAACAGTAAAGCCGTTTTTGTATCCATACCCTTTGAAATAACATACTCCTCCGCAAGCTTTCTTTTGGCTTGCTCCCTATTTATGTCGAGCAGTTTGTTTGCGAGAAACTCTAAATCAACCATACCAAGACACACCTGTGGGTATAGTTTAAACCATCTTGCCACCAATGTGGCGTATTGTGTCCACCACTTGATTTAGAGGCGCATCCGTCTTGATCCCCTTAGGGTCAAAGTGTGTGGCGCTCGCCGCGTAACCCTGTGCACGCAGCCTCATAATTAGTCTCTGGGTGCTGGGTGGACTCACACCCAAGCCTTTGACAAGCCTATGAACGCTGATATATGGTAGCGTAACATCATCCTCGATAGAAAGGGTTTGCAACAGGTTTGTGGCTCTTACACAGCTTTGCGATTCCACCACACCTACCCTTGCCTGAACAGCTCTAAGAAAATCACCGGATGTGAGGCGACCCGTCCACAGCGGCCCAGCCTCAGGGAGCCGTCCGCATTTGCCGCAAACCGCTGAACCCAAGTACTCTAACCCATCAAAACAGTGATGCAGGTAACCTATTTGCCTCATAAGGTCCTGGGCGACGCTAGACGTTCGGCTGAGCTTAAAGTGACACCTAAAATAGTCGCCGTAATGATAGCATAGTAGGGGTAGCGCAGCAAAACCCATGGTCGCAGCCACCCTAACCACGTAGCCGACAAGTATCCTTAGCCCCGCTTCCTTAACCCCAAGTGTGTAAGTGTTTTTTGCAAAGTACAGTCTGTAAAGTGCTTCCGGCCTGTTGCCGCAAAGGTTTGCGGCATCCGTCGAACACACACCGAGCACGCCCCCACGCTTAACGGCTAGAAGCGCTGCGGGGACGAATGGTGCAGCGGAGCCGAAGGGGTCGACGTCAACATAGTCAAACCCCTCCCTATAGTCGTAGGCCGCGCAGAGGGCGTGTGCGCCCACCGATTCGATGTGAACCTTACCGACAACTCCGTTGGCCTTCACACTCATGTAGGCTAATTCGAGCGCGTCGGGGTTGACGTCATTAATCACAACTTCGGATGCATTCGACTCCACGGCTATTCTAAGGCCGCGTGCACCCACACCACACATGGCGTCAAGTACACTCGGGCTACTCCCCAAAGCGCCCACTATACCAACGCTTATATCCCTAGTGGCCGAAGCGTTTGGGTTATAGAACACTGGTGCGCTCCACGGTCCAACTCTTTCCCCCCTCTTAGCGTACACCGTTATATCTGGGACATAGAGAATGGTTCTCCCCTCAACAACCTGCTTGGTGTGTGACTCCCAACCCATACTAGCGCCTTATCTGTGCGTAACTGTTAAATCCTATTAAATAGTTTTGTAGGTGGTGAAGATAGTCTGTTCGTTGATGAATGTGTTGGTGGAATAGATGAGGCGGGTAGGGGTGCGCTTCTAGGACCGCTCGTTATCGCGGGGGTGGCAATCAAAAAGCCACGCTTAGATGAGCTTAAACGAATCGGTGTTCGTGACTCCAAACAGTTGTCACCAACTAGGAGAGAAAGACTCTATCCCATTATCACAAGTATGGCCGACAAGGTTGAAGTGGTGGAGATAACCCCCCAAGAAATTGATTCTAGGTCTAAACATGGATACAATCTCAACCAGCTTGAACTCTTAAAAATGGCTCAGATATCGTTGAAGCTAGGGGTTGGCGAAATATTTGTTGACGCCGTTGACGTTGACGAGCGTAGGTTCTGCGTCGAGCTGACCAAAAGGGCGCCGAACACTGTTTTCATCTGCGAGCACGAAGCCGATTCAAAATACACCGTTACATCAGCCGCATCCATTGTGGCCAAGGTTACTCGCGACAGGAGAATAAGCGAGCTAAAGAAGATTTACGGCGAAGTGGGAAGCGGCTACCCCAGCGACCCGCGAACAATAAGTTTTGTAAGAGAGTACTATGTAAAGACCGGCGCCATACCGGAGTTTGCGCGTAGAACTTGGAAGACTCTAAGGAGAACATTAAAAGAGGGGTGAGTCGCCATAGCGCACCATCACTGCGCAAAAACCACGCTAGCGTACAGGGAGATGTGCAAATCTCCTCAACCATGTGACACCACACTGTGATACTCAAAGCCTAGACTCTACAAAATCCCAAAGTCAAAGCTTTTTGAGCGCACCTCAGCGTGCGAGTTTTGCTACTATAAAGTCGTGGTCTTTTTCGTACGGTGAAAGCTCGACTTCCTGAATAATTTTGAAGCCCGTATCCAAGAGGACCTTTTTTTGTTGCTCATAAACCCTGGCGGGCTCCACTGCCACATCAACACTTCTAGCCTTAACGTTGAGCACAACCCAACCCTCCTTCTTCAGGTAGACCTTCGAGTTTTCAGCTGTGATTTCAGCCTGATCAGGTTGGGCCACATCTGCGTAAACCACATCCACACAATCCACATACTTTCTATAGTCCATCGGTCGCCTCGCATCCGCGAGGATGGGCACAACGTTTTGCCTGCCCTCACAGGCCACAAGTAGCTCACGTATGGATCTAGCAGAAAATTCTACAGCGTAGACAACACCGCTTCGACCCACTATATCCGAGACGTGGCTCACTGTTGTCCCAGCCGCAGCGCCTAGGTAGAGGACATGTGAACCAGATAATATTGGCAGCGTGCGCACCCCCTTCTTTATTGCCGCGGCGAGCTTGCTCCTATAGGGATCCCAGACTCGGAGCTCCCCGAACTCGGTTTGTATAAGTCTCTCACCATATGAACGCACTCCCGGTACGAGGTTGAGTGTTGCGAGTTGTTCACCGTAGCCCTCCACCTCAACCCTGTAGACGCCATCAAACAGCACTGTTGCCATCGCGTTTACACACACTAGATGCGAACAAATATAAGTGTGTGGTCGGATGTGCTGCATCACACCCTATGTTGGCTGTGGTGTGCGTCGAACGTGTACACTATAATTGGAAAATCAGCCCTCAACCTATAGACATCCTCTGCCACCCTTGATGGCTCAGTCTTGTTAAGGATTACATCGGCCATCATATGGGCGATGCGCTCCATCTCCTCCTCCTTCATACCGAAGCGTGTTATTTCTTGGACCCCGATGCGTATACCAGAAGGGTTTTTCGAGTTTTTCGAGTTTTCACCTGGCAAAAGGTTCTTGTTGACGATTATGTTGGCCTCAGCCAGCTTAGATGCCACGTACGATCCTCCTCCAATAGTTGATGCATCAAATGCTACCTGATGCGACTCGGTATAACCCTTTTCCCTCCCAAGAACTTTGAAGCCGAGCTCATCCAATGCCTTGGCAAGGCGCTTAGCATTCCTCACTGTCTGTGCGGCGTATTCCCTCCCAAACTCCAACATTTCGGCCGTGACATATAGTAGTGCTGGAAGCCTGTGTAAGTGGTGGTTGGAAACCAATCCCGGGAACACGGCTTTCCGAATGGCCGAAACCTTCCTGTCTGTTAATCCCTCACCAAGGATAAGACCGCCCTGGGGTCCTGGGAAGGTTTTGTGGGTTGAGCTAGAAACCACCTGAGCCCCTTCCCTCAACGGATCCTGGAACACCCCTCCAGCAATGAGTCCTAAAACGTGAGCCGCGTCATAGTGTATCACCACGTCCTGGTCTGGCGCCTCCTCTCGTAGAATGGTGGCTATTTCCCTCACGGGGTGTGGGAATAGGAATAGGCTACCCCCTAATGTGACTATCCTTAGCTTCTCCTTTGCCGTGCGCACTTTTCCGCGCAACTCATCTAGGACCACCTCGAGCTTATAGGGGTCGAAGGGTATGTCGTGGACTGTGAGACCCCTGCACCCAGCCGCCCCGAACTCCCTATAGCTTATGTGCCCACCGCTCGGCACGTCGAGGCTCATCACCGAGTCTCCCGGCTTCGCATAGGCATAGAACACCGCGAGATTGGCTTGCGCACCAGACACAGGCTTGAAGTTGACGTACGTACACTTGAAGAGCTTTCTAAGCGCCTCTTCGAGTAATGCTTCAATCTGATCCACATATTTTGTACCCTCATAGTATCGCTCGTTTATTTCCCCTTCGGCGTATCTGTGTTCGAAATCCGAGTTATAGAGGCTTGCTGCGCCTTGACTCATCACGTTCTCGCTGGCTATTAGGTTAAGCGTCATCTTACCCCTCCAATCGTTCTGCTCGGAGACAATCCTCCGAGCCT
Organism: Thermoprotei archaeon; assembly: GCA_038884175.1. GTDB lineage: Archaea > Thermoproteota > Thermoprotei_A > Marsarchaeales > Marsarchaeaceae > ECH-B-1. Next base: position 6,295 of record JAVZKQ010000005.1, on the reverse strand, counting down.
CTTCAACATATCTCATGGCTTCACTCGGCATAAGCACCACACACTCAAGGTGTTAGTAACACAAAAACCCTTCCAAGCGGTCTCTACGACTTCTTCGAAAGCCTCCTCATAGCCCAATTTGGAAAGTAGTTGGTTAGCTTCTGTTTGAACTCCCTAGCCTGGAAATTATCTGGGAAAACAAGCCTTATTGCGTGTTCATCACTTATTTCGCCTACCTCGGCAAGCGAATTCTGAGCCACCACAATAATCCGGTCGACTTCGTCGGCGCTAACGGCAGACCTCTTTTTCGGGTACACGACATAGTACTCTTTTTCCGAGCTCAACGCCACCATGCACAAATACATACACCCACAAATAGAGGTATTGACAACTATTGTGCGCCGATTGGGTGAATATTTGTTAAACATGCGTGCTGATGGCGTCATCGATTTATTCATCTTAGGTGAATATTGTTATTGTGCAAAAGAAAAAGTATTTTACACCGGAGTCGGCAAACATGATTCTACCCGAAGTGCGTAACATCGTCGAAAAGATAATACTCAAACAGACTGAGATAGACTCTATACGAGACAATTTGGAGGCACCAACCACTTCCGGATCAAAGGTGTTCGACCAGGTGACCATGAGGATCAGACTCGAAATGCTCTATAGTGAGCTAGCGGAGTTGGTGGTCAATCTACAAGAGAAGGGCTGCCTACTCAAAGACATTTATGAGGGGCTTGTAGATTTTCCAGCTCTCAGGCTCGGCGAAGAGGTCTATCTGTGTTGGAAGATAGGCGAGCAAAGCGTTGACCACTGGCATGGGGTGTACGAGGGATTCATGTATAGAAAGAGGGTGGTCTCAGACGAGTTCATAGTCCCAACCGATATGGATGCGGAGGATGCGACTAGTGAGAAGACTAGTTCAGGCTAGTTTGCCCACTATGAGTGCGAGTAGAAACATAAACATGTAGGCGAGAGAAAACCTATAATTCGACCTGTAAACATTCCTCCTCCTAACAAGAAGAGCGATAACCGAGAAAGCTATTAAAAAGATGTTTAACACTGTTATAGAGTAAATGTAGAAGGCGTGCAGTCCTCCCGTCACAAACACAAGGTATGTGAACGGTAAAACCAGGATGTTGTAGAGGATGGCGTTCGACACAACTTTACCCTCCCCCTCTAGAACGGGTAGCACGGGAACGCCCGCCCTATCATAGTCCTGCTTTACAAGGAGAGCAAGAGACCAGAAGTGGCTCGGTTGCCAGAAGAAGACCACCATAAATATTAAGATGGGGGTGAGCCAACCCGTGTTCGACACAGCAGCCCACCCTCCTAACGCTGGTATTGATCCAGCGAGTCCACCCCACACCACTGCGCTAGGCGTGTTCCTTTTGAGCTTTAAGGTATAGAACCAAACATAAAGGAAAGCCCCTAAACCAATTATAAAAGCTGTAAGTGGGTTGAGCAGGATGGCTGTGAGGGCAACCGAGAAAACGATAAGCGCAAAACCGAATGCTAGGGCATTCTTTGGGGACACCCTCCCAGCCGGTATTGGCCTACTTGCTGTCCTAACCATTTGGGAGTCTATGTCCCTATCAAAGTAGTTGTTCAGGGCTGCTGAACCACCTAACCCGATAAAGCCGAGTACGACCATCTCTAGAAGAGGCCTGACACCTAATGCTTCCCCCTTTGCAACAACCATGCTGGCTATTGCCACAAGTAGTAGGAGGGGTATGAGCCTGGGCTTCATGAGCTCCAAATAGTCTGACAGCTTGCTCATTAAGATTTAGTGTGCGCGCATTTATTATAAGGCTTACAGTTTTATCATAAAAACACACGTAAGGCTACCGTCAGGCATGGGACAACACAAACGCGGGAAATGTTATCTGGTGTGCTTAGTGGCTTGCTAGCTTGTCTAGTTGTGCTTTGATCGAGCTCCACAACGCCTCAACAACCTCCATGCTTTTTATAAGAGCTGAGTAGACCGTTAACCTATCAACCTTTTTTTGAGAAATTCTATAGACGTCTTCTAAGTCATCCAGTATTTTTGGGCTTATCACATGCGCCTTTGCAAGCGTCCAAGAGAGCTCCACAATGCTACCGTCAGCGTTTAAACCCATTTTCTCTGCAAGCCATCTGGCCTCACCTTCGACTACCAGTAGACATCCACGTATTCCTTCGATGGCCTGATTCAACAGCTCGTCACTATGCACAAACTCTTCAAGAGATGAGTGTGCAACACTTTCAATTTTCCGATAAAACCTCCAAAATTCTTCCTCGCTCACAAGGCATAACTAGCCTAATACAAATATAAAACAGACCCGCTTTGCGCCACGATAGATTGGGGCAAGCACCTAAAGCGGCATCTAATCAAGAATCCATTAAGCATTTTCAGATCTTGCGCTCTTATTTAGCGTGTATGCCCCCAAGATCGAACACAATATCAACACCTGGGGTGGGGGGTGTTTCCATAGGTTTCAATAACCCGCTGTTTACCGGTTTAGTTGACCGCAACGCCTTTATGTGTTGGTTTGCCCTTCACCCATAGTGGGGACGTCGTTATACAGACTCTTCACATTTCCCCCACCCGCAGAGGGGGTGGGCTTCCACGCTGGTTGGTGGTGATCCCGGATTCCAACTAATGCTTTGACTGTGATCCTTGAGCGCTACAGGGCGCTATTGCCTAAAGGGTGGGTATAGTAGGCTTTAAGAGTGGCGCAAGCATTGTTTATTCAATATGATCGGTAGTATTACCGATTGGGTGATCCTACTGGTAGTTGCACTTGTGCTCTTCGGAGGCTCGAAGAAGATTCCCGAGCTAGCCCGAGGTTTGGGTAGGGCTATGGGTGAGTTCAGACGTGGGCAGGTTGAAGTGGAGAGAGAAATCAAGGCCATGGGTGAAGCGGGTGGCGTGCAAAAATCACCGGTTGACGCTACGTCAAACAACGCGGGTTCCGAGCAACGGGTAACTGCAGCTGTGAACGATGAAAGGCTGCCCAACTCGTCTCAGGGCGCTGATCAATCATCCATTGAGGCGAGGATAGAGCAGTTGGAACGTGAGCTCAAGGAGCTCAAAAAGGCGCGCGCTCAGAGCTCGACGTAGACCTTGTGGTGGGTTTAAAATCACCGCCTCCGTAGTTTGGCTTAGCACACTTTGAGTCGTGACCAACCCGAACACAACTCGATTCTATCATATATATCAGAGCTTTCCTATAGGCTCACAATAGCCATCATAATCTTTGGTGTTGAGTTTCTCTTTTTCTTCTTTTTCACGCTCAGGAGGAGCGACTTAGGCTCAATTGTTGTTTACTATCCCTATCCAAGCTTTTTCGACAGCATTAGCACCCAAGTGTTCCACCTAATGGTTGACCACTTCGTCTACAAGCAGTTCACACTTATCAATATTGGGTCGTTCGACGCGCTGGTATCCACACTGTATGTCGCGGCACTTCTCGCCGGCGTGTTTAGTGTACCTGTGTGGGCGTACGAGATAAGCGCCTTTGTTTCACCGGCGCTCACACCCCATGAAAAAAAGCTGGCTAAAAGCTTGGTCATACCTGCAACGATACTGTTTGTTGCAGGGGTTTTCTTCGCTTACCAAGTGGTTTTACCGGTGCTCTTCAGCGTGATACACACGCTAACTGTTAGTCTGGGAATTGAACCAACTATGAGTGTGCGCTCCTTTATCACAATTGTGGTGGCCTATATGGTGGCGCTCGGATTGTCCTTCGAGTTGCCGGTCTTCATGGTAGGTCTATCCTACATTGGTATAGTGAGCTATGAGACGTGGAGGTCTGGCTGGCGCTGGGCTGTGCTAGGATGCTTCTTCATAGCGCTACTCATCTCGCCTGGTGCAACAGGTGGGTTGATGGAGACCGTGATAGGTCTAACCCTCTCTAGCCTATACTTTGTCGGCCTACTAGTGGTGCGATTAATGGTTAGAAAACAAGAACAAAAATAGAGCCAATAGGGCGCTCACTTCCCCTAACTATCCGCTAAACCTGATGTCCAAGCTGTTAAACGAACCGTATGAGGGAGTCCAATAGCACCACCTTTCACATTCCTAACCGTGACTATCCGTGTTGGTTTATTATGTATTTGGCTATAACCCATCGCACTTTTCGAGGGGCTATCACACCCTACAATTACGCATAGTCACTATGTGAAATGGTTTAAACCCTAACTTGTAAGGCGCGTACTCGTAAGAGCTAAATACTTGTGTGTAGAGATGCACAAGACCGTAAATGTCTACTTTTAAACCAGAGTTGAAAAAATACGAGCTTCCTCCTCTTCCATACAACTACGACGCACTGGAACCCCATATAAGCAAGGAAATAATGGACCTGCACTATAATGTGCACCATAAAGGCTACGTGAATGGAGCTAACGCAGCCATTGACAAGATTGAGAAGATATTCAGAGGCGACGTCAAGGACCACGATTGGGCTGGTGTGGTTAGGAACTTTGTGTTCAACTCGAACGGGGCACGTCTGCACAATGTCTTCTGGCAGAACATGGGTTCACCTGGATCCAAAGGCGGAGGCAAACCAGGAGGCAAGCTGGGCGATCTAATTGACAAACAGTTCGGTGGGTTCGATAGGTTCAAGCAGGTTTACACCGACGTTATGCGGTCCCTCACTGGTTCGGGGTGGACAATAATGTACTATGAGAAAGACCTTGGTAGACTAGTATTTACCACCGTTGAAAACCACTTTATAAACCATATAGTCGACCTACCAATAATCATACTATTAGACCAATGGGAGCACGCCTACTACCTCCAATACAAGACCAATAGGAATGCGTACATCGACGCTTGGTGGAACGTTGTAAATTGGGATGACGCTGAAAGACGCCTACAAAAACACCTTTAAAAACCCACCAACTTTTCAACTTTTTCGGTCGCACATTAGCGTATTAGATGCGCACCCTATGGGTTTTGCTCTGACCACCCTCTGCCACAACGTTTGATCGATAACCCTTATATGACTACTGGTTTCAACCAGCCGCAAGTTTTTGGTGTGCGGGGAGTCTAACCACTCAGTAGGCCGCTTGCAATAAGCGCGTTCCTTACAAGTCTACGTTGTTCTTGGTTTAGGGGCTGAAGGGGTTGCCGCACGGGTCCCGCCCTTATCCCTAGTATGTTAGCCATCTCTTTTAGGGCCGCTGGGTAGTCGCCTATTCCCATCGCTTGGGCCAATGGGAAGACCCTTCTCTGCGTGTTTTGGGCGGCCTGAGCGTTTCCCTCCTTAAGGTAGGAGTAGATTTGGACGCATTCTTTCGGCGCGATGTTGGCTAGACCCGTCACAGCGCCGTCAGCCCCCGCCTGGACTGCTTGGAAGATCATGCTATCGGAGCCTATCATCACCGAGAACTTGTCGCTCCTAACTTCGTAGAGGGCTTCTAGGAAGTCTTGGAAATCGGTTGTGGTATACTTCATACCTATAAGATTGTCCAGTTCGGCGATCCGCCTCAAAGTCTGCTTGGGTATAACGGTGTGGGTGTAGGAGGGGATATTGTACACTATTACTGGGGTAGAAACAGAGCTTGAGATCACCCTAAAATGTTCAAACAATCCGTCGGGTGAAACTTGGTAATAGTATGGGGGGGTAGCCATCACGGCATCAACGCCGAGCTTCTCAGCTTCCACAGCGTTCTCCACGGCCCTCTTTGTCCCAGCGTCCGAAACACCGGCAACAACGGGCACACGTCCACCCGCTTGGTGGACAACGGTCTGAATAACTTCCGCGCGCTCGTCTTGGTCTAAGAGTGCGAACTCACCGCTTGTGCCAAGAGGCACCAAACCGTTTACACCACTCTCTATGAGTCTATCCACAAGTGCGCGTAGGGCTTCTTTGTCAATCTTACCCTCACTTGTGAGGGGTGTAATGATTGGGACAAATATCCCTGATAGTTTCATAAATCATATAGTGCGATGAGTAATATCAAGGTTAGCAACACCAACTTACCGCCTCCGCTAATCCTTAATTTGTGCACAACGTTAGGTGTATGACTTGACAGTCGTAGTAAAGCTTAACGCAATCAATCCTGAACCATGGGGTGTGCGCCTTGGAGCGCAGAGAATAGTTGAGGGCGGCCTCGTAGCCTTCCCAACAGAAACAGTATACGGTCTAGGCGCGAACGCCTTGGACGGCTCTGCTGCGCGCAGGGTGTTCTCCGCTAAGGGTAGACCGGCGGACAACCCCCTAATAGTCCACGTCTCGGATTTTGAGATGCTGCGTGAGGTGGCTGAGCCGCCGCCGTGGCTGGTGGAGTCGCTCCACGGGTTTTGGCCTGGACCGCTCACTGTTGT
>JAVZKQ010000004.1:0-53176 GCA_038884175.1 Thermoprotei archaeon | reverse complement strand
ATGGCTGGCAGATACTTCTTCCTCTGAGCGTCGTTCCCATAATACATGAGCATTATTGTGAATAACCCAGAGCCACCCACCCTTGTCGCAAGAGAAGGCCACACACGTGTTATTTCCTCTGTCGCTATGGCGAGCATAAGTGGGTCGCCTCCCTGACCACCATACTCTTCGGGTACACCAACACCTATCAGTCCAGCTTCCCCAAGCTTTCGAAACACCTCGTAGGGCACTGAGCCCTCCTTCTCACCCCTAGCAACATGTGGCCGAACATCTCTCTCCAAAAACTCTCTAACACTCTTTCTGAACGCCTCATACTCTTCGGACACACCAACAGAGAACAAATCCACACCTGAAAACGGTAGAACCATAAATCACTATTAGGAAGACACTCTTTTATGGCTTGCTTGACCCCCCAAACAAAAATACGTTCAGCATCCAACATAACCATACATAGAACTAGCACCCATCGTGTACACAGAATAACACAAAAACTCATGCCAACATTATTATTATATGTTTTCTACGTTGTTTTAAACGAAACTTCTAATGCATATTTGTGAAGAATATGCGAAAAATTTTTATACAACACAATAATAATAGGATTGATATGTCAGGCACAGCACAGAAAGAATGGGCAAATCCAGCCGTAATAGGTTTGATGGGATTTGGTATGACAACAATGCTTACAGGATTAAATGTAGCTGGCTATTTCCCAGGTGGAGCAAATTTAGCACTAGCATTTATTTGGGGAGGAAGCGCACAATTCATTGCAGGATTTATAGCCTTGCGTAAGGGGGAGATATTCGCTGGCTCAGCATTCGCCGGATATGGATCCTTTTGGATTGCACTCTTCTTGATAAATAATGTAGCGGCGCTAAGCACATCCAATCTGCTTGGATTTTGGTTGATGTGGACGCTTTTTACATTAACATTTACTATCAACGCACCAAAACATGGTCCGGGAATAACAGCAGTATTCGTCTTACTATTACTTGCATACATTCTGCTGGACGCAGTATCGGCTGGAGCAACTTCTATTGCCACGGCGACGGGATGGGAGATATTCATAACTGGTTTAGTTGCTTGGTATGTAGCTACGGCGATAGAAATGAACACAAACTATGGAAGGAAAATTCTCCCATCATAATAGTATAGTCATAATCATTTTTTTCATTTATAAATGCCTAGAATAATTAATACACCCAATGATGCTCTCATTCTGAGGATGATGTTGTTATGCCACACATGACGACAACACAGTGAGAATTTAGGAATGCAACGAGCGGGATTTGAACCCGCGTTACCAGCCTGGAGGGCCGATATCCTAGACCAGGCTGGACGATCGTCGCATGGCCACAAAAGGCTCAATCTATCTAATATAATCTTATCTAATTCATTTAATTAATGCCAGAATAGCAATGGCCGCGACTAAAGAAACCGGCAAATAATTAATTCATGATATGTATTAGTTTAAAGCTGGAAAATAAAAAGCACAATCGTATTCAGAAAGAATGGAACCCACCAAAAACGAAAATCCTTCTATTATTTATTTAAGAAATTTCCGATTTGTTTATCAGACATTGAAAAGACCATATCCTTACACAACAACCTGAACAAATGAAAGGAGATCTACATTATGTGTAGAAGCCGAAACATGATGCTTTAACAAATCCCTTCAGTAGACCACATATTAGTAATAGAGGAGGCATTTAATCAAAAATAGCTTCGAAAGTCACTATTATCTATTATTAAAATCATATGTTCATATTGTGTTCTGCTTTACACACAAATTTGTTGACAACCGTATTTGCATCCAACGCATAATCACTTATACAATATAGTGTGCTAATTTCTTCGTCACATTTGAAAAATGACCACGTGGAATACCACCTACTACAAAAACAGGCACATTATATACAGAATATTGTTTAATCACATAACCCATACTCGTATGAGTACCCATTCTACTAAATCCTACAACTATATCATGTTGGAAAAGTACCAGGGTTAGCTGGATGATACATTGTAGCAATAAGGAAAAGCGACCTACTTTGAAGGTTGCAAGTTCAATGGCCACATAACGTCAACAATGGAAGAAAGAAACTGGAGGCTGAAGTACTTGATAAATCAAAGAGCAATTTCCACAGGTGAGCCCGGAAACGGTCGTAAGTTTGAACACCCAAGTCATCATTGCGAGCAACGAATTCAAATATGACCGTGAACAGATTGCCGGTCAACCGGGCTTGTGGTGCAACTTCTGCTGTGAAGAACAACAGGGTATACGTCCTGAGCAACCCAGCGCTCTTGCAAGAGCCAAGCCCCAGGGTGATTGAAGGGTTGCTCGTGATGGCAAAGCTCCTACATCCTGATCTGTTCAATAACTTGACCACCAACATCCTGAATGACACCGACGGGCAGTTCAACAACACCACCCTTGACCAGTTCGGCTGAGGAAGGGCTCTACGTTGGGGACCGGCTCAGAGAGTGAGAAAGAGCCCAGTCCCTCCTCGACCAGAGATGGCGTTGTTGACAGATTCCTCTCTCAGAGGCGTTCTCGATGGAGAGCCACCATAGCCATTTCCGTCGTCGTGTTGTTCGTTCTCGTTATCTGTACACATCGGTTGGATACGTCTATATATCCCCAATCGACGTTCTGTCCCTGCTTTTGGGCAGACCCCGTTCGTCTCCCAGCACCTTCAGGTTCAAAATGGCATTAGCTTTGTAGACAAAACCATCTTCTTTCAGGTCAGGCTACCCAGAATTTTAGGTGCGATTATGGTGGGATCATCGCTAGTTACCTCAGGAACGGTACTCCAGGATATCCTCTCGAACCCTCTCGCCGACCCATTCATAACTAGCATATCATCAGGAGCTGCACTCGGCGCGGCCTTATCCATCGTGCTGGGATTGGGGAGCGTCGTTTTCGGCTTCAACTCACTTATCATAATAGCATTCTTGGGTGGAATACGTAACTATGGTGTGGGGGAGGAGAAGGAACTATAGTTGCAAACAACTTAGCTCATAGGCTGCACGAGAGGCTTGCAAGAGGCGATATAGAGATTACAGTAGTAGACTCTTCCTCGCTACATACCAACCAGCATACCTGCTTATACCATTCAGCATAATGCATAGAAATGAAGCCATCAGGCCAGAATGGGATCTGCTTGTGGAGACTATAAAATTTAGACAAGAAAGGGTAAATAAGATAGATGTAAACAATAGGCTTGTCAAAACGGGTTCGAGTAGTCTGCAATACGATTTTCTTGTTTTAGCTACAGGTGCACAGCCTGATTATTCGCAAAGGCTGTGTTGGAAAGGGAGTGTATGATTTTTTATACGCTAGAGAATGCGTACAAGTTAAGAGAAGCAATCGGTTTGGATGTGGAAGGCTTGTAGTTGCGGTTACTGGAATACCGTTCAAATGCCAGTCGGCCGTAAATAGCAACACATAGTATGGCTCCGTTGAAACAGGAATGCGGTTTAAATGGCCAATCTCATTGTTGTTTTTGGAATCCCAGAAGCGATTCCCCAGAGTCCATCTGTATGGTTTGACCCGTGAGTGACTCTATCCTCACTATTGTGAGCGCCATTTCAGCTACGTCTTCTGGTTCCAGTATCTTACCCATGAGAGTATATTTCTTGGCGAACTCGTCCATACTTATACCCAATAATTCTGGCATGCTTCTTCCAAGCCTTGTGTTAACCCAGCCGGGCGCTATTGCATTGACCCTAATCCTCGGAGCGAGCTCTACTGCTAAGTACTTTGTTAGGGTGTTTACAGCTGCCTTCATAGCCCCATAAATGGATAGGCCAAGCATGGGTTGCGTGCCAGCGAGCGATGAAATATTTAGTACGGCACCACCACTACTCATCTTCTGTGCGAAAAGGCGTGTGGTGTAAACCACCGACCTAAAGTCAGTGGCCAAATGTTTCTCTAAAAGCTTGTCATCCACGTTTACGAATGGAGAGAAGATGCCGATACCAGCATTATTTACCAATATGTCGACACGCCCATATGATTCGAGCGCCCGCTCTAGTAGGATGCCAGCACCCTCTTGGGTTGAAACATCGGCGAGCACCCCCACGGCTTCGGCTCCAAGTCGACGCGCTTGCTCCACCCCCTCATCCAACTCGTTCTGCCTCTTCCTAGCGTTTAAGACTACCTTGCAACCTTCAGCGGCAAACCTTAAAGCTATGGCCCTACCGATACCCCTACCCGACCCGGTTACCACAACCACCTTACCACTCAAATTATACATAAATACAGTGTGGCCGCATGTGATCATAACTTTTACGCACCCCAACCCTTCCCTGCGACCAGCAAAACTAAGACTAGAGTTTGGAGCGTACGATTCCACAATCCTTAGTAAATATACATGGGGTCTAAGCACACTTATATTTTGGACGACTCAATATCGTGTATGGCACTTGAGGAAGCATACATAGTTGGCTACCTACGTAGCGCCTTTAGTAGGGTGAGCCGTAAAGAGCCTCAGGCCGATGTTTACTATCCTCTCAGACCTGAAGAGTTAGCCGGAATAGTTGTCTCCAAACTCATCGGCAAACTGGGCTTAAACCCCGTGGAAGTGGAGGATCTACTCGTGGGATGTGCGCTTCAGACGGGTGAACAGTGGCTCTACGGTGGTAGGCACGTGGTGTTCGCAGCCGGCCTCCCAGTGGAGGTGCCCTCGGTGAGTGTTGACAGACAGTGCGCATCATCCCTCACCACAGTTGTAATGGGCGGCCTAGAGTTGTCTTCAGGTATGGCCGACATTGTGGTGGCGGGTGGGGTGGAGCACATGTCACGCTCACCAATGTATGGTAACCAGCACATAATACCCAACCCACGCTTCCTAGAAGACGAAAAGTACTTGGCGTACGACCTTAAAACAGGGTATATTATGGGCCTCACAGCGGAGAGGCTCGCGGCTGAGGCCGGCATAAAGCGGGAAGCAATGGATGAGTTCTCCCTAAGAAGCCACAGGCATGCGCACAGCGCAAGCCTGTCGGGCTACTTTAATGATGAGATACTATCAATCGACGTGGCCACACAAAGTGGGTCCATTAAGGTTGAGCGAGACCTCTCAGTGAGGGAGGACACAAGTATGGAGAAGCTCGCCAGTCTACCTCCAGCATTCAAACCCGACGGCTTAATCACTGCGGGTAACTCTTCCCCCCTAAACAGTGGCGCAGCCTTCCTGGTCCTCGCGTCGAAACACGCAATTCAGAAACTCGGACTCAAACCTCTGGCCAGACTCAAGTCGTTCGGATTTGCCGGTGTACCACCAGCGGTGATGGGTAAGGGTCCCGTGCCAGCCTCAAAGAAGGCTCTCGAAAAAGCGGGGCTAAAGGTTGGCGACATTGGCCGCTGGGAGATAAACGAGGCCTTCGCAGCCGTGGTTCTCTACGCAGTCAACCAACTTAGACTAGAAGTAGATAGGGTTAACACTCGGGGTGGTGCGATAGCCATAGGCCATCCTCTGGGTGCAAGTGGGGCGAGGCTGATAGGAACACTTGCAAGGCAGCTTGTGGCTGACAGCGTTGACTACGGTGTCGCCACACTCTGTGTGGGTGGGGGTCAGGGTGCAGCGGTAGTGTTGGAGCGTGTGTAACTTAATCCGTCCCCAAACCTGAAACTAGTGTTGTGTAGGGGCTCCACGCCCAGATAGCACTGGGTTAGGCTCGGCTTAATAGCGAGTTTAGTCTCACTTCAAACTCTCTGGCAAACTCTGCCACCACTCTTTCACCGAGGGCATCCAAAACGAGTCTACCAGCAAAACTAGTGGGTTTACCTATCACCTCATACATTATGCGCGAGCCATGAGGGCTTCCAGAAACCTTTACGAGTGCTTGGAACTCCAGCCCATAAGTTGACGTGTTAATTTGGGCGCCACCATCAACACTTTTGATGTTCACTTCCACCTCCCTCTCAAAGTTTATGCCACCGATCTTCATGTTTACGAGCACCATCGCCGAGTTTTTTTGCGGATCAACCCAGACCACTCTACGTATCCCTGGGGCAAGCTGTTCGATATTGGCAATATCCCCGATAGTTTTTAGCACTTCAACTGGCTGCGCCTTTACCTCTAGTTCCCCACTTATTGTTCTCTCTGAAGTCAACGCTACACCCTCTTGTTATGAATGTCGTTGAGTATCTTCGTTGCGGCATTGTAACCACACACACCCGAGACCCCACCACCCGGATAGGTTGAGGCGCCGCACAGGTAGTACCCTACTACGGGGGTTGTGTAACCCCATCCAGGTAGAGGCCTGTTGCCGAAGGATTGGGGAAGGGTTACATCTATGTGGTGTATGTTACCACCAACTATACCTATCACCCTTTCAAGATCCTTCGGCGAGTAGACGTGTGTGTTTAGAATCTTTTGTCGAATATTGGGCGCATACTCCTGCACGGTGTCCAGAACCACGTCGACGTACTCGTGTTTTACCTCGTCCCAATCACCCTCCCTAAGCTTATAGGGAGCATACTGTACGAACATTGAAGCTATGTGTTTTTCGGGTGGCGCAAGCGTTGTATCGTACACCGTTGGGAACTCGAGCGATACGAAGGGATGTGACGAGGGTTCAAAATACTTGGATTCGTCATACGCCCTCTCCAAGTATTCTAGGCTTGGAGCAATGTGGATTATGGAAGACACAGCGATCTTCGAATCGAGACCCTCCGCAAATTGTGGTAGACCGTCAAGAGCTAGGTGGACCTTCATGGAGACACCCATGTTTTTAAGGCTCTCAACACTCCTCCTTGACTGTGTGGGGAGAGAGTCGGGCTCCAACAACTTCAGCACAGAAGTCTTTATATCAGCATTGGAGGCAACTACGCGTGCACCCACAAACCTCCCGTCTTCGAGTTCGACGCCAACAGCCCTTCCACTCCTGACAACCACCCTCTTTACCCTTGCACCCACGAACACCTTGGCGCCCCGACTTTCAGCCGCGCGTAGAAGCGCCCTACTCACAGCCCCCATCCCACCTTCAACATACGCCCAAGCACCCCTAACACCTGTGGACATACCCATCGAGTGCAGAATCATGTTGGCCATATTGCCTGGTGTGTATGGTCCGGCGTGGGAGCCTATGATTGCTTCTTGGGCGAACGCCGTCTTTACTTCATCCGACTCAAAGTATTCATCCATAAACTCGCCAACAGAGCCATACAACATGTGGGGAACCAAGTAATCCAGACCCTCACGACACAACTCATCCTCCAGTTCGCCGATACGTGGTGGGTTTGGTGTGAGCAAGTGTTTGTCGAACACTTGGAAGAACCTCTCCCAATCTTCATAGTACTTAGCAGCCGTCTCAGCATCCCTCTTTGAAAACTTTGCAACCTCATCCAATGTGCGTATTGGATCACGCCAGATAACAAGCTGCTTACCCCCCGGGAAGGGTTGCACCATAGACGGATCCATCCTAAGAAGCTTAAGCCCGAAGCGCTCAAGCTCGAACTCGCCCATGATAGAGGGCGGCATCAGGCTTAACACGTAGCTAGCGCTAGAAACCCTAAAGCTAGGCCACAGCTCTTCTGTTCTGGCCGCGCCCCCAACCATACCCGAGCGCTCAAAGACACCCACCCTGAGTCCCGCGCCAGCCAGTCTACACGCACAGCTAAGACCATTACTGCCCGCACCGATAATCACAACATCAAAATCCATAAAAGCAAATATATCCACATTGGTATAAGGATATTCATGAAAAATTTCCATAATTCCAGCTATAAAATCTTTTCTATCCATAAACAATAGATTTTCTCCTAAAGCAGCAAAAGGCACACCCACAATTACAGTTATACGGAACAATTCTTCAATGGGTGAGATAACTTTAAAAATATTTTTGTTTAAAACGTTATACACTAGAGATTCATAAATCGAAAAGTTTTTATAGTAAATGCTGTTTTAACACCCTATGTCAAAAGATGTCTTCCTACGCAAAGCCACAGGTCTTGTGCGCGAGTTCGGTGTGCTCGACACGATCTGGATAAACCTTGGTCTAGTGGGCATAATATTTTCTTTGACATTCATAAGTTCTACAGGACCGCTCACAGGAGGCAACCCACTTTACGGGGGGATACTCGCACTGATAGGCACTCTCCTCTGGTCCCTAGCGTTTTCAATCGTCGGAATCGTCACCGCAAGGTCGGCGGGGGACTATGTATTCACAAGCAGATATCTGAACCCAGCGGTGGGTTTCGTCGGCAACGCAGGATACTTTGTGGCCACCGTACCCCTATTCATGGGCATCACTATTATAACACTGGAATCATTCGGTCTCGCCGCCCTCTTCGCATATATGGGTCTATACCTACACAACGTAGGGTATCTGAACATTGCAACAACGCTTCAGAAGCCTGAGTATTCGTTCTTGGTTGGCGGAACCATAACCGTTTTGGCAGGCATAACACCAATATTTGGACACAGGGTGTTTAGGGCCCTAAGCAGAGTGATACTCCCACTAGTACTCATAGCCGTCGTGTTGATGTATGCGGTGTTGGCCTTTACACCTCAAACCGTGGCCTACGCTAGGCTGCAGGAGATCGCTTCTAACAACACTCTTATATCGTCTGTGAACGCCTTCGGCGCAACACATAATAGTCCGCCACCCTCCATCAGTGGTTTGGCTAATATCCTTGCACTCAATGCGGTATACGTTGTGGGCTTCTCGTACGTCATATCCGCCGTATACGTGGCCGGTGAGGTTAGACAGGTGAAGCGCAACATGCCGCTTGCGATACTTGGCACACTTATCATATGTTTCCTCATATTCTACGCATCCTTAGCCCTGAGTTATCACACCTTCGGATACAACTTCCTCTCCAACCTCTACGTGATGGCCATAGACTACTCTAAGTCGCCCTTCCCAGTAACACCCTACCTCGACTTCCTAGCAGCCTCGATAAGTGGGAACCTCTATATTGGGATATTTATAACACTCATGGCCACACTCCAATTAGCATGGTACCAAGCGAACGCAGTATTGGTTGGCTCAAGACTGCTGTTATCATACTCGCTTGATAGAATATTGCCGGACGCATTCGCCGACGTAAGCCAAAGGTTCCACGTGCCAGTCAAGGGTATTATCACATGTCTCATAATAGGTCTTCTAACAGCGATACTCCTACTTCTACCCTCCACTTCGGCCGTTGCCTTTCTAATGAGCTCTGCGGCAGTAGCCATAATAATACTGTTCCCAATAGCAGTCGTGGGCATAGCGCTCATCGCCTTCAGAGTAGCTAAGAAGGATGAGTATAGAGGTTCACCGCTACCCACAACGGTGTTCGGTGGACCGCTCTACTGGATTGTGGCGGGGGGCACGGTTATATATGCACTCGTCACATTTTACTCCTATGTGACAACTCCAGCCATCTTCGGCTTCGCGGGCACAGAGGGGCTCGAGCTCATATTCATACCAATCATAGTTCTATTCGCACTATTCTATGTGTCCAAGTGGATAAACAAGAGGAGGGGTGTACCCGTTGACCTCATATTCAAAGAGCTACCTCCAGAGTAGGCTCAATGCAGAGCTAGTACACTCATCGCCTCGTATATGAGGTTGGCAGCGAGCATGGATGTGAGCTCCGAGTGGTCATAGGGAGGTGATACCTCTACTACATCGAAACCAACCATATCCACCCTGAAGCCGCGCACCAACTCTATGACGTCTAGACTCGTCAACCCCCCAACCTCAGGTGTACCCGTCCCAGGGGCGTATGCGGGGTCGACGCAGTCAATATCAACGGACACATAGGTCTTGCCTCGAAGCGAGTTAATCATTGATAGCACACCTTCAGGATCCTTCTTTACTTGTGGCGTGGTGTACACCACCGTCCCAAGCTTCTTTGAATCTTCGATATCCGTGTGAGAGTACACCGAACCCCTAATACCCACCTGTATAACACTGCCCACCAAGCCTTCCTCCAAAGCCCTTCTAAGCCACGTACCATGGGTGTACTTCTTACCCCAATAGTTATCCCAGAAGTCGAAATGTGAGTCGAAATGTACAAGGTTGAGCCTCCCGTGTATCCCGCTTAGGGCGCGTAGCACGGGTAGCGTGATCGAGTGGTCACCCCCAGCTATGAAGGGCGTACACTTCACACCAACTTCACGCATAACTCCTTCAATCCTAACCATAGTGTCTTCCACGTAGCCAGGTACAATATCCACGTCGCCATAGTCACAAGCGTTGAGCTTCTCAAAAGGGTAAACACCCAAAAACATGTTGTATGGCCTGAGAAGCCTTGAGCCCTCCCTTATACCCATCGGACCAAACCTCGCACCCGGCCTATAGCTCGTCGCATCGTCGAAAGGAACACCAACGAAGACTGCGTGCACACCGCTAAGATCCCTAGTATAAGGCAACCTCGCATAGGTCGCAGGCTGAGAGAACCTAGGTGAAACCATCGCGTCTAACTGTCGCATACCCCACCATACATGGCTTATGTATTAAACATTTCGAGGCCCAATTGGGCTGCCCGATAAAGGCGTTTTCACACGTTAGGTGAGTGCTTAACCCTTACCCCCCTGCTCATACGTTTTTCCAGTTAAAACCAAGTCCTCAAGGTAGGGGTTCACACACCGCTCCCTTCTTATAACCTCACACATAAGGGGTCGCGCCTTGGGCAACAGGGTACACGACGACGAAGGGTTAAGTAGTAGTAGCTTGAACAAACTCATGGAAGGAGCTAGATGGTCACGGTTGAACATCTACCTTTAGGGCTTAGGAGGTCCAAATCAAAGACGACGCTATGGTAATGAATTCAACAAATTTTTGACTGCCACCGAAAAAGAACTCGTGGTCATATATAATAACAGGTCTGGCAACACTAATATGCTCATACTAATTTTAACCAAACTCGACTACTAGGTCTCGAAGCAAAAGCTATGTCGCCGCTCACGGCTAACTTTAATTTTGCAAGTTTTATTGAAAGAAAGATCCAAAATCTTAATATATTGAAAACAGTCGTTTCCAAACCAATTTGCGTGTCTAGCATCACCCCCAAACACTTTCAAAACCCGAGGCAACCCAATTTTCATTTATTCTATTCGTATAATAAACACCTTACTTTGCGGTCGCTGTCAACGGCGTACATTGGTGGGTCCACCATTCGACACTTCTCCATTCGGGCTGGGCATCTCGAATAAAATCTGCAACCGTAATCTGAGCCTTCGGCGCTTTTTACTGGAACCGCAGGGTGAAGCTTTTTGTCAATGCGGGGAACACTGGATATCAGAAGCTGTGTATAGGGATGCTTTGGGTTGCCTATCACCGCGGTGGCTTCACCTGTTTCAACGACAACACCTTTGTACATCACAACCATTCTATCACATATGGCTTCTGCTACTGAAAGGTCGTGAGTGATGAGCAGCATCGACATACCTCGTTTCACTTTGAGTTCTGCTAAAAGACTGAGCATCCCTGTTTTGAGTGAAGCATCGAGCATAGAGGTTGGTTCATCGGCGATGAGCAGTTTTGGTTCCAACATCAAAGCGCGCGCCAAGGCCACCCGTTGTCTTTGGCCCCCGCTGAGCTGGTTGGGATATTTGTATCTGTACTCGCTGGGCGGTGTGAGCCTAACTTCTTCAAGTGCTTTATCAACTAATTCTCGTTCAACAGAGCGACTAAGCTGTTTTTGAGCTCGAAGTGGAAAAGCCAAGATGTCATACACGGTTTTTGCGGGATTCAGAGACTCGTAGGGGTCTTGAAAAATCATTGACACCAGTCTGCGCTGATCCTTTTCTAAAGTTGAGTGTTTGGTGATTGAAGCCCAAGATCCGAAAACAATTTTTCCTTCATCCATTCTGATCAACCCAGCTATCATTTTTCCAAGCGTAGTTTTCCCAGAGCCAGACTCGCCTACGATGCCCACTGTTTCGTTTGGTAAAACTTCAAGCGAAACTTTGTCGACCGCTTTGAACAAAACCCCAGTACTCCTATCCTTGAAATACTTGGATACTCCTTGAATCGAAAGCAAAGGCTCAGTTGACAACTTGCTCACCTAATTAGAAGCCAATGATTCAAGGTGGCCGTTGTAAAGTAGACATCTTACAAAGCGCCCTTCAACTTCTACTTCGCTTGGAAAGGTTTGCGAGCATTCATTAAAGGCTCGACTACACCTTGGGCTAAAAGGGCAACCAGAGGGCATAGCTCTGAGACTAGGTGGGTCCCCGGGTATACCACTACTCAAATGGTGGCGAGAAACTTTCATTGAATCCAAGAGAGCAGTGGTATAAGGATTAAGAGGCTTTTTGATGATAGAAGAAACGGCACCTTTTTCCATGACGCATCCTCCATACATGACAACGATTTTATCGCAGAGCTGCGGCACAAGGCTTAGATCGTGTGTTATAAAGAGCATGGACATTCCTTCCTCTCTGATAAGACTGTCTAGTAGGTTTATGATCTCTGCCTGTGTGGTAACGTCGAGAGCAGTGGTGGGTTCGTCGGCTATGAGGAGCTTAGGTTTAAGGAGGAGCGCCATGGCTATGGCCACTCTTTGCTTCATTCCTCCCGAAAGCTCATGTGGATAAAGGTCCATCACACTACTTCTGAGAGACACCTTTTCAAGGGCTTCAACCACTATGCGCTCAGCGTCTTCTTTTTTTATGCCTAAATGGTATTCTAGGAGCTCACGCATTTGTACGCCAACCTTAAATAACGGATCAAGCGTGTTCATTGAACCTTGAAAAACCATGGACACTTTTTTCCATCTGATCTTTCGAAAAACTTCCACATTATTAGCGAGTTCAAATGAATCCAAACGTATCGATCCTGACATGATTCTCGCATTTGGGGGAAGTGCGCCTATCACAGACAGACCAACTGTGGATTTACCCGAACCCGATTCACCGACGAGCGCTACGCTTTCCCCATTTTGAACGTCGAAGGAGACATCTCTTACAGCGTCATAGTATTTGTCTCCCAGCTTGTACGCAACTGAGAGGTTTCGAATTTCCAAGAGCGGAATTAGGACACACTCCCCCTACGCTGTGAGAAGACTTGATCTATTTGAAGTAGTATAAGAGAGAACGCAAAAGCCAATAACATCAAGCCCACCCCTGGAGGCAAAACCCACCACCATTCGCCAGAAGAAATGGCTCCACTGAGCTCCGCATAGTAAAGCATGGAACCCCAGCTCATAACGTTTGGTGCACCCAATCCTAAGAAGGCTATGGCCGCTTGAAGTAGAACAGCAAAGACTATTACCAGAACACCGTTTGAAAGGATCAGGGGCATCACATTGGGCATTATTTCGCGAAACATTATTGTAAAAGAAGAGCCGCCAGCTATCACGTCGCTTTGAACAAACGCCCTTTCTCTTAAAGTGAGAACCTGTGCCCTGATTACCCTTGCAGGTATGGGCCACGAAAGCAGTGAAAGTATGAGAATTTGGTTTAGAATCGATGGCCCAAGATACACTGCAAACAGGATTATTAACGGAAGAGCGGGTATAACCAAAAACACGTCTATAAACAGGGTTAAGAGTTTTTCGCCCACCCCTCTATAGTAGCCGGCTGGAATACCTATACCAATAGCTAGTAACGTGGCTATGAACCCGGTTGACACGCCGACTATGACCGAAACAAGTCCCCCAGAGAGAAACTGGCTGAAGACATCTTGGCCAAGGCTCGTAGTTCCTAGAAGATGAGCGGCCGATGGAGCTGCGTTTGGGGGACCAACCCCGTCACTGAGAGGCGGGAACTTCACGAAAAAAGGTCTAAGAGAGGGTAAAACAGAAAACAAAACCACAACTGCGATGCCTACAAAACCTTTAGTTGATACCAAGATTTTTTTCAGAGTTCTACCCACAGAATAGGGATTATCCCACTGTTTGGTTTCACTTGTGTTCAACACTTTCCTACCTCCTTATCCTAGGGTCCAGCACCGAATATAAGAGGTCGGAGACGAGAACCGCCACTAACACGAACAAAGTTAACACAAAAAATGAACCCTGCAGAGTGGGGTAATCTCTTGCCAACACAGCTTGGTAAACTAGCAACCCCATTCCAGGGTAGGAAAACACTGTTTCAACGAGCACGGCGCCGCTAGCAATGTACCCCATCTGGATTCCAATGTTGGTGAGCATCGGGAGAAACGCGTTTTTCAAAACGTGGCCGCGCAGGATGCGACTAGAATCGTATCCCTCCGCTCTAAGCGCGAATACAAAGTCTTCACGAAGAGTTTCTATGGACTGGGCTCGCATGATGAGCAGGTTTCCACCCACCAAATAGGCCGTGAGCGTAGCGATGGGTAGAATAGAGTGCGACAAAACGCTTTTGACAAAAAACAGAGTGTTTGTACCTGAAAAGTTAGTAGTAAAGTAACCAGAAGTTGGAAGAAGCCTCAGAGTTACTCCGAACACTATTAGAAGTATGAGACCTAACCAAAATGTCGGAATCGAGCGAAAAGCCATTGAAGAGAGCACAGCCGCAGCATCCGCTTTTGAACCCGCTCTCCAAGCAGAGGCGAGACCGAGGTAGATGCCTAATACCGATGAGATAACAGTGGATGAGCCAACCAACAGGATTGTCCACGGAAGCCTTTGAGCTATCACCGTACCAACCGGAACAGGGTAGTAAAGAAAAGACACACCGAAGTTACCAGTGAACACCCCTTCAACGTAAAGCAAAAATTGAATGTAGAGGGGTTTGGTGAGGCCGAACTGCACCAAGATTTGATGTTGGACCTGAGGTGTCATAAGCGGGTTTATAAAGCGGGTGACGGGGTTACCTGGAAGAAGACGCGGTATCAAAAAGTTGAGCACTAACACGATAAAAAAAGAGAAAGCAAAAAAGAGGAATCTTTGGGCTAGGTAGCTTTTCAGAGGCATTAGGCTCGCCTACGCGTCAGTAACACGCCAACTGCAACAACGATTATTATGACTATTAATGCTACAGCAACTATCAAGGTTGTATTCGAGCTTGAAGTAGAAGTGCTCGATGCCGTTGAAGATATTACTGACGAAGTAGATGTTGAAACAGGTTGAGACGGTGTTGAACTGGACTGTCCGCTACTCTGAGTTGAAGTCGGCGCAAGACTCAAAAACGTATTATAGTACCAAAGACCATACCTCGGAACCGGGCTCACCCCACTGAAGCCCTGAACAGCCCATATGTCTTGACCGTAGGCCAACATGATCCACGGAACCTGTTGCGCAACGTCATATTGAATTTGGTCTACAAGCTGCTTCTCTGTTATAAGCGTTGATTGATTTTCAGCTTGTAGTATAAGTGAATCCACGGTCGAGTTCTTGAACACCGAAAAGTCGAGGCCATTTGGGCCAGACTCTGCAGAATAGAACGACGGTTCGAGGAAAAGCATAGGGTCAAAATAAAGTCTCCAAGCGTCGAGGGTCATCTGGTAGTCGTGAGTCCCAATCACGTAGTTCTCCTGAGTCGTTGGATCCACCGGCTCAACGTTAACAGTAATCCCTATTTTAGCTAATTCCTGCTGAATCACACTTGCCATTTCAACATACGGCGCAATATTGGCTATCAAGAGTGTGAAGGCCAACTTGTTGCCATTGGAACTCTGCCAAGTTCCCGTAGAATTTGAATAGCCAGCCTGCTCGAGCAGACTCACCGCTTTTGCTGGGTCATAAGTGTAGTTTAACACGTGTGGATTATACCAATAAGAGAGTGCGGGTGAAATCACGCTATTAGCTGGGATGCCCTGACCGTTGAAGGCGAGTTGAACTATAGCAGACTTGTTCACCGCGTAAGCTATGGCTTGACGTACCAAAGAATTGTTGAACGGAAACGTCTGCGTGTTCATTGAAATATAATAGATCATCGTGCTAGGCGTGTTGACTATGTTTATCGAAGGATAAGACGAGAAGGGTTTCAAGTTCGTTCCCGGTGGTAATTCAAACAAGTTTAGGTTACCCGCTTCCAAGGAGGCAATCGCGCTGTCAAGGGAGCTAAAGATTTTAATATTCAAATATTCATACTTCGGAGCGCCGCGCCAATAGTGAGGATTCGCTTTTAGCAATATGTTTACGCCCGGGGTTCTTGACACAAAGATAAATGGCCCGTCTCCAATTAGATTAGTAAAATTGTCGGGGGACGTGACATTTTCCCAAATGTGTTGCGGAATTATCATGCCCAGATCCGCGAGATCCAGAAGGAACCCAGCATCAGGGTGTACAAGCGTAACCTGAACTGTATATGTGTTGATCGCTGTGGCGTTTTTGATTATGGACGCCAAGGCTTGGTAGTATGGAAAGTGGTATCTTTTCCAATAGTTAAAAGTAAACACTACGTCGTTGGCGGTAACAGGTGTGCCGTCCTGCCAAGTTGCGTTTTGCACTAAGTTGAATGTATAAACGGTTCCGTTATTTGAGACACTCCAACTTGCCGCAAGCCCAGGTGCTGGAAGACCCGAAGAGTTTACCTGAACAAGCGTATTGTAAATCAGTTGGACAACGTCTAGATCTGATATTGTGAACCAGTCAACCGGGTTAATGTTTGTTACATCTGTTAGAAAACCCGCTGTAAGAGTCGCGCCTGAGGTAGATTGAGCTCTGACCTCTATCACTCCGATAGGGATAGCTATCAGAAGTGCTAAGAGTGCTCCCATGGCAATTAACCAACGTGGCCAAGTGTTTCTAACAATGGTTTTCATAATAACCACTTAAATTTGAAGGTCAACTATTTAAAGATTTTGGAAGACCCTCATTTAATGTATGCGCAGACTCATTAAACGACTATATTGTGAACATATAAAAAACTATGAGCTTTATACTGAAATTTTTTAACTAGAACACGTTTTCTTAATCGATGATAAAGCTAAACATATGAAGGCTACCACACTACAGGATAGCTGCGTACCCTCTTCTTCTGGGGTCAGCGGCCCCCATTACCTCCGTCGCTGAGGTTTCCAGCGCATTTGCTACTCCAAAACCTATACACTTAGACCCTCTAGCAGGTGGTGGGCTGACAGTGTGTCCTTTTTGTTCAAGGCCTAGTTTTAAATTGTATGGTAAACCCTTCTCTAGATCCACGACCGTTCCGTTGACATAGGGCACAGAGTTCCATCGGTATCTCAACAGGTACCGCGGACTGTTCACTGCGGCTTTAATAGACATAGTGAACATTAGCCTTTTTATTAAAATCGCTGTCACGTTTTGAGGTATCGTCCACCCACCTGCGCCTCCAATAGCTACGATACTCGTATCGGTTCTCGCGACAGCTGGAGTCATAGGGAAGCGAGGTCTAGCTTTGGGACGAAGAACGTCTCTATCGCCGGGGTTGAGCGAAAAATAGCACATGCCACCATTCAAAGTGAAACCCAAGTCGCCGAGCATGCCCACCCTATCGAAGCCATACATCTGGGTCTGCACAAATGAGGCTACATTGCCGTTAGAATCACTCACACAGTGATTCGTGGTGTGTTCGCCCTGAGCAAGACTTTGCCTTGCACGAGGATAAAACTTAGCGTAATCGCTATTTAGTGTAATCGAAGCAAGTGACGCATAGTCCTTCGAAACGAGGTGAGCCACGGGTACTTCAGCTTCTTCATTACCAGAATTGTATATGTCTTCATCACGCATTGCCAATTTACCCGTCTCAAGAAAGGCGTGAACAAAATCTGTAGAGCGCCAATCTTGCGCCTCCGGAATCATTTTTTCTATAAGGTTAAGCCACTCGAGTACAGCAAAACCGGAGCATCCGGGGGGAGGCAAATAAATGTGTGAGCCCAAGAAACCCGACTTAACGGGCTCTCGCCATTTTGGAGTATATGACGCAAGATCCTCCAAGGTTATGAGACCTCCATCCTTTTCGACCTGCTCCGCTATGCGTTTCGCCAGTGATCCAACGTAAAACTCTTGTGTACCATTAGTCGCGATGAGTTCGAGTGTTCTCGCTAATTCTGGTTGCGAAAACATTTTTCCTGGTGCTGGAAAACGACGGTTTCTGTAGAAATAATTGGCAGTAGACGCAATACAAGACGCCTTAGGTTGGATTGATCTATAAAATCTCGAAATAGCAGGCGTAACCAAGAATCCTTTAGCCATGTTTATGGCTGGCTGGAGAATACGCCCTATGTCAAATTTTCCGAAACGTTCTAAGAGAGCTCCCCACCCAGCCACTGAGCCAGGTACAAGAGCCGCCATCGGACCTTCAGCCGTTGGTTTATAATCTTCCCACGGATTCTCTTGAAGAAACAGATCGATTGAAGACGAGGAAGGGGAAGTACCTATAAAGTCAAGAGCGTACACCTTATCCTCGTCCGCTGAATAATAAACAAGGTAGCCGAAACCACCCAGCCCCGCCATATAAGGATCCAAAACACAGAGTGCTGCGGCGGAGGCGACCGCTGCATCGGCAGCGTTGCCACCTTGCTTTAAAATTTGGGCGCCGGCCAACGAAGCCAACTCATGATCCGTAACAACAACAGATTTTCTATTCATCTTTAAAGATCTGCCTCTACTTTAATTGGTCATGTCACAAAAAAACGTTTCGAGCACAAACGTTTAGGTGTTCCTATAATAAGCTTAAAGCACTACGAAGAATTAAAAACACATTATATTTAAACATAGAATCAAAGCTGATTTATTCGACCAGTCAGAACTAATCGGTATCGTTCGACCGATTATATGTCACCCCAAGTTTTTGGCTATCCTTTTCGCTTTCAGGTGTTAACTTGGTGTGTGGCCTTACACCCCCCTGCTCATACGGTTTTTCAGTTAAAACCAAGTCCTCAAGGTAGGGGTTCACACACCGCTCCCTTCTTAAAACTTCCCGATTAACCTCACACACGGCGAGGCCGCACCCACCCCTGATCCTTGGGGTTAGCCTAGAGCCGTCTGGGCCGATCACCACTGAGCTGGCTGCGAAGGAGTATTCTCCCTCTACCCCCGCAAGGTTTGAGAAGGCGACGTACACCCCGTTTTCAAGCGCCCTGCTCTTTACGTAAACCCTAACCCTGTCCCTGTATTCGGCCGGCTGGGCTGATGGGTAAACTAGTAGCTCTGCGCCCATCAGGGCGAGGCTGCGCGAATACTCTGGGAACTCGAGGTCGTAACATATACCAACACCAACCCTGAATCCTTCAACATCGAAGACCAAGGGGTCGGTGCCTCTCCTGAACACCTTCTTTTCAGCCGACCAAAGGTTAACCTTTCTGTACACGCCAACCAAATCTCCGCTTGAGTTCACGATCACAGCGGAATCATATAATCCGCCACTATGGCTCTCAATCAATCCGATTACAACACTCAACCCAAGCTCTGCTGCAAGCTTCGAGATCCACAGCGTGGATGGACCGGGAACACTTTCCGCCACCCTAACAGCATCGTGGAGTGCGCTGTAACCCGTGACACAGAGTTCGGGGAAAACCACGAGCCGCGAACCCATGTCCGAAGCTTTCCTCATGAGTGCGCCCATTAGCCTGAGATTAGCTTCCCTATCAAAGGGTCGAGCAACCATCTGGGCTACAGCAATCCTTATCAAAAACCGTTAGCACCCCGCACATCTGGGCGAACAGTATCCAATATGACCCACACACCACTAGTGATTGTGCAACCAGATATATATTCTTTTAGACCGCTCTAAAACCACACGACTCAGAAAGCCCTACCCAGTGTGAACCGCTAGAACATGATGAGCATACACATGTTGTGCACACCAACACCGAACGTTAGGGGTCGAACAACACTCACATGTGGGACAACGCAAACTACCTCAATTTCGAAATGTACAGCGCAAGTGGTGCGCTGCTACGCTAAATAATAGTACGCTCCACAATAGACTATGTTTCGCCCTGCTAACCTACTAGATTATGGTTTGTGTTAGCGCTGTTAGCACACGCCTTCAGAAGCCGTCGTCCTGTGGGTGTTCGACACCCACATGTATACCCACACCCTACACTAGAGATTTATGAGGACACCCACACTCTTAACTCGTGTTGGCGCCCAACCCCATACCTGATTTCAGCGCCACATTTCCGGGTGGACGCCAAGCCGCCTTACACCCCTATTGCCCACTAAGCCGTACACGTGGGCGGCTTCCAACACCCTACCCATCGTAAACGACTATCTGACGGTGGGGTTGGTGCCGTTCAGCGACGCCAACACAGCTGGAGTGTTCCTCATGGTTGGAGTGTTTTCACAACATGCAATTTACCCCCTTATAATGATTCTTTGATGTGTAGCAGTGTGGTGAGAATGCTTCTCGTCGGGGCGTATTTGCCTGCCCTACTAAGCGTCATGATAGCCAACCTCTAAAGTGTGGTTTCTTCTATTTGTTCAAAATCTTGTAGACGTCTCCTTCTCCATTAGCGGTAATACGTTTTGTTGAATGTCACTGTGTAAACTATCCGCCCATTATTGGCGTATACACGAGGTGTTTTGTTAGATATCCGCAAAAATTCCAAAACACCCTTTAGCCATAGTAGTTAACAACCGATTGCACACTAACATGCAGCTAACACTTAACTATATTATTTTGATGTATTCTGGTAGGACTGGGTTGTTCGAAGGCCATATTGCATAGGTGTCTGAGACGGGTTTTTCTCCCGCCATTATGATCGAGCGGTTTTTAACCCAGAGCCTTATGTGTGTTTGGGTCATGCTCAGCACTTGGGAGCGGATTTTTGATGTGGAGGGTAGTAGGAACACTGTGAGATCACCATCCCTCTGCGTGCTTATAACCCTGTCAGCCAAGCTCTCTACAAGTCTGTCCAACTCCGATGAGTACATGTTCTCAAGCAGGCTTATCCCGTCGATGATTAGCGCCTGACCGTCCCTAGACTTGGTTTTGAGCTCCTCTATGGTCCGTGATACATCCATGTATGATAAGTTGACCTGTTTCCTCTCTAGATTGAAGAAGGGTGTGGTGTTTGTGTTTCCTTCCCGTGGGGCGGAGGCTATACGCAGCCTCTGATTTAACGACTCGCTGTCAGCGTGCTGCTTGACTATATCCAACACCTGCTTCGGGTTCGCCCCGAGTAGTGGTATGTACATGCAGCTTCTACCAAGGTTGATAAAGTTGATTGCAAGGGGTATTGTGATTAGGCGTATGGCCGAGAATGGTACATTCTCATTGTACTCTATTGTTAGGGTTGTTCCCTTAGGTATGCCACCAAAAACCTCATCGAGGATGCTCCCAAAAGAGTAGGTTTCTTGGCTGGGGTCCTCTTTGGGTTTAGGGGTGTTCGCCTTAGTATAGTCGGGCTCTTTGTAGGGTGGCACATGGTTGAATTTACCCCCAACGAGGCTAAATACGTATCTATACTGGTCTACTGGTGTGCCCCTAAGTTTGTGCACAACTATCTCACGTATTATTCTCCCAGATTCCTCTGTTCGCACCAACTCCACTATGCCGTCCACTAGGTAGTCCATCGTTGTCTTCGCCGGCTCCTCACTCACAAATATGAGCCTAGCGTTTGAGCCATCGGCTAAAGCTATGAGCGCCTTCTCGGTTTTGATGCGTGTCTTATCATCCAACTCTTTGGCAAGCCCATCCCAGGTGTCGAGCACCACTAGGACATCTCGGTTTTCACCTCTGATCTCCAACACACGCCTTATAATGGATTCCAGTGTGTCGAGTCTAACATCGAAAAATTTTCCGCCGCTAAGAATCTTGTCAGCGTAGGAGATCTGTGTGTAGAGTTTTGTCTCGGAGACCCTTGAGGATATGTATATTCCGTTGGATTCCCCAAACTCCTCCATGATTCGCAGCGCAAGTGTGGTTTTACCGCACCCCGGTTCACCCTTAATTAGCAGTGTGTGACCCTTAATGCGGAGGAAGTGGGATAAACCATCCAGCCTGGTTATGGGAATATGAGCGCTGGGGTCTTTGTGTGTATACACTATACCATCTCCCCGCTCTAAATGTTTTAAATCTATCGAAATATAGATGTTATGCTATTATTTTCGATGGATAATAGCATACACGAACACTACGGATAGCCACCATACAACCAATAAGATTCTCCTAGCTTGATAAGGCTGTATACAAAAGACACACGAAGCGAATAACAATGTGTGCGTATTTGGTCTGGTTGGGGTGGTAGCCAGTTAACACCTATTGTGAATCAATTTTCGTGTGCGCCTGTTTGGGGGGACTTTGGGTTGAGCACGTTGTTTAGCACACTCCTAGTGGAAACCCATCGTACCGCACCCAAATAGATCAGGAAGAGGGGGATTAGTATGAAGTCGGGGATATTCACGGCCTCCTCGGCAAACCAGAACGTGGCGAACGTGAGTAGGAGAGCTGAGACAACCATCTTTACGGTTGCCTGTTTAACCTTGCGAACCTGAAACCTCAGAGCATACGTGAAGGCTACAACAAGCGCTACACCTAAGAGTAGACCTAGGAGTGTTGAGCCGTAGGAATTGGGTAGCAAAGCCACTAAGACTATGGCGGCTTCAAACGCTTCAACCACACCCACACTGAAGCCTGTGGCAAGCACGCCACGCTCAAACTCCTCCTTATAATTGGTCTGAGGCGCCTGCTTGGACCTTATATAGGACCTGCGCGCGCTACGCGTGAGTCTCACGCCAAAGTATAGGAGGAGGACTCCCGCTATAAGCCTCACATAGAACACGGGCAACAAGGATATGTATTTACCAACTATGGCTGTGGGTATGAACACCACTAGGACGCCGAGCGAGACGGCGAGGAAGGGTGTATACTTCCCGCTCTCAGCGTGTAACGCCAAACCAACAGCCGAAGCCTCGGTGAGCTCAAGCAGAGTTATACCTAGGGCGGCTAAAAATATTCCAAGGTCGAACTGCACGTTTAACCAATATTGTTGCGCATCAATATAAGCACTATCAAACACACCCAAAGGGTGATACCGGTTGAAATTCGACCCCAAAACCTATACGCGGTCAGTTTGAGCTGGACTGGGCAAATGTTTGAGCGCTGACCCTATAACGTGTGCGCAGCACACTCGTGTACACCAACCACAAACACAGCTAATTACTCGATTGGGGTGGACTGGTTGCACACACGTTTTGTTTTGCGCCCATGTGAGGCTCATTCTCTCCGTGTGATCCCCGAAGTTGTTGGACCATTAACGTGGCGGTCGCACGCACAATGCAGTAGATAAAACAGTGAAGAGTATCACTATTGGATGTGTATGTCGTAGTGGTGCTCTAGTATGTGGTGATACTCTTGGATGGTTGTGAGGGAGCCAGCCGCCCGCTGCACAACCTCGCTTAGGGCTGGGTGAATGTGCATCGGGTCGAGTAGTAGGCTCACGTTGCCGTCAGGTGCGCTCATCGCGTTGACCACCTCCTGTATCAGTGTGGAGGCATAGGGCCCCACTATGTGCGCTCCAAGTATTTTCATCGTGTCCGCGTGCACAAGGATTTTGGCGAAACAGTGTTTGACGCCCATGGCTTCACCTCTTGCGGTATCTTGGTAGCGTTCTACACCGACCAACACTTTTTCCTCACCATATTTAGCTACCGCTTCAGCCTCCCTAAGACCAACACTCGCCACCTCTGGATGGGTGAAAACGGCGTGAGGCACAACCGAGTAGTCCACTTTGACACGTCTTCCAAGCCAAGCGTTATAATAAAGTATAAACGCATCATAGTTAGCCCTGTGCTTAAACATTTGGCCGCCCGTCGCATCACCCAGCGCCCAAACGTTTTTCTGGGTTGTCTGTAGGAAGCCGTTCACCCTAATCCACCCTTGGCTGTCAACTTCAACCCCGCCCCGCTCTGGGTGAAGTATATCGGTGTTAGGGGCGCGCCCCGCTGCAATTAGGATCTCCTCAGCTTCAAACATATTAACCGCGCCAGTTGACCTGTCTTTGGCGTAAACCCTCTTTAAATTTGGATTCACCCGTTCAACCCTAAACACCTCGTTGTTTGTCACAATCTTTAGGTGACGTGAAAGCGTGTTCACCACAACAGAGGACACCTCCGGCTCCTCGTCTGGTAGAAAGCGTGGGTTCCTACCAACTATGGTGACATCTGTACCCACAGCAGAGAAGAAGTGGGCGTACTCGGCGGCTATATAGCCCCCACCCACAACTATCAGACTTTTAGGCTTGGATTTTAACCCGAGTACACTATCACTCGTAAGGTACCCCACATCATCCAGCCCAATGATTGGTGGGATATAAGGCTTTGAGCCAGCCCCAAGGAAAATCATGTCGGCAGTCAAAAGCTCGCCGCCAACACTCAACACGTAGGGCTTGACGAACTCGGCGGGCTGATTGTAGAAGCGTATATTGGGTGAGTGTGTTAAACCATTCCTTATTGCGTTCACCTCTGAACCTATTATGGCGCGCATCCTATCCATAATGTAGCCAAAGTTTACCCCCTCAAGGCGTACATCCAAGCCGAACTCCGAAGCCCCTTCGATGAGCCTCAATAGCTCAGCTGGGTAGATTAGTATCTTCGAGGGGATGCACCCACGGGTCAAACAGATGCCCCCAGGCGTGTCTTTATCTATGACGGCCACCTTGAGCTTGGGGTTGTCACGTAGCACAAGCTCAACGGTCTCCATCACTGAGCCTGTTCCGATAACGATTAGATCGAACCGTTTGGGTTTAACCATAATACAGCTAAACTCGCATTGTATATAACACTTGTTTACGGTTTGGGTAAACACGCTTCCAGTAGGATTTTAATTTAAGGTTCACCTGCCTAGTTGCGTGCCTGTTGACCCAGAGATAAGAAGGCTTTTAAAGTTCTCCGAAGAAAAGGGGTTCGCTTCTTCAGAGAGCTCAAAACTAGACGTCACACAGATGAGGAGTGGCTTCCTAGAGTTATCAAAGCTTGTCCCCCGGGAGAATGTTGCCTCTGTAAAGGATTTTAACATCGAGTATGGGGATGGTGTGGTTGTGCCTTGTAGACTGTACACCCCAGAGGCCGAGGCTGGTGGGGGGCTCGTTGTATACCTTCACGGAGGAGGCTTCGTTCTTGGCGGTATAGAGGAGTATGACGGACTGTGCAGGGCTCTCTGTAACGCCTCCAAGACCAAAATACTGTCGGTGGGCTACAGGTTAGCGCCCGAGCACAGGTTCCCAGCCGCCGTCGAAGACGCTGTTGCTGCGTTAGAGTACTCTGCAACCCATACGGCGGAGCTCGGTGTGCACCCAGGAAAACTTGTGGTGGCGGGCGACAGCGCGGGGGGAAACCTGGCAGCCGTAGCCGCAACCCTAACGAAGGGTAAGGTGAAGCTTAGGCGGCAGGTTTTGGTCTACCCCACTGTATCCTTCGATGTGTCGTCCTATTCACATGTTGAGTACTCCTCGGATTTATTCCTGACAGGTAGCATGATGGGATGGTTCGGGAGGCTATATCTTTCGAAGCCAACGGATGTTTTGGATCCGCGCTTCTCACCCATGCTATTCGAAGACCTAAGAGGCTTGCCCCCCACTCTTATCGTCACCGCTGAGTACGACCCACTCAGAGACCAGGGGGAAGCGTTCGGCGCTAAACTCGCCGAGCAGGGCGTCCCAGTATCGAGGGTGCGTGTGGGTGGGATGATCCACGGCTTCCTAAGCTTCTTTGGAGTGCTCAAACCAGCTCGGGACACGTTAACCATGATAGGCGCATTAATAAGCGCCGATACACACGCCGAGGCCTAAAGGCGCGCCTCAGCTATCAGCTAACCATACACATTTTGCAATCATGGTGGCGATGATAAAAATCTCGGAGCCTCAATGATTGGGTGCACTTTTACCGCGTCACCCTTGTTCAACACCTCATGCAGCACCGTTTTTGTCACTAGTGGGTTTTTCGCGGTTGCTCACGGTTTTTGTTTACAAATGCACACACCTATAGACACATATCAATATTCTGTGTTGAGGTATACACTCAGCGTTATAAGCTGTGGTGAACAATTAAACCTGATCAATAATGGTTAACAGGTTTGTTAAAGGGTGGCGTAAGGCCAACATGGGTGAAGTGGATCTTGCTATACTCATGGTGGCCCTAATAGCAATAGCCATTTCTGGCTACGTGCTTTACACAAGCATTCAACCGCAAAATGGTGTGGCTACAACCCAGAGCACGGCGTTCAGCCCTACAAAATCGACTACAAATTACACACTAACACTCGTGATCACAACAAACAACCTATGGAACGGCACAACACCCCAGCCACGCTACTGGGTTCTCACACCGAGTGGGCTTGAATCAGCCGCTAACATTGAGCTCCCCGCACACACACTTATTGTGCTAACAATTATAGATTACGATTCCGCATCACCTCTACCAGCCCAGTTCGCCCAAGTGACGGGCACAGTTGGAAACGTGGTATACCTCATAAACAACACCAATGCGGGTAGCGGTAACCCCAACCTCTCAGCGGCCGTGGCGGTCACCAACTTTAACCCCAACACGGATGTTGCGCACACCTTTACCATACCCCAACTAGGCGTAAACATACCCTCCGCCCCAGGTTCAGTTGAGGTCGCCGAGTTCTACATCAACCAGACAGGCACATTCACGTGGCACTGCATGGATCCATGTGGCACCGGACCCACTGGTTGGGAGGGAGCTATGAGCACGCCGGGGTGGATGGAGGGCAACATCACAGTCTACAACCCATAAACCTTTTTATGCGGGGTTGAGTCAAGGTGGCCCAGACCAAAACAATCCTCGAGGCTAGGGAGAGCCATGTGGTGGACTCATCGCGTCGACTCGTGCGCATTGGTCTGGGTGCACTTTGGCTGTTCGACGGTTTACTTCAACTACAACCCCAAATGTTTACTTCAAACTTCCCGATAAATGTGGTGGGTCAGGCTATTCAGGGTCTGCCAAACCCAATATACAAATACTCTCTCAGCATACTAGAAGGATACATAATACCATATATTGTGGCATGGAACGCCTTCTTCGCATCTCTGCAATTACTCATAGGCGCACTAATACTATCCAAAAGCACTAAACAGCAAACAGTAGGCCTCACACTATCAATAGTGTGGAGCATTATCCTGTGGGTGTTCGGTGAGGGGCTAGGAGGCATCTACACGGCAACGATGAGTGGAGGAATATTCCCTGGCACTCCAAGTCTATTCAACGGCTTCCCAGGCGCAGCCCTCATATACGCCTGGAGTTCAATAACACTCCTACTCCCTGAGCGCGCCTGGCGGCTCAGCGGCCGCTTTAGCCCGATTAGGGACGGGGCTGCACTAATATTCGCTGTCTCAGCACTCATACAACTACAACCCCTCATGTGGACCGCGTACGGCCAGGCGTCAATATTCGCGGCCAACTTAGACAACCTGCCAACCCAGCTATGGTTCACAGTTGAATGGTTAGCCCGCTATAGTGTGTCGCACCCAGTAGCAGCAAATACGTTTGAGGTTGTGGCTCTTTTTGTGGCGGCCATAGGCGTCTGGGGTATAACACCTAAGAAGTGGGGATACATATACGCCATAACATTATTGGGGTTCACATGGTGGTTCTCCCTAGGCCTCGGCGGCCTACTAACAGGGCTTGGGACAGACCCCAACACACCACCCCTTATTGTCCTGCTAATGGTGCCCTACATTCTCTGGTGTAACGCTTTTGGGAGAAAACGGTAGTCAGCTGTAAGCCCGCGTTATTGCGCGTACAAACATTTATGGAATCGTGCACTCAAATATATGAGCCATTTGGGCTCGGCGTGTACCTACTTCGCCCTGAAGGGTTTACCCGCCCACATATAATAGACTGCTGATTAAGCATCCGGCGTGGGTTGCGTGATTTGCTTGCGGCTTGGATCACTGTTTGCATAAGACTTTCCACCCTTCTCGAAAGGTTTATCTTGAGTGACGCATGAAGTATTGACGATTGAAGTTGGTTGATCACTTTTGTCGGTGGATCTGAAGCACAACCCTCAGTAGGGAATAGGCGTAGTCTTAAGGTTGTGGACAGCGTGCTCGACCTTATAGGCGACACACCCATGGTGAGGTTGAAAAGGATCTCAAAAGGGCTTAAACCAGAGATCCTCGCCAAACTCGAACTCTTTAACCCTGGAGGTAGTGTTAAGGATAGGGTTGGGAAGATGATGATTGAAGCGGCTGAAAAGCAGGGTTTGATTAAACCGGGGTACACGGTGGTTGAGCCCACTTCTGGCAACACTGGGGTGGGCCTCGCCCTCAGCGCTGTGCTCAAAGGCTATAGAGTGGTGTTCACGATGCCGGATAAGATGAGCAGGGATAAGATAGACCTGCTTAAGGCGTATGGTGCTAGGGTTGTGGTGACGCCCACATCTGTGCCCCCAGACCACCCAGCGAACTATATTAGGGTTGCTGAGAGAATAGTCAAGGAATTGGGCGCCGCGTACATGCCCAACCAGTACACCAACCCAGCCAACCCCATGGCTCACTATATGTCAACTGGCCCAGAAATATGGGAGCAGACTGGTGGTAGACTCGACGTGTTGGTGGCGGGTATGGGTACGGGTGGGACAATAAGCGGTGTGGGGAAATACCTAAAGGAGAAGAATCCGAGTGTTAGGGTTGTGGGCGTGGACCCTGAAGGCTCGATTCTAAGACACCTCTTCTACCATACTAAGGGTGAGGCGCACACCTATAAGGTGGAGGGTATAGGCGAGGACTTTTTACCTAGTACACTCGACTTCAGCGTTGTTGATGAGGTTATAACGGTGGGCGACCGTGACGCCTTCCTAACAGCTAGGAGACTTGCCCTAGAGGAAGGCATACTCGCAGGGGGCTCATCTGGGGCCGCTGTGTACGCCGCACTCAAAGTGGCCGAGGAGTTGGGTGAGGATAAGAGAATCGTGGTCATACTCCCCGACACGGGGCGCAACTACCTTAACAAGCTTTACTCGGATGAGTGGATGATTGCCAACGGCTTCTTAGAGGGGGGAGGCGAAGCAATACCAGTAAGGGATATCCTGAATGCCAAACCGAAAAGGATAAGCGGGGTGCTCAGCGTGGACGCAGGAGACCCGTTGGCCAAAGCACTCCAAATTATGCGTGAACACGGTGTTTCCCAGCTACCGGTGATGAGTGGTGACGTACATGTTGGGAGTGTAAGCGAGCGGGGGCTTATGGGTAGGCTGAGCGGGGGTGGTGTGAGCCTTAACAGCAGGGTGTCAGAGGTAATGGATCCACCTCTACCCCAAATCCCACTTGAATCAACAATAGTTAACCCCTTGGTTGTGCTGGGCGAGAGGGGTGCGGCTCTAGTGGTTGAGGGTGGTAGAGTGGTTGATATCATAACCTTCTCCGACGTCTTGGGCTACTATTTGTCGAGGGGAGCTGGCGCATGAGGTTTTCGACGCGTGCAATCCATGTGGGCGAGGAGCCAGAGTCTGTGGGTGGGGGCAGTGGGGATGTGGTCGCACCGATCCACCCCTCAACAACTTTTGCAAGAAAAGTGAAAGAAGTGGATAAGCCGTCGGGGGGCTACGAGTATTCTAGGACGGGTAACCCCACGAGGGACGCACTTGAGAAGAAGCTCGCATCGCTCGAGGAGGGGGGTTACGCCTTAGCCTTCTCTTCCGGTCTTGCCGCCGAGGCCACGGTGGCTCTGAGCCTCCTTAAGGCTGGAGACCATGTGGTTGCTTCAAACGATCTCTATGGAGGTACACGCAGACTCTTCAGCAAATCGCTTGCACCATTCGGTATAAGTGTGAGCTATGTTGACCTTTCGGACTTGGGGATACTCAAGTCGGCGGTGCGCACTAATACACGAATGATTTGGCTTGAATCCCCTACTAACCCCCTCCTTAGGGTCTATGACATAAGGGCGATATCCGAGTTCGCCAAGTCGAAGGGTATCGTGAGTGTTGTGGATAACACATTCGCCTCACCCTACTTCCAGAGACCCCTGAAACTGGGGTGTGATGTGGTGGTGCACAGCGCCACAAAGTATCTGGGGGGGCACAGCGACGTGGTGGGTGGTGCGGTGATGACCTCAAACGAGGAATTATACGCGAAACTCAAGTTCAATCAGAACGCCGTGGGCGCCGTACCCTCACCCTTCGACTGTTTCCTCATAATGAGGGGGATTAAGACGCTCGCCCTACGAATGGAGAAACACGCGTCAAACGCTCAGCGGGTGGCCGAATACCTAGAGTCCTCAGACATGGTGAACAAGGTTTACTACCCCGGATTAAAATCCCACCCAGACCACGAGTTGGCCAGCCGCCAGATGAGCGGTTTCGGCGGCATGGTCTCAGCAGACCTAAAAGGAGGCGTGAAGGGTGTTAACGCCTTTCTAAGCGCACTCAAAATATTCACACTCGCGGAGAGCCTGGGGGGTGTTGAGTCACTCGTAGACCACCCATCCACCATGACCCACGCTAGCATGAGTAGGGAAGAGCAAGCCAATGTGGGTATAACCCCCACACTACTCAGGTTCTCTGTGGGTGTAGAGGACGTCGAGGACCTATTGGAAGACATAGAGCGGGGGCTTAAAGCCCAACGACAAGCAAACCAAAACAGCTAGCAAAACAGCCAGTATGATGGGATTGCTCAACACACGTGCACCAAGAAAACCACGACAGCAAACCGCGTTTAATTTAAACATGGCTTCTGGTTGGCTAGCCAAATACCTGTGGGAAGGATTCGAACACAAGGAATATGTATGCCGACGCCTTTAAGTGTGTATGGATTCGCGTTGGTTAACGTGGTTTGAGCCACACACTAGCACCAAAATGTGCACCAAGTATTCTTGGAGGGTGTTTTGGGCTTGAGTGAAGATTCATCTGAGGCTGGGATTAGGGTTGTTGACGTCATGAGCCAAGACCCCGTGGTTGTGGATTCCGACGCAAGCGTTGAGGAGGCCGCCGTTAAAATGGATAAGGGGGGTCTGGGATGTGTGCTCGTGAATGTTAACGGAGTTGTTGAGGGTATACTCACAGAGAGGGACATTGTTCGCAGGGTGGTCGCTAAGGGGCTGCCCCCTAAATCCACACTCGTGAAAGATGTAATGAGCAAACCAATCATCGCAATACCCCCCGACACACCCGTTGAAGACGCACTTAAGATAATGGCGAACGTGGGTGTTAGACGCCTAGCCGTGGCCACAGGCAACAAGCTCTTGGGGCTGGTCACACTCACACATGTGGCTAGAGCTGTGAACGCCCAGTGGGAGCATGTAAACAGGGTGCTCGAGGCACTAGCAAGCCAATCCAAATCCTCACTCGAACCCTACGCATAACACTCAGAAAACACGAGAAACCCCAGAAAACCCCGTGTGCGCCCGAATGCGGCTGAATAGTGTGTTGTGTGGGCTACCGATCTCAAATAAAACAGTGTATGCCGAGATGTTTTGGGTGGGCGTCTCAATTATAACACTATTTGCGTATGTGGTCACTAAGTTTATGGTGGACAATAGCAGCGCAAAACGCGAGTTTGGGTTAAGGTTTCTGGGTGTCTTTGGCCCTGGATGTGTGTTGTTGCCCGCTCAGCGTTTCTTCCGCTTCCCTCACACATATTTTTAGGGTTGACACATGCTCACCGTAGAATTCGGCCGCATCATCACCATGTTTGTCGCAGGTAGTAACCCTATACATCCAATCTTTTCTAAGGTTCGAGGAAAGCCACGACGCCACGTGGTTCCACAACTCTGTTTTCGCTAGGTCGTCGCAGTGCTCAGCCAAGTAGGTGAGCTCGATGAGCGCGTCATTGGAGAGTTTACCGCCACGGTTAAGGAAAACAAAGGGTATGAGGAAGCGCGCCCTGTTGAGCTTCTCTTTTCTCTTCGCCCTCTCCTCCGACTCTATATAGTACACCGTGAGGAATCCTATGAGTGCAACAAGGCCCTCTGGACTCGAGAAAAAGAAGACCAGGAAGCCAACGTAGGGTATGACAACAATGGGTGTGCCAACAACATTCTGCGCTGGTGTGAGCCCAGGATCGGGGAAAGGATTATTCACACCCTTCGTCTCATAGTACACACGCCCATACTGGTTCACAACCCTCCCAATAACCTCATGGATCACCGTGGGTCTAACCAAAAAGTCCAGATAGCCAACTGGCGCCCCACCCTCAACAAAAACAATTATGGTGCCATTAGGAATATCCTGAGTATCTATGTGGTGGAACACCACGAGGTCACCATTATGTAGCACGGGGAACATGCTGTTACCAGACACCACGGCAACCGGGTACACACTCGTACCCAACAACACGGGTGGCCCAAACAAAACAAACACCAAAACCCCCAAAACCACACCCACCCTATATGCTGGCAGCACTCTGCACCACCTGAAAATCCGTGGGGGATGAGGGCCCAAAATACACAAGATCAAGAAAATTGGTTGTGAGTTGAATCATTATATAGCCTCCTGGGGGTACAGTGAACTGCGAACACGTAAAGCGCGAAACATACTCAGTTGCATAAAATGCACCAACAGGAATACTTGAAGAGCCAACCGTTGTTACAATTCCACCCATCGAATTAGTTACATAAACCGTAAACGAAATACTCCCCACTCCAATTGCGTATAGCACAAGTGTGCACACGCCACCGCTGAAGGTTGTTGCAGACGTGTACGCCGGGCTCCAAAGGCAGAGGCTACTTACAGGTAATAAAAATGAATTGCCGCTAGTGGTTGGAGGCGTGGTTTGCATGTTGGGTGTGGTGCACCCTGCAGCCGGTGCGGTTTCATAGTAGACCACAATTCGGAGGCCTTGTACCGCTTGGGCTATCTGCAAGCTGACCTGTACTGGTGTAGCATAAACAAATAGTAGTATTGAGAAAGATATTAGCGCAGCCATAAGGATTGTGAGGCTGCGCATATTTATGGTACACCTAGGCGTACCAATGGTGGTGCTAGGATCACTGGACTGTTATCACTATGCCAAGTGGTGCATTGAAGCTATTGGTTCCAGTGTCAAACACGAAAGTCATACTCTGGCCAGCTGTTATCGTGGATGGGGTAGTGAATTTAAGCGAGCCCATCGTTGTGTACCCACTCCCAGTGTTCCAATACACAGTCACAGTGTATGTTTGACCAGGTTGAGTATTTGGTGTCAGTGTGACTTGTACTATGTACACCCAGTGGCCGGCTGTGATGGCGGTTGTACACGTACCACCATTACTCCACGAGCACGGTGATGGTGTTGATGGGGGGTTGTTCGCTATAGCAACACTGAAGCCTTGGCCTGCTACGCCTATGTTACCAGTTACCACATAGTATACGCCGCTTTGAGCCTGGTATGTGTTTGGGGTGACTGCTACTGTTGCTCCGGCGTAGACTGCAGCTATTAGTGATATCACAGCTATTAAGATGAGGGCTAAGCTGCGCGTATTCCTTTTTTTTAACCCAACTATAAAAGTTTTACTATACACTAGTAATACTCTACTTAGTATATATTACTTTTTTAATTATTTTTAGTTTTAGCTTGTTACGCGCCTGCACTCACAGAGTTCAAGTCACCCCAAGAATAAGGGTGTGGGTGTACAAACATGTCTGAGTGTAGTGGATGGCTTTCCCAATACCTAGTTATTGGGGCGGTGTTTATGCTACGTGTGGCGCTTATCCTCTGTGGGGCACTGCTCATCGAACAGGTTTTGACGAGTGGAGGTGTTTCTCCGAATGGTTGGATGATGGTGGGTTCTAAGCATCGTTAGGTGTCTTAATCGCATGCGAACAGTGGGTTTGATAGGCCAAGACTCACACCCACTATTAATAGTGACTGCGCCGCCATAATACCCAGATTAACCCTAGTGTTACACGTATTGGGGGTCTAAACCCAAACTAAGCACCCCAACGGTGTGTTCCCACCACTAACAGTGTTTAATCAACGATTATTTGTTATCTCGACACCGTGGGTGTGCGTTCCACGTTTTAGGGTGCTCTCTTATTTGGGAACCCGCCTTAGGCATCTATGTGGGTCTAGTAATTCCCATAGTTGGGGTCAACTCGGATGGCGCACATTCGTAGTTTGAGGAGGTGTTGGGGTAGGCTAAATTGTGGGTTTGGCCCGCTAACTCGACGCCCAACCCAATCTATTATGCGTCCTCGTCACGCTTCGACTCGTTGTCCTCCCGTGTGATCAAAACATCTTTTTTGCTGCCAACGCCATGCTTTGTGTGGGTTGGGGTGCGCTTGGCGGCCGAGTAGAAGGCTGGGTAAATAAGGGTGAGGGAGGCGGCGCTGAGCAGCGTTTTCACTGTTAGGGTGTTGGGTAGCAGGATGAAGGTGATACCAACTATGAATAGTGATAATACCGTGGCGACAAGCAGCGACTCGAGGGCAGTGGCCAGCTTCTTCCTAGTGTTCGAAGGGTGCTGTTTCCCGCCCTCACGTGGCAATTTGGGCACTTAATCCCTATTCACAGTCTACATATAAGTCCTTTGTCAAACCCTAATCACACGTCAAATATCGTAAAGCTCCTTCATGATGGTGTGACCTCTAGCGATAGCATCAACCATATTAGGAGCACAAACTTGGAGCAGTGCTTAGATCGACGATTTCCAAATGCCGTCAACACCCTCTGGTCTAGTAGGAGTTGTTTGTGTATATGCCTCACTAAACATTCTTCTCTGGCGCAATTAGCGCAGCGCACGCTAGCGTTTTGAGGCACGCATAGGCAATCGCGGCGAGCTGGGGATTATTCTCCCGCACACCTTTGATTAGCAGTTTTTCACACGCCCCAACCTTATTCACCAATTCGGGGGGCCAACTTGCCACACCACATTCACCCATTACTTCCAGTGTTACTGGGTTTGGGCGTCCCCTAATTATCACCTTCTCTTCCTCTGTGAATTTGCCGTGTTTGAGCGCGTCACTTAGCCTTTTTGAAAAAGGTTTACGTGGCTTCAGATAGTTTATTATTACCTCCACTTGGGATCACTACTCACGACGAGTCCAACCAATCCTTAAAGAGCAAAAATAGTATTTAGACCTTCAGCATTATTTATACTTTCCTTATAGTGAAATATTTACATACATATATATAAAACTGTGTAGAAACGTGTATCTAAGGTATTTTTATAGCTCCATAAACAGTTTATGCACCCAAGCGGCTAAAATGTTGTTCGAAGAATCGAGTGTGTTTTAGTACAGTTAAACTAGGCGGTGTCCCATCCTCCAAAAAATCTATAAACATGGGTGTAATGTGTTATACGGATGAGTGATAACCCCACTATTCACCCCAACGCTAGGGTGGCGGATCTTGTTGGGCTCCTCTACGTGGTCCTAAACACCTTTGGGGGTAAAACCGATCTGTATATCCTTGAAAAGGAGCTTGAGGTGGACTTGGACGACCTTATGCCAATAGTGTACACGGCTAGCACCCTTGGCTTCGTGACTATTGGTGAGGGGGACATTATGATTTCTGATAAGGGTATAGAATTTGTAAGGTCTGGGCTCAACAGGAGGAAGGAAATTATACGTAGGTCGCTCAGGTTGGCTGAGCCCTTTAAGACAGCCTTAGAGCTTAGAAGGTTTACCCCAGATGAGTTGCTTGATAGGCTGCGCATGAAGGGTATACAACTATACGTGTCGCCTTCCGGGAAATACGACTTGGAGTTAACACTCATAGAGTGGGGTGTGTACTCGGGTTTCCTGGCTAAGGTGAATGAGGAGTACCAGCTGAGGACAGCTGAAGCGCAGATT
Source organism: Thermoprotei archaeon (assembly GCA_038884175.1). Classification (GTDB taxonomy): domain Archaea; phylum Thermoproteota; class Thermoprotei_A; order Marsarchaeales; family Marsarchaeaceae; genus ECH-B-1. The sequence continues at coordinate 17,666 of JAVZKQ010000004.1, read as the reverse complement.
TAAAGGTATACGTAAAGCCAACGCTAGAAGACTAATCCATAAGCACGAAGTTTGTGATTTGATGTGTCCACAAAAGGTATTTTTATCAGTATTTTATGTAGTCATACGACGTTGCTTTGGTTTTCACGAATTCTCCTGTTTGGAGCTCTTGGAGAGCCTGTATGAGTTGGTCGTTGGTGTTCATCACTATGGGGCCATACCACGCTATGGGTTCGTTGAGGGGTCTCCCCGAAACTAGTAGGAAGCGTGCTTTTGAGTTCTGTGTTCTCACCCGCACAGTGTCCCCGTCATAATCATAGAGCACAACGCTCTTCGCGCCCACTGGCTCCTGGCTTCTTGGATCGAAGAAGGCTTCACCGTCAACAACATAGGCGAACACCGTGTATCCATCCTTCACGGTGTACTCTAGCTGCGTGTTCTCCACCAATTCAAAGTCTAGGTAGTTCACATCCACAAGTAGATCATTGATTGGACCCTTGAGTGAACCTAGCCTTGGGATACGCTTTATCTCTCCGGCCACAATCTTTACACTGCTACCATCATCCAACTCGGCTTGTGGTACGTTCGAACCCACTAGATTCTTATAGTTTGGATCCGTCATCTTGTCTTTGGCTGGTAGGTTAACCCAGAGTTGGAATCCTCTCACCTCGGGGTCTATCACCTCCTCATCGTTGACCCTCTTCTTCTCTGGTTTGGGCATCTCAGAGTGAAATATTCCGCTTCCAGCGGTCATCCACTGGATGTCCCCAGTCTTAAGTACTCCTTTGGTGCCAGTGCTATCTTCGTGGTGGACCTCACCCTTAACTAGGTAGGTGACCGTTGTTATACCCCTGTGGGGATGCCACGGGAACCCTTGAAGATATTCGTGGGGGTACCTCGAGCCGAAGTCGTCCAATAGGAGGAAGGGGTCGAAGAGGTATGCGAGCTTTGGTCCACCGAACGCTCTGTTGAGCTTCACACCTGCACCCTCAATGGTGGGTTTTGTTTTAAGTATATGTGAAACGGTACGGACTTCCACCGAAAACACCATGGTTAAATAAGTTAATCAACTATATAAACCCTACTAGCTTTCTTAAGCTGCATAAATACCCTCCTCCACAACGTAACGTTTGCGTGCCAAGTCAAGCATCCTTCTCGTGAAAAGTATCGAGTAGGCGGCCACAACAAAACCGAACAGCAGACTCGCCCACGCAGCCAAACCGAGGTTTCCTGTAGCCGTACTAACATCCAATAGCTTCATCAACCCATGCCTGACGGTGAGTGTATGGGCGCCATATATGCCAGGCCAATACTCGCCGAGCATTAAGCCCCCCCACGCACTATTTATAGTCGAGCTAATACCAGCAATAATATACGGGAATGTTGCGGGCATTATAATATAGCGCATTCTCTGCGCGAACCCCATACCCATGTTCCGCATAACCTCCCAATACTCGTGTGGTATGGATTTGACCCCCATCCAAAAACTAAAGAAGACATAGTAGAAAGTGCTTATGAAGCCTAAAACAATAACGTAGAACTCGGCTGAGAACGGTCCGAACACGTTTTCTACAATGGGGAGCGTAAACACGAATAGAAGGGGGAAGTAGAGGGGGGCGGGGTAAGAAAACAGAACCTGTATAAGGGGAACACACACCCCCTCAGCCTTATGATTCACGGCTAATACGTAGCCGAGTGTAACCGTGATTCCAAGTGAAACCAAGGCAATGATGCCCACACGCAAATAATCGTAAAGCATACTCAAAACAATGGTGGGGGTACTAGCAAGGTAGTACACCCACGCCGAGGCGGGCACAGATACCACCGTTGCAATTATTCCCCACACGAGTAGGGCGAGGATTAGTATCCCTATAAGCCTGCTCAGTAACTTCCAACCTAGGTGACCCACCGTGTGCCTGGCTTCCTCCACCTGGCCCCTTCGAAGCCTCACGCTGCCCAAAATCTGCCTGCGAGTGTACGATGACAGCCTCTGAATAGTGCTTCTGCTAATTAGAGCGGAGAGCCTCACGGTATACCTAAGACGAGGCCTCCCCCTCCTAGTTATTGGGGTGTCTGTGTCAAGAGTGTACTTGGAGACGGCATATGTTGCGAACTCCCTTACTCCGAGTGTTACCCCAATTATCACCAAACCCATTACAAGCATGGCGATATACACATAGTTGAGCTCGTTCATAGACGTGAGGTGTTGCAGGATTGAACCCACTCCGAAGGTAGAGTATTCGGTTGTGCCCACACTTATCACTTCGCTCACAGTTATATAGAAGAAGCCATCCGCAAGGCTAGGAAACAGGTTCGCAGATATGCGTGGAAGTGAAAAAGGAATATATATATTCCTCATTCGCTCGAGAAAACCCAACCTATAATTCTGCGAAACCTCCAAAATCTCGTTGGGAAGCGTTTTAAACGCTTGGTATATACCCATCCAAATGTTCCACACAACAGCTGTGAACACCAAGAAATCCGCCGCAAGCTCGACACCCAGAGGCCCCCCAATCCTTTCAATAAAGAAGATCAGTATGACTGGGAAAAAAGAGATTACGGGCACCGACTCCAAAACCTCAATCACCGACACATACACGTTCTCGAAAACACGGCTTTTGATGGCAAGGTAACCTAAGCCCCAACCGCTGAGAATTGATAGGCCTACAAGGCCGAAAACCCTCGCCGTGGTGGCGAGTACAGCGAGCGTGATGATTAAAATCGTGTTCACGCCTCTCACCTCGGTGTGACATGTTTTTGCACGGGTGTGAGTAGGTTGTAGAGCATATCAAGGTAGGCCGCGAACCTTTCATCCTTAGGGTTGCGTGGCCGCTCAAGGTGCACCTCGATTACTTTGACTACGCTCGCAGGTGAGCCGTTGAGCACGAACACCTTGTCTGCTAGCTCGAGAACCTCGTTGAGGTTGTGTGACACGAGTACAACCGCTTTAAGGTCGCTCACACCGAATAATATCTGGTATATCTCCTGTCTTAGACCTTCGGCTGTAAGTTCGTCGAGGTGTGAGAAAGGCTCATCCATAAGTAGAACGACTGGGTTGGCGGCGAGGGCGCGGGCTATGGCAACCCTTTGGCGCATACCTCCACTCATCTCCTTTGGATAGAGGTCCTCGAAACCCGCTAAACCCACTATTTCGAGCATTTTCCTTGCCACTTTCTCCGCTTCGTCGCGTGGAACCCTTCTTGGTTTTAGGGAGAGCATAACGTTTTCAAGCGCTGTCATCCACGGAAAGGTGACTATTGATTGGTGTATCAAAGCTATTTCGGGTGTTGGAGCAACTATCTTCTTCCCTAAGAGTCTAATTTCACCAGTGCGGGGTGTAATGAAACCCCCAAGAATCCTGAGAAGAGTCGACTTACCCACACCTGAGGGGCCAACGATGGCGACTAGTTCATTCTCGCACACACTTAGATTCACACCCTCGAACACCGTGAATCCATTCTGGAAGGTGTAGGAGATGCCAATTGCTTCAAGAATCTTCTGGTTCGAGCTCAAATCCCTAATCCAAACTTGTAGGCAAACCTTTAAGGTTTATGTGTAGAGACCCTAACTCTTAAAACTTGAGCCAACAATAGTAGCTTTATAAGGGCTCAGCTGGGGTTGAACGGCCCATGAGCTCCCTTCTAAGCATAATGGTGTATGACCCATGAGTGGTGAAAGCAAATCGGGGAGGATTTGGTCTGCAATAGAAGAGTTTAGAAAAAATGGGGGGAGTGTAGAGGACGCGTTGAACGCCATCATGTATGCCGAAAGCCCGCTGTTTGCTAAGGCTGGTTTTCGCGTGGTGAAACTTGGGGACGGCTATGCTGAGATAAGTTTCCCTATGAGTGATTACATCAAGAGGAGGGGCGGCATGGTGCATGGGGGGATAATAATGTACGTTTTAGACTCGGTGTGTGGGCTAGCCGTAATATCGCGTAACAAGGGGTTTGACCAGTTCACAGTAGAGTTAAAAGTGAACTTTTTAGAGCAACTACAGAAGTCACCGTTTAAAGCCGTTGGGAAAATTGTTAGGATGGGGGGTAGACTGGCGGTTGCGGAAGGCGAAGTTATGGACGCTGATGACAAGGTGTGCGCGAAAGCGCTGGGTACATGGTACACCGTTAAAAGCAAGACTGAGGACGCTAGCTCGTAGAGGAGAGAATGCTGCCTAGCAGAATGTGTTACACACACCTAGTTGGTAACTATGTTCACAAGTATATTTTTCTATTTGGCTTAATTGGGTTTCCAGCGAAACTCTTGGACCTGATCGAAGCGTATTAACAGCTTATGTGTAAACAGTTTGCACTAGGTTCCCTATTAGTAGGAAAAAATATATTATCTTAGTGGATATCTTATACCGATGGTTATGAGCACGACGAGTGTTGTCGTTGAGGAGCGAAGAGTCACTAGGGCTCAAACCGTTGAGGGGGGCTTGTTTGGGAAACCTCTTAAAAGGGTTGAGGACCTTAAACTCGTCAGGGGTCTTGGGGGGTTTATTGGCGACATTAGGGTTGAGGGGATGGTTTACGCCGCCTTTGTGCGTAGTCCCTATGCCCACGCGAAGATAGTTGGGATAGACCCGACTGAAGCCCTTAGGATTGACGGTGTTATTGGTGTTCTATCAGCGGAAGACCTGAAGCATTTAGGCAGTCTGCCCACAGTGGAGGAGGGGGAGGAGAGGAGGGCTACTCCTAGGAGACCTCTTGCGGAGGGTGTTGCTAGATACGTTGGTGAGGCGGTGGCCGCGGTTGTGGCCAAGGATCCCTACACGGCTGAGGACGCAGCGGAACTTGTGCGTGTGGAGTACCAACCACTCGAAGCTGTGGTGGACGCTGAAGACGCACTCAAACCCAATAGTCCACTCGTGCACCCTCAACTAAACACCAACGTGTGCTACCACTCTGTGAACACTGTTGGCGACCTCGACGAAGCCTTCGCTAAGGCTGACCATATAGTGAGCCTCAAACTGCTCAACCAGAGGCTCGCCCCATCACCACTCGAAACACGCGGAGTATTAGCCTCTTATGACAGAGGTAGCGGCGAGCTCACCGTTTGGGCCACAACCCAAGACCCACACGGACTCAGGGACACGCTCGCATCAATATTGGGGCTACCGCAGGCTGGCGTGCGCGTCATAGCCCCAGACATGGGTGGGGCGTTCGGGTCGAAGATATCCATATATCCTGAGGATGTTGTCGTCTCCTATGCTTCGATGCACTTTAACAGACCTGTTAAGTGGGTTGAGACCCGCCGCGAGAACATAGTTACCACCACTCATGGGAGGGGACAGGTGCAATACGTGGAGGCAGCTGTTCGCTCGGACGGCAAGATCATCGGTCTCAAAGTCAAAATCATATCTGACAGTGGCGCGTACAACACTCCTGGCGCCTTGGACAATCCCAGCCTCACAGCCCAGATGTTCACGGGCGTGTACGATATTAGGGCTGCGAGAATTGAGGTTTACTCTGTGCTCACAAACAAGGTGCCCCAAGACGCCTATAGGGGTGCTGGTAGGCCTGAGGCGGCTTACCTGATCGAGCGCACAATGGATGTTGTAGCTAGGAGGTTGGGCGTGGACGTTGTGGATATTAGAAGGATTAATTATATTGCGAAGGACATGTTCCCCTATACCACTGTGGGTGGCCTTACCTATGACTTGGCCGATTATGAGGCGAACCTCGATAGGGCGCTCGAGTTCTCGGCTTACACAAGGTTGAGAAGGGAGCAGGGTGAGGCGAGGCGTCAGGGTAGGCTCGTAGGTGTGGGTGTTGCGACTTGGACAGAGATATGTGGTTTCGGCCCAACTCTACCCCAGACGGCCGCGATTACAGTGACGCCTGGGGGGGAAGTGTTGGTGAGTATAGGAGGCCATCCCCATGGTCAGGGTCACCACACACCTATAGCCCAAGTCGTAGCCGACGAGCTCGGCGTGGATATTGTGAAGGTGAAGGTGCGCCACGGGGACACGTCACTCCTACCATGGAGCACGCTTACGGCGGGCAGCCGCTCGGCCGCGCTAACGGGCTCCGCTGCACTTCTTTCGGCAAGGAAGATTAAGCGTAAGATGAGCCTCATAGCATCAAAGCTCCTAGGCTCTGATTCGGACGACTTGGTCTTTAGTGGCGGGTATGTGTACACGCGCTCCGACCCTTCAAAGAAACTCAGGTTTGAAGATGTTGCTGACGCAGCCTACAAGCCTTGGAAGCTACCTGAAGGGGTGGAGCCAACACTATTCGAGTACACTGCTTACACTCCACCAGATTACTTGTTCCCCTATGGGACACATATAGCTATGGTGGAAGTTGACAGGGAAACGGGTGAGGTCACGGTCCTCAAATATTTTGCGGTGGACGATGTGGGCAGGGTTATCAACCCGATGCTTGTCGAGGGCCAGGTTCACGGGGGAATTATGCAGGGTGCGGGTCAGGCGCTTCTAGAGGAGGTGGTCTACGATGGTAGCGGACAGCCGATCACACAGAGCTTCGCAGAGTATCTGATACCCTCAATTCACACCATTCCCAACATAGAGTGGACGAGGACTGAGACTCCCACAGCAAGAAACCCACTGGGCGTAAAAGGGGTTGGAGAGGCTGGTACAATAGCCGCCACACCCACAATAGTTAACGCCGTGGAAGACGCCCTCTCAGAGTACAATGTGGTGGTGGATAGAATGCCGCTTAGACCCGACTATATACGTAGTCTAATAAACAAGAGCGGACGCTAACCCGCAACTTATCCCCGCTTTTACCTCAAATGCTACAAGAAGTGTGCCCCACACTTCTAAAAAGCGGTTTTCTGCTGACACACACGGATGGATTCATGATGCCCGCCCTCCGCGGTTAGCACAGCACGTTCACATAAGCGTGTGGACCAAAACCCCTGTGTGCGGGTGAAGTTTCGAGCACCCGCTGAACGTTTGGACTAGGAGAGGGTTATCCATTGATGTGCACGCAGACAAAAGCTTCGTGTGAGCCACCTATAGAAACACGTATCATAATTATTCTAATGGGTTTGCTTGGCCCCCCTGATAAGGGTGTTTAGTGCCTCCTCAATCTTATCCAAGTGGTTTTCGAGTAGAATGATGAGCCAACGCGTATAGTTTTGTGGGGAGCGTTTGACTTCCGCAATCAAATCCTTAAGGCTTATCCACCTGTAGTCTGACACCTCCACTGGGTTTGGCTTGACAACACCATCATATTTCCCAAAGAACACGTGATCATACTCCCACTCTGTTAGTCCGTTTCCAACATCCGTCCTATATATGAAGGTGAAGAATTCTGTTATAGGCGTATCGAAACCCATTTCCTCCTTTAGTCGCCTCCTTGCAGCCACATCAGGACGTTCACCTGGGGCTGGATGCGTGCAGCACGTGTTGCTCCAAAGACCTGCTGAATGGTATTTGCCGTCCGCCCTCTTCTGTAAGAGGGTTTCACCCTTGCTGTTGAATACAAACACGGAAACAGCCCTGTGCAACCTACCCCCATTGCTGTGGGCTTCGAACTTTTCGAGGCTGCCTAGATCCCTGTCCTGCTCGTCTACCAGGACAACAAGCGAACCATTATTGGAAGCCATATACAACATCAGCTATACAATAGTAATATTAAAGCTTGGCTAAAGCTTGTTGTCAAAATTAAAACCCCCATCCAAACCTATTTTTCACACTCTTTTGAATAACTGGGGTGGGCAGCGCAAAGCCCCAAGAAAGAGGATGGGGTCGTGGAATTCTTGTCGGTATCCGCCGCCCTGCACAAACAGCTTACCGTGTAACACTAGCTGTGGGTGGAGTCGTGCTTCCACATGCAATGCGTGCGCATTAGATATTGGTCCACATGTGGATAGTTAGCGCCTGTTTCTCCATGTACCCCCAATCACCCACACAGGCTCGTCCGGGTTAAAATACTCTTGGCCTTCAACTCTGAGCTCTTCTAAGAGTTTGTCGTTTACGTCAACGCCTAAGCCTGGTTTCTTGCTTACTTGATAGTAGCCATCCACCACAGGCGTCGAATCGAACACTAGGTCGCGCTTCCACTGTGGGAAGAAGTCGTAGAATGACTCTTGGATCAGAAAGTTTGGTATCGATGCGTCGAGCTGTATTGTGGCCGCGTTCTGTATGGGGCCAAAGGCATTGTGGTAGGCCATCTCTATGCTGTAAGCCTCGGCTATATTGGCCATCTTTTTTGCTTCGGTGGGCCCGCCCACGTTGGACACGTCAGCCTGGAAGAAGTCCACAAGTCCCCTCTGTGCAAGGCTCACAAAGTGTTGTTTTGTTAGAACCCGTTCACCCAAGGCTATACGTAGTTTGGTGGCCTGCCTATATTTTGCTAGCCCCTCCAAGTTTTCAGGGTGGACTGGCTCTTCGACAAAGAGTGGGTCGAATTCTTCAAGCGCCTTAGCGATGATGATGGCCGAATTTGGGTTAAAGCGGCCGTGGTGTTCTATCAGAAGATCCACTTTGTCGCCTACAGCATCCCTCACAGCTTTAACCCTCTCAATAGCAAGCCTAATACCTTCACGGTCAATCCAGTCGAAGTAGGAACCGAAGGGGTCAAACTTAAGCGCGGTGTAACCCTTCGAGGCAATCTGTTTGGCCCTCTGATACCACTCGTCTGGTTCCACGCAGTCCTGATACCACCCGTTGGCGTAAACCCTTATCCTCTCACGGAAGCGCCCGCCCATGAGTGCGTGTATAGGGGCGCCCAACACCTTACCGACGATATCCCAACACGCCATGTCGAAGGCGCTGAGGGCTGTGGTGGACTCGAAAGACTCGGAGAGGTAAAAGTCGTGCTTATACCACTCCCACCTATTCCTTTCAAAGTTGAAAGGGTCCCCACCCTTATACACTCTGCCAACCTCTCTGAGTGAAGCTATAACTGGTTGAACCCTGAGCGTGGGCACAGCTTCACCATAGCCAATCACACCATCAGATGTAACAACCTTTAACACAATAGCTGAAGAAGCCCAGGTCTGACCCTTCGCAACCCCGCTACCAAGCTGGTAAACTTCGAACTCTCTTATCTCCATAAACCCAAAACGTGGAACCAACCAAAAAACGTTACTTAAACCCACCCCACATGCAACTAGCTTTACAGGGGTTTTCAGCCCAACATGTGTCACAAGGGATTCTTGAGTTTATTTTGAACGCTAGCGGGATAAGACATTAAAGTAACCCTCTAATTATGAATATTAAAACCGCATTGCGAAACATTTATCTTGTATGTTAAATGTATACCTAGTGTCGCAGCAGCCGGAACATAACGTCAGGACGTATGGCAGGGCTGTTGCCACACTTGTCCTCTTGGACTTTTTGGTCACAGCCGCAATATTGATAACAGATAAAAACCTGCAAACAGACTTCGGCGCGGTTCACCCATACTACCTACACTGGTACGGGTTACTAGCAACCGGGCTCGTGGATCTAGCCGGCTTAATAGCGCTATATGTGGCCCCAAGCCGCCGCCTCACGGCGGCAGCAGCCGGCTGGAGCATCTTTATGGCCATATTTCTTGTGGCGGACATAGCAACATATGGGCTTGTGGGTTTCTCGACCCCAACACAGTTTGTCACATATCTCTTCGGCCTATCCCACTATAATGGAGCCCTCCCCTATATACCTGGCCTATACGACCTGCTTTTGCTACTCTACATCATTACAGCAGCACTCTCAGCCCAATTAATAAGAAAAATGGCGCGGTAAACCAAATATCGCCACGCGGCGTCGACCCGAAACCCCCTATTTTTTACTATTAATAAAAGGTGTTTAAGCCGATCTATATTTAGTATTGGGAGATTGTGGCTTTACGTCTTACATAATCATAGCACAACTTGTAGAGCGCAACTCCAAGCGGGATTGTCACAGCGTCGAAGACACCCATTATGGCTATATAGGGGGTGAGCTTTGCCAAACTGGCTGAGTCAAGTAATGCTAGCCGCAACCCGTCTAGCGCCCATGTGAGTGGAAGAGCGTAGCTCACCAGACGCACGGCGTAGGGTAGAACGCTCACGGGGAAAACTGTGCCCGACATTAGTGTCGTGAAGGTGGAGAAGAAAAAGGATATTGGGTTGCCCTGCTTGGTGACCAAGACTACTGCGGCTGACATCATGGCGATCCCGAATGTTGAAGCCATGAGCATGGCTGTTACTATGAGCGCACCCAAAATGTTTGCCCCACTGTATGACACACCTAGTAGGGCTCCCTCGGCGAGTATCACTGCTGCGTTGATTGTGTTGAGGGTGAAGCCCCATAGCGAGGAATATGTGAGGAAGCCGAAGACCCCTAGCGGTGAGAGCACGTAGTATTCCAGTGTGCCGTAGAGCTGCTCGTTTCTAAGTCTCTGGCTCACTGTTGTAATGGAGGATGACACATATCCCTGGAATGCTAAGCCAACCACGAAGAAGCTTGTGTATCCTAGTGTAGCTATCGAGCCGGATGTGTGAGAGACGAGAGATGTGCCCACAAAATAGTAGGTGAACACTGGTAGAACCCAGCTCAACACGTTGAGCACGATCTGGGTTCGGTAGCTCACCCACATCCTGAACCCTCTTAGATATATGAATGAGTATAGTCTAGCTAAGATGTTGCTCACGCATACCTCCCCTCCTAAACTGGTAGGGCCTCACATCCATGGATGATTCTCCAACCATAAACACATATACGTCCTCAAGTGTGGGCTCAGAGGGTCTTTCATCCAAAACGATTGATTTCAACTCGTCTGCACTTGACTGGGGCACACGTAGCACAAGGTGTCCATTTTTGGATGACACCGTATACCTCCTAAAACCTTCGGGAAGACCTTCCTCGACTACTTCTACTTCTACCACTTTACCTATAGTTTTTTTCAGGTCTTGGGGCGTCCCCTCAGCGACTATTCTACCATTCTTGATCAGGTATACATAGTCAGCGATTTCCTCCACATCCCTCATATAGTGGCTTGTGAACAAAACAGTCTTCTCCCGCGCCAACTCCCTCACAAGCATCCTCAAATTCCTGGAGGAGACAACGTCTATACCCAGTGTGGGCTCATCCAACATTATGACGGGTGGATCGTGGAGAAGCGCCCTAGCTAGGGCGAGCCTCCTAAGCATACCGGTACTATAGTGCATAGTTCTGGTCTCAGCCCACTCTGTTAGGCCTACGGCTGAGAGTACCTCTCTGGCGCGCCGCCTAGCCTCCACCAGAGAGAGATCATAGAGTGTGGCGTAGAAAACCAGGTTTTCTATGGCTGTGAGCCTATAGTAGAAAAGCCTATCACTCACGGTCACAAGACCTATACTCTTTTTGACTTCGCTCGCCTCCTCCGTCACGCTGTGGCCGTCTACATAAGCCTCACCGCTACTTGGCAAAATGAGCGTCGAAAGAATCCTGATAAGCGTGGTTTTACCAGCGCCGTTAGGCCCAACCAACGCTACAGGCCTTCCGTGAGCCACATGTATGTTTACATCACTCAGGGCTGTCACAACGCCACGTTTGCCTCCTCCAAAAAATTTCGTAATGCCCATTGTTTCAATCATTAATCTTTCAGCACTAAAGATAAAACGATACCCACAAATAATTGTTGCTTAAGCTCCTATAGAACAATTAGTTTACACCTCCCTCTTAGCCACGACAACCAAGGATTCGCAAGTTTTCCGACCTACAACATCAAAAAGAGAGATGAATCCCCACAAAACTGTCGCTCTGATTTTTGGCCTCCGGCAAAAACTGGAAAGTGTTGAATTGTGGGCGTCACCTCAGTAAGATATGGCTTTCTGCCAACGATTTCTATAAAAAGCTACATGGAAAGTTGCTGGTAGCCCGCCTGCTGGCCACTGTAGTAGGTGAAGCTCCATGTTGGCGGCGCGTCGAGTGTGAATGGCAACATGTAGCTTGGCGGTAGCATCATCTTTTCACCTGAAAGAGTCACTATCTGCATTTGTAGTAGTTGGGCGTCCACCCGGTATTGGCTGATGGGGTAGAGGTCACAGCAGGGTTGGAATTCGAGCTGTGTGTAGGCGCCGTAGAACGGCGTCCCATTATAGGGTATTGTGGCAATGTATGTTGTGGAGGTGTTCAGGTCGCGTATTGTGAACACTATTTCACTCTGAGACTCCAAATACACTATTGATAGGGTGAGCACACTGTTGTTGGGTGTTGGCACACCTGGCAGCACGGCTGGGTTCTGCGAGCTAACAAAGTAGTGCGCAAAACAGTTTTTGCCTGGGACATACCATGGGGCAATAGTGCCGTTGGGATCCAAGTCGACTCCAAGCTGGAAGAAGCCCACACACGTAGACCTCGTTGTGCCATAGTAGTTCATAGCGTTTATCTGGAAGCTAAGTATTCCCTGCTGTGGTGTTGACCAGCTCTTCAAAAACATTAGTGCACTCAGGTTGTAGAACGCGGGCAGTAGTTTGACTATGAGCCCTGACCCCTGACCGTAACCCATCATGTTGTTGTAGCCTGGAGAATAAATGGGTATCTCGTACGTCGTCACAACTATGTCTGTGTAGTATACCGTTGACTTCTGAGTGAATATTATGCCACCTTCGTAGCTTGAAGCATGGGGTACATTTAGGGTGGCCACCACCTGGTCGGTTCTATCTATGAAAACCTGCATCACCCATCCCGCATTTGGCTGTGAAGGCGAACTCGCATTGTAGACGTTAGCCGCAATATACACCCAGCCTGCAGGGTAAGCGGTGTTCTGTGGGATAGCTTCAACCTGCACTACGTTTGACGGGGATGTGCCGGCGACAACATAGCCACCCTCCAAGCCGACAACCGCCACAGGTCCGCTTGGTCCAAAAAGACCGAAGAATCCTTCTCCACCATGTGAAAACATGGCCACCTGGAACGATATAAACTGGTCTCCGGTCACGAAGCCTTGGGTTGCCTCATCCACTTGTGGTCCACCCACAGCAGAAGACTCTAGCACCGGCTCACCATAATAGTTGGGTGAACCAACAATTTTGGGCTATTTACCCTGCACGCTAACCCAGCCCTCGAGTGTTCCCGATTCAAAGTTTGAAACAAAGGCGAAGGCGCCCGTGGTCGATGAAAGCGGAGCACTCCTTGGGATCGGGGGATGGGTAAGTGGCGCAGCACTCACAGGTTGGAGGACAACCGACGCGAAAGTAAAACCAAAAAATAGGCCCAAGCATAAGAGAGCAACAAGGGCTCTATTATACATAATCCAATGGTTTCTGTCTGTGCTATTAAACTTTTCCCAACACTATAATATATGCTACCACACAAGGATATGTGGGGGCAAAACTCATCCTCTATTTTCCAGGCTAGCCTTTACATTTTTCATTCAGCCCTTAAGTGTTGTGGCCGCTCTTTGGGAGAACAGTTTAACTCAAATAAAACAAAGTTTAGCTAATGGTAACTTAAAAAATTGGGTCTCCCCCCTTTCCACTATTAGTCGACCCACAAGCAGGCTTTAAGAGTGGGGAAAGTGTGTGTTTAGAGCACTAAGAGTCGGAGGTTTCGCTACGTGTCGTCTTATAGTGAATTTTCTTTGAGGGGGGTTGTTCCCGCAGTGCTCACACCTTTTACATCGGACAATACTATAAACGTGGAGGGAATCAGGCGTTTCGTAGAATTCCTTGTTGAAAGAGGGGTGGACGGCCTCTACCCCTGCGGTACAAACGGTCAAGCGCAAAACCTGAGTTTGGAAGAGCGAAAGAGGGTGGCGGAAGCGGTTATTGAAGCGGCTCCATCAAACATGAGGGTGGTGGTGCACGTGGGCGCCAACAGTTTTGAAGACACTCTTACCCTAGCCAAACATGCGCTTGACGTTGGAGCCCACGCGTTGGCCGCCGTCACTCCATACTATTACCCATATGACGATACCTCACTAATAGACTACTATGTTAGTCTCGCAAACAGCGTGGACTCACCCTTCTTCTTATACAACATACCTCAAAGAACGGGGAATGCTTTATCCGTTAATAGCTTGGTAAAGATAACGAATGAGGCAAAAAACGTGGTTGGCATAAAGGATAGTAGCGGTGACCTAGGCTACCTCCAAGACGTGTTGGACGCTCTACCCAGATCTAAACTCGTTTTCAACGGAGCCGACCACCTCTTCCTAGGCGCCCTAGCCCTAGGTGTGAGCGGGGAGGTGTCCGGTCTTGCTAACGCCTACCCAGAACTCTTCGTCAAGTTATATCAAGCGTGGCTTTCGGGTGATATGGACGGGGCGAGATCAATCCAGAGACTACTCGCCAAACTTAGAAAAATACTCTCTAACCCCTACATTGAACCGCTCTTCGAAGCCCTCAGAATCAGAGGATTAGAAATAGGGCACGTTAAAAGGCCTCTGAGAAGGTTGAGCGACGAAGAAGCGAAAACACTCAGAGCCAACTTAGCAAAGCTAGAGCTGGAAAAATACCTAAAACCCCTCGCATAGAGACTACTATAAAAAGGTTCCTCCTATATGACCTTTTTAAGCGTGGGTTCTAAAAAACCCATGTTGGTAAGTGCCCGTGCCAACTTGGTTGTATTTACAACATAGAAGTAGTGCGAGGTGAGGCCTCACCGCTTAAAGATCCGAAGCCTTTTAATATTTAGGGCGAGTTTTTGAGATCGTGAAGTATAGACGCATGGGTGTTTGGGGGCTCAAGGTTTCAGAGATTTCTCTTGGCTCAAACAATTTCGGCACGCAGCTTGAAAGAGCCAGCGCGTTAAAAGTGATTGACAAGGCTTTAGAGCTGGGTATCAACATGATTGATACAGCGAACGTTTATACCGCAGGGAGGTCTGAGGAGATAATTGGGGAGGCTATAAAAGGTAGAAGGGATGAGGTTGTGGTCGCGACAAAGGTTGGAAGCCCTGTTTCCTCTAACACGCCTCTTGGGAGTGGATTGTCGAGGAAACACATTCACTGGCAACTCGAACAGAGTCTTCGTAGACTTCAGACAAACTATGTGGACGTGTATTACCTGCACAGATTTGACCCAGAGACTCCTCTAGAAGAGACTCTTAGAACAATGGACCAGTTGGTTAAACTAGGCAAAGTGCTCTATGTGGGTGTCTCAAACTTCGACAGAAAACAATTGGAGGAGACATGGCGTATATGCGTTGAGCTAGACCTCGAGAAACCTATAGTGCTGCAACCACCATATAACCTTTTAAGAAGAGATATTGAGCGGGAGGTAGCTCCATGGTGTGAGGAGAATGGTGTGGGTGTCGCTGTCTACAGCCCACTTCAAGGTGGCCTACTCACGGGCAAATATTCGCCGGTCGAACAGCCACCCCAAGGCAGTAGGGCAGCCTACAACCCGATGTATAGGGAGAGGTGGCTAACACAGGATAACCTAACAAAAGTTGAAAGATATAGGGAGCTCGCCGGCAGGTTTGGGGTGAGCTTAAGGGAGCTAGCCATAGGCTGGATACTCAGCCATAAATGGGTTTCAACCGTGATACTTGGAGCCTCAAAGGCGGAACAGGTGGAGGAAAACGCGGGCACCATAGAGCGACAGATACCCGAAGAACTACTTAAAGAGGTGGACACACTGTTATAACCAACTCCCAGTTTTTCGTTACACCATAAATGTTAGTGGACGATTGATAAATACAAGCGCCGTAACCATGGGTAGGGATGTGTTTTCCTAAGGCGATTCTCGGTTGTTCACTATTGCCTATGGGCTTTTATATTTGTTTGTGCATCTCTGCTTGGGTGTCCTGTTTGAGGTTTGTTGATCTGCACGAGGATTTGGCTTACTCCTCTCAGTCCGAAGATGTTGTGGGCGGCTTGAAGCAGTCGAGCGTGCGTATGCTTCGAGAGGTGGGTGACGACGTAGTAGTGTTCGGGTCGCTGTATCCCCATATAAACACTGTGGATGAGCGCTCTGAAATGCTAAGTAGGAATTACGGTCACCCTACAAAGTCCACTTCACCACTAATACAGGTTTTGCTCGAACAGATAAAATTCTACCTCTACTTGGAGCGTGCAGGCCTTGTGAAAATAGTGAGGGGGAGGGGTGACCTCGACTCACACGGCGTCAAGATACTTCTCGCCTTGGAGGGTGCGGACGTGCTCACCGACCCCTACGACCTCTACCTACTACGCGAGCTAAACGTTCTCTGTGTTGGTTTAACGTGGAACTATGACAACAAGTTCGCGTCTTCCTGCATGTCTAAAAAGGACTATGGGCTCACGGGCTACGGGGAGGAAGTTGTGAAGCTAGCCAACGAACTTGGAATCATAATAGATGTGGCCCACGCGGGCAAAAAGAGTGTGCTCGACGCTGCCGCGCTATCCAGCAAGCCTATCATTGCGTCACACGCCAACGCGAAAAGCCTGAGAAACCATGTGAGAAACCTGGATGACGAGGAGCTCGAAGCGTTGGCCAAAACAGGGGGTGTGGTGGGTGTGACAGCCATAAACACCACACTCAGCGACCAGCCGTCAATAGGCGACCTAGCCAAGCACGCCGCATATATAGGTGAAAAGTTCGGTTGGGACCACGTGGCGCTTGGCACAGACTTTCTAGGCATAGAGAACACGCCAAGCGGGTTTGAGGACGTAAGAAAGATAGGCGCACTAGGCGAGCTACTTGGTGATCACGCCCAAAAAGTGTTTTGGGACAACGCCATGCGGGTTTTAAAAAACATTATCCGCTGAAACCCAACACTTTTTTAAAAAGTGGGCGAATTTGGTGCGATTCTTATCTAAAAAGTTTTAGACGCTTATTATACGTCCGCGCCGCTTAGCACCACGTTTCGTTGGGCGTTTGTTTGAAAGTTCTCCACAACTCGTCCACAGGCTCGCGCGTCAGACGCTCCACGCGACCGCTTTTTCGGATCAGGCGCATGGGGCCGCGTGTGAACTCGCCTATCGCCGTGGCAAGATATCCCTTCTCACCAAGTTTAAGGATGGTTTGTTCGGCACCCTCCGGCCTCACAGCTATTAGGAGGGAGCCTGAAGATATGAGTCTAAGCGGATCAATTTTCATTTTTTTACACAGCGTGCGTGTGAGGGGGTGCACGGGTATCTTATCCTCATACACCACGAATCCCACGCCTGAAGCCTTCGCCATCTCATAGAGTGCGCCTAGCACTCCTCCCTCAGTGCAGTCGTGCATCGCGTCAACCCCACCCATCCTAAACGCCTCCACTGCTTCGCCCACGACGCTGAGATTGTCTAGCAACTCGCCCGCCTGTGCTCCGCCAAGTATAGCTGTTCCTTCTAGGCCAGCCGTCTTGGTAAGGATGATTTTATCCCCCACCCTCGCACCGTTTGCGCTCACATATTTCTCCGCATGTGTGAAGCAGGTAGCACACACTATAGGGTGTCTGAGCCCGCGCGTCACTTCGGTGTGGCCTCCAACAACTGTTAAACCAAGCTTTTTAGAGGCCGAGTCAACCTCGCGCGTTATCTCTGAGAGATAGCGTTTCGTGGTGCCCTCTGGCAGGAGGAGCACAACCTGCAGGAAGCGGGGAGGATTGCCGCTTGTGGCTACATCGTTGGCGCACACATTCACCGCTATCCAGCCCACATGGTCGAGGGCGCCCGTCACAGGGTCGCTCGACACGATCAGATAACCTTCGCCGAGCCGTATCGCGGCGAAGTCGACACCCACCATAGGGCCAAGAACCACTCGGTCTGAACGCGCCCCTAGCCGGCTCAACACATAACGCTCAAGCACCCTGGAAGGCAGTTTTCCCAAGCCCAAACTGTTCGAAGCCACAATAGACTTGT
>JAVZKQ010000003.1:0-54776 GCA_038884175.1 Thermoprotei archaeon | reverse complement strand
CTCGCCACCTATATCATATCCAGTGGACAACCGAAGGTGCTCCTACTCGACGGAAGCCTCGGCCACACGTTCGATAAGGCTGAAATCAACGCCCTAAACAACCTCTTCGACACGGCTACGAGGAGTGGAGTTATACTCGCGGCCCTCACCAAGGTTTCGTCAATCCTGTATAGAGGTGAGCCGATAACACACCATGTAAATAGAATCGCGGTAAAGCAGGGGTTAAAACACTACTATACAATGGTGGGTAAAGCCTACCGCGGGGAAATGAACACGGAGACGGTGCTATACGTTGTTAAACTGAACTCGCTCGCAAAGAAACCCTACCTCTTAGAGGTGTACAACGCTGTAGATGAAGACAGTGCGGCCAATCTAATCTATACGCTCGCATGCAACGCCAATAACATAGCTATCCCAGGCTATCCACAAGCATTAGCCTTAGCTGACAGGTATGCGCGGGTGACAGCCGAAGAGGTCAGCTTAATAAAGACGTTGCTGGGTAAACATCGCGAGGTACCCTTAATTGGGGAGGCCTATGCTCACGAGCTACTCGGCTACTGGTAGGCCACTTAAGGCTCGAGGCATATTCGGCAAATAGCTCATCACCGGCGAACGTTGTGTGATGGGCGTGATGCATAGATCGCCGACTTCACTATTTTGCACCTTCTTTAACGAAGGCATCACCATCCGCACATTGGTCTCTAGAAGGCTGATTGGTTGAGGCGGTTTTTCATGGGGATCTATGGGCCTTGAAGTCTTCTAGCTTTGAACCTTCTAGTTTCATTGCCAGAACACGCGCTTTCTTCTGGGTGTTAGCCCTAAAGCTACGGCTCCTGTGCGAGCGCAGCGAGCCGTTACATCCATTTGGGATGTGCGTTAATTCGTGTATTACAACCCTTATCTTCTCTGCAGGAGGCAAACCATCAAAGAGGTCAGCGTTTACCTCTATAACATAGCACACGTTTGTTTTAAGCGCCTCCCTGATTGGTCTAGACAAACCAAATATCCTCGCATACGAACGAAACTTCGCATTAAAGCTCCTTATAAACCTCACCTTGTTCAAATCCACGTTGTTCACGACACCCTCACCCACAATTAGTTTGGCCAATGATTCAACATCAGGCGCATCCAAACTATTAGTCATAAAACCAAGCTATTAATGAGATATAGGCTATAAGCTTTCTCAACACCACCGAACACCACTCCCCTCAACACAACTTTTTAATAAACGGATAAGAAATAATAAAAACTAGATTTGAGCAACGCTTTAATAAACTATGATAATGTTGAACATGATGTTAAGCCTACCAAAAACATCTTTTAGTGCTGACAGCTTGTTGTTGCGCCAACAATCATGCTCGAAGACTCACACGAGCAGAGAGGGGAGCTGGTTATCTTGGGAAAAATTCATTTCCCCTCACAACCATATTAGTTACGGTTTGATGGTGTGGTGGGGTAACTAGATGTGCACAGAGTGTGATGGGCGTCACGTATCAGTTGTGATCCCAACGTTGAACGAAGGTCTAACAATTGCGAGTACAGTGGAGGGTGTAAAGACTAGACTTCCGAGAGCCGAAATAATAGTTGTCGACGGTGGTTCGAACGATAACACACGTGACGAAGCATTAAAAATGGGTGCTAAAGTGTTTGTGTGCGGGGAGAGAGGGTATGGTAGGGCGATTGTGTACGGTGCCGCGCAGACAACAAGAGACATAATTGTCATGGTGGATGGTGACGGCACATACGACCTATCAGTCCTCAAACAGATTGTGGCGCAGGCCGCGGATGGGAGTGTAGTCGTGGGGTGCAGATTCCACTCGAAGCCGGAAGGTATGGATGTGGTAAGCTTTTTCGGTAACTGGATTATTTCGAGGCTACTAAATATTATTTGGGGTATAAGAATTGTTGATTCGCAGAGTGGCCTCAAGGCATTTCCCCGCACCCTTACATCCACATTTAGGCGGGGTGATATGGCGTTTAGTAGCGAGGTGCTCCTTCGAGCAAAACAACTCGGAATACCAATACGCGAAATCAAATTGGCTGAGTATAGACGGAGGGTTAAGGGCTCCAAGTCAAAGCTGCGGAGGCTGCCAGACGGGTTTTCCATACTGAGATTTATTCTCAAAGAAAGACTCATGGGCAAGCGAAGTGCTTGGAAGTGAGGGTTGCCTGCGTCGTGGAGGCATACCCCCCGCATGTAGGGGGTTCGGAGACGAGATTAAGCGAACTAGTCGCAGGATTACCGAAAAGCTGGGAGATCCATATTATTACACCAAGATTCGACGACTACCCCTCCTACGAAGAGAAAAATAATATAGTAGTACACCGCCTTGGAGAATACTATTCGAAGCGCTACTTTCTTAGCACCGATAGGCCGATCGGTGATGCCGTAAAGTTTGGTCTGCAAGCCTCAGCCAAGCTAAAAGAGCTCGGCGAGTTTGATGTGAGCGTCTTCGGGGAGTGGAACCTTCTGCACTATTTGATCTCTGAGGGGAGTGTTAATCCTCCAAGAATCGTTGATTGGTGTGAAGTGTTGGCGTATAGGCTACGCGGCCCGAAGGGTTTGGGGGAAACACTCCTCGAAGCCTATTTGGCCAAAAGGGCTACCCATCATACAGCCATAAACAATAGTGTTGCCGCCGATCTTATCCGAACACATAATATCCCAAAAACCCGTGTAAGCGTCGTACCAAACGGTGTTAGCAGGGATGTGTTGCCAAACACAAGACCTGAAAAGGAGTGGGGGAGGATACTATTTGTGGGTAGAATCACACCCCACAAGCAGCCAGAGCTATTACTTCGGGTTGCGGAAGCCCTCCCCCACTGTGTTTTCGTGTTTGTGGGCTCAGGCGACCAGACATATGTGGACAGGCTTAAAAGGATAGCTCCACCCAACACCCACTTCCTAGGCGAGGTGGGTAGGTCGCAGTTAGTCGAGGAGTACCGCAAGGCTTGGGTGTTCGTGCTCCCAAGTATTAGGGAGGGCTCGTCCATCTCTGCGCTCGAGGCTATGGCAAACTATACGCCCGTAATCACGGTTAGCGCACCGCTCAACCACGCCCCCCACGACGTTGTGCGTGACGGTTATAACGGAGTGGTTGTACCCAACGATTACCAATCCTTAGCTGAAGGTTTGAGAATAATGCTTGAAAATGCACAACTATACCGAGAGTTGTCCAACAACGCACACGAGACCGCGGAACACAGGGTTTGGGATGTTTTGGCGCAGAGGTTCGCGGAGGTGTTACAACACGTCGCCGCTAAGAGAAATAATTAGGAGGATTAGAAGGTTCACTGTGTTCACAGGCTTTGGGGCGGTTTCATTCGCCGTAGCGGAAGCCATAATAGCGGTGGGCTATACGCTATTTGGAAGACATCTAATCTTGGGTGTCGAGGCCATAGCCGCATTCACAAGTGTGACCACGGGTTTCATGTTAAACGAGAAGATAACCATGAGGGGGGTTGGCCATCACGGTGGGGGTGTGAAGGGATTGGTTGTAAGGCTTCTCAAATACCAGCTAGTCTACCTACTAGGCAACGCAATATCGGTGGCCACCCAGCTAGGCCTACTATACCTGTTCGGGTTATCCCCATCCATCGGCAATATTCTTGGTTCTGGGGTGGCTCTCCCAGTAAACTACGTGGTGAGCTCAAAATTGGTGTGGAGTGTGAAGGCATTCAATGGGTGAGAATAAAGCCCACCGCCGGGTACAACTAAAAGGCCTATGGTGGAGAACAACTCTACGCACCATTAGCCGTAGAGTCCACACCCGCAAAAAAGCTTCAAACCCCTCCCCAGTCTATACGGGGATTAGCCACACCCAACACCCACTAGAATCACAAAAGCCAACCCAGCCACTATCCCTTAGATGGGGCGAGCGCAGGTTGCTACTTGTTTTAACCCTGCTGGGAATCCTGTTTAGAACCCTTGTGTTCGCCACCACTCCACGGTTTCTATCCGTGGGTGACTCAGCCGAATATGTGGCCCTCGCAAAAGAGCTCGTGTTGAACAACTTTGCTATACCAGCACACAACACGCTCTACTATCCCGGTACACCGTGGATATACCCACCTCTCGGTCTAGAGCTTCTAGCGGTCATAATCAGGCTCACCGCTTCTAGCGGGTGGTACCCATTCTATGCGCTCACAGGCCTTATGATAATCTTCGACTCTATGACCGTGGTACCCATATTCCTCCTGACAAAGAAGGTCTTCGATGAAAGCAGCGCGCTGGCGGCTGGACTAATATTCTCAGTCTACCCCCCAGACCTTTACGCATTAAGCTGGAGCGCCTACCCACAGATAGTGGCCACATTTATACTCGCTTGGATCCTACTCTTATGGGTTAAGTCTGAGGACGACCCAAAACCCCTTAAGACGTATGTATCCATGGGCCTCCTAGCAGGCCTAGTCACCCTAGTACACGACCTAACAGCATTCGTCCTCGTAGGCATACTACTCACCTACGCAGTGGTGGGCACACTTATAGGATTGATACGCCATCGAACACCAACCAACACTGTGATGGGTGCATGGGTTTCTCTCGCGATTTGCACACCCTTCGTGATTTACTGGTATTATCCGAGGCTTTGGTGGGTTGAATACGCATCCTCATCCCTATCTACAACACAGACGGTTATAAGCGGGCTCAGCCAATTCCTGAATAGTTTCGCTAACCCCATCGGGGTATACTATGGCTACTTAGCGGTATACACAATACTACTAGTTGTTTCCGCCTACACCATAGCAACAGGATTCAAGCGCTCAATGCTACCACTCATCTGCTTTGGTGTGGTGCCCGCAGTTGTCATGGTGTACAAGTCATCCGACATAATCCTGTTAGAGAGGCTACCCTACTATACCCTACTTCCCGCAACAATATTTGTGGCTAAGGGGCTTAGCTATACGGGTATAAAGGT
Organism: Thermoprotei archaeon; assembly: GCA_038884175.1. Taxonomy (GTDB): domain Archaea; phylum Thermoproteota; class Thermoprotei_A; order Marsarchaeales; family Marsarchaeaceae; genus ECH-B-1. Next base: position 49,857 of record JAVZKQ010000003.1, on the reverse strand, counting down.
TGGGAGGGCGGTCAAAAGGATTAGGCCAAGCTTCAAGCGTACATGGGTGGTCGCCCTAAGCATACTTCTGGTATTTACAGGGTTCACAGCGCTTTCAGCCATAAGCTACTCCTCATCCGCCCACACCTACTATGCGCAGTGTGACTATTGTAACAGCCAAGCTCCCCCACTCACCGAGTTCGCTGTCTACACGTGGATAAAGCACAACACACCTAGCAACGCGGTGTTCGCTGCAGCAGGCCACATAGGCTACTATATAGCCGCGTTTGATGGGCGGCCCACCATAGTTTACCACCCAACCGAATACCTTACACAACCCGCTGAGAGGTATGAAAGCCTCGCCGCGTACACCCTAGTGTTCACGCCTGGGTATAATGTTGTACAAACACTCGCATATATCATTGAGTACAACGTGTCATATGTTGTTGTGTACAACTCCTACAACATAACGCTACCATACTTCTATAAGCCGGTTTACACCAATAGCATACTGACGGTTTACCAAGTGAGCCTTATGCTCGTGGGGCAGGCGTAGCCAAACCCTTTCTCTCCACCTCCTCAATCCAGTATTTGGCGATCTCTTCCCTCGTGGTAATCCACACATCGTCGAAGCCCCGAACATACTCTAGGAAGCGTTTGAGGGCCACTATTCTACCAGGCCTACCTATAACCCTGCAGTGTAGACCAACACTCATTATTTTAGGTGTATGAACAGCTTCACTCCTAAGAGTATCGAAGGTGTCCTTCATATACTCGTAGAATTGGGAGGCCGTGGCAAACCTATTCATAGGGTACTGGAAGTGGAAGTCGTTCACATCGGGCGTGTACGGTAAAATAAGTATACCATCACCCTGATATCTGTAGGGGAGGTCATCATTGTACGCGTCAGAGTCGTACACGAAACCCAACTCCTGCGCGATCCTCACGGTGCTCACGCTAGGCTCACGCGCGTAGAAGCCAACCGGTTTCCTTCCAACTATCGACTCTATTATCTCAATTGATTGTTTCATAGCCTGTTTTTCCTCCTCATAGCTCAGGCGGTAGTGCTCGGTCCATGTTAAGCCGTGGTCGCAGATCTCGTGCCCACCATCCACTATCGCCTTGGCGGCCACTCTATTCAGATGTAACGCGCGAGCGGTGGCGAAAAAAGTAGCCTTAAAGCCGAATTCACCAAGTGTTCTTAGAATCCTCCAAACACCCACCCGGCTTCCATATTCGTAGTTACTCTCATTACCCACATCCTGGGTGCGCAAATCCACCGGTGGAAACTCGCCCACACCTTCAACGAGACCATCTGCGACCACCGAGTGCTCTGAACCCTCTTCAAAGTTAACAACAATAGAGAGAGCAAGCCTTTTTCCACCTGGCCAAGAGAATTCCAGCCTCCGATCCGCATAGCCTACAAAGTCTCTCAACTTGGACACCAAGCAACAAATACCACCACTTAATTATAACTTTTTCAAATTTTTGTGGCAGAACACGTTAACAAGCGGGGTGAACAAATGTTTGGCATCCCTGTTTTTATGGTCCAACAACACTATGCCAAAAGGAGGCGGCCTCCAAACATGAGTCGGCCAAGTGTTCGTACCTGTGGCGGTGAAAAACTTTCGCGCCACACCGGCATTTCACACCTAGCAGATCTCAACAATCCTTATGAAAGAGTACCTACAACAAGCGTATTTCTAAAAACCATTTGGTTAATCAACCCTTATTTTGAGAGGGCGACTTGAGCTCCAAGAGTTTTCGGCTGGCGTATTTGGCCACTTCAACGTCAGCCTTTCTAGCCACCTTCTCAAGGTGGTGAACACCCTCCTCACCATAGTTGAATATGAGGTCCACCACCCTGAGCCTGACCTCGACTGGAAGCTTTCTATCCAAGGCTTTCTTTGTTAGATCCTTAAGACTCATACCCCCAAACATTTGTTTTAAAAGGTCGCCCACTCCGTCGATAAAGTAAGCCACTTCACTCCCTCCTAACTCGTCTGTTGCTGGCTCTCCGAAGTCTTGGCGCGCTCGGCGAGCTCTTTCACACCTAGATAACCGTAGGGTGGGAAGGCGCCCGATACACCCACGGGCGGCATGTTTGTTGGGATTAACATGATTGTGTTCTTCCCCTGCAGGCCGAGCTCGTACACTATGTTCATCCACCGAAGCTGGAAAGCTATATTGTTTGTCTCGTAAAACTTGGCAGCCTCGGTCATCTTCTGCGCCGCCTCATACTCAGCTATCGCAAGCGTAACCCTAGCCCTACGCTCCCTCTCAGCCTGGGCCTGCCTCGACATAGCATCCTGCAGTGCGGGAGGTATGATAACGTCCCTGATCTCTGTTGAAACAACCTTGATCCCCCAAGCCTCAGTCTTACTGTCGATTATCTCACGTATCCTGGCACCTATCCTCTCCCTCTCCGAGAGGATTTCGTCGAACGTGACCTGACCTATCACCTCCCTAATAGTGGTCTGAGCCGCGAACTGGGTTGCCAAAGCGTAGTTCTCAGCCCCAAGCACAACCTTTTCGAAATCAACTGGCTGAAAGTACATCACCGCGTCCACGACAACGGGAACGTTGTCTTTTGTGAGCGTCTGCTCGGTTTTGAAAGCCATAGCCTGCAGCCTAGTGGATATAACGAATGGTACCCTACTGATAAATGGTACAACATAGATTACACCTGGACCCTTAAGACCCCGATACCTACCAAGTGTAAGCACTGGTGCCCGCTCCCACTCTTTCAAGATCTTGATACCGCTTAGCAAAATCACCAACACAACCAAAAGTATAAATGCGCCCACAGCTGTGAGCACGATGTTTGCCATAATTGTATTGAATATAGTCATAAGCAAGCTATTAAGCCTTATTGATAAGCTGTTGAGTTTTAACCAAAAAACTATGGTATGGCAAAGCCGCGGTGAGGCCAACACCAATTTCTTATGTTGGCATAGACAAAACACTTGGGCTTAAATAGTTAGCGCCCCAATATTTGTTGTTATGTGGGAAAAATGGGTTTTCCACTCGGAAAAGAAGTTTAGCGACTCCATAATGATTATTTCCCTATCGACGGGGGCTCCACAATATTTTATGCTTTACTCACAGGGGCGGGAGCTCGCTAAGTACCTTTTAGAACGTTTTGAAAACGAGAAGCTGGCATCCTATTATGCTTCAACTATGGAAGAGTTCGTTTTGGTCAACGACGCAGTGGGTGAGCTCACAGGGTACTCCGTCCACAGACTGATGATACCTTCTAAAACCAATCGGGAAATACTCTTGTTCTCGGGTTACTCGTCGCCACGTAACCACGTTTACGAATTCTGCCACAGTATACTTTCCACGGCAAAAGAGAGGTGGGGGGTGAAGGAGGTTGTGTCCATCGGCGCACGTTGGTCTGAAGAGCCAACTTCGCCAGTGATAGAGGAATCAAAGGTTTACGGCTTCGTTGGCTCAAGCGGCGATCTAAATCTCATTAAGAAGGCCGGCGTTATGGAACACCCATCAGAAATAGCCCCCTATTTCGCCAACATAGTGGTGTCCATGGCGCCCCTCTACGGCATATCAGCAATGAAGCTATCCGTTGACCACGGAGAGGTCAGACCACACCCCAAACAACTCAAAGCGCTAATACAGGCTTTGGGGAGACTATATGATTTTGAAGCCGACCTTAGAAGCCTAGATGAAGAAGCCGAGAAACTCAAGGTGGACGTTGAACTAATACTCAAGAACCTGCGAAAAGATGGTAAACAGGAGGGAGGGCAAAACCAGATGTTCATGTGACGGGCAACTAAGCACATGGAAAAGGTCTATACCTCCTATAAACACTGTATAAGGCGAACCAGCTAACAACATTAGAGTGGACTCAAACCCAGTCGAACTCCGCGGACTCTGAATAATCTGTTGACCACACTAAACAATCCCCACACAAAGCTTATTACCATAGTGGTGTTTGATTTCACGATACGTCGTGATAAAAAATTTAGGAAGCATCGCAGTAGTTGTTTCAGACGCCAAAAAAGCCGCTGAATGGTACACCAAAACCCTGGGCTTAGAGTTGGCTTCTTCGGAGGGCCACTGGGTAACTGTCAAAACCAAGGATTCTAAGACTGTTATACATCTCTGCCAAGGTCCACCTCTAGAGCCCGGCAACACGGGTATACTCTTCGAGTGCGACGATATTCAGAAAACCTACTCAGAGCTAGCGTCGAGGGGTGTTGTATTCACAAAGCCGCCGAAAGATGAAGGGTGGGGTGTTTACGCATTGTTCAGGGACCTGGACGGCAACGAATTCTGGCTTATGAAAGCCGAATAGTGCAAATAGCAAAACCGGTCTATTTGTTGAACATCAGACGACACATCAAAGATAATGTTCTCCTAGATGAATTCTGATCATCAGTCCGTCCCACAACTTCGTAAATACCAAAATCCATGTAAATACGGTTAGACACAAACCGAAACGGCTTTTTAGCCAACAGCCCTCCTCTAGTAAGGCTAAAAGCTTTGGGTCAAGATGGTGTCTCATGCGGGATAGGTACCTACACGTTTACCCCCCACTCGCCGCAGCTGTAGTGTTATCCTTCACAGTGTTCTGGGTGTCAACAGCAACGCTTACACCATCTACCCCCAACTATCGAGTTTGGCTGCCCACAGCCTCAGACGTGGCATTCTGGGTCTCGGCCACACTGGGTGTGCTAATCCTACCACTACGCAGGGCTACAGGGATAGCGATACAGGGGCTCAAAAGCAGGCGTTACCTAATAGCTGTGCCCCCCATCTACCTTGGGGTGCACCTGTTCGTGTACGGCCTACTGCTTGAAAGGTTGCTCACCCAGGTGTTCGGGACTTCCGGCCTATCCCCAATAGGGCTTGGAGCATTCGCATCCTACTCTTACGTTTACTACCCCCACACGGCTTTGGATGCTCTTCTCACACTAACGGTTCAACCAAGCCTGAATCTAACCATTCCAGCGTATTATAGTCTGGCCATCGGTCCCTTCGCTATTGCAATGGCGGTAATAATCACAATACTCGTAACTGCAAGCACATATCAGATCACCCAAATTAGGCCGGGTCTTAGGGTGCTAGGCGAGTCTGTGGCTATACCCACCGTCGGTGTTGTGGGTGGAGCGTCCTGCTGCCTCTCTATTCCAATTCTCTTAGAATACTTTTCACCCAGCCTACAAGCGTTCGCCGTCACCCAGACTGGGGCGTTCACGCTAAGCGTATTGTACTACGCTTTGCCCATTGGTGTTGCCTTTGCACTAAAGCTGGCCGTTGACGGTTTGAATAGGACGTGTGTGGTTCTACGTGTCGCGCACCAATCGGGATAAAACCGGGCGCACACGGTTGCTCACGCTTGGCGTGGTGCTGGTTGCCGTATTTATAAACCCTTTAACAGAGAGGGTGCAGTACACCAGCCCACTCGTGTTCATGTTATCACACTATGCACTATTTGGGGCGGGACTCTTATTTGGCTACGCCCTCCTCACTATAAGGCGCAGAGTTTGGTTCATCGGTGTTGGGATCGCGGTTATCTGGCATGTGCCGCAGATGTTTGCACTCTCAGCTGGTCTACCACTCTTCAGGGGGATTGAGGAGGCGACGATGCTGCTAGGGGGGGTGCTAATTGGCTCAAACACCCATACAATTGGACAGAAAGCAAAGTTAACACTTATCACACTCTGGTTGCTGGGAGACACCATCCTTAGCGTTATTTTCATCGGGGAGCCAGCCCTATACTCTCATATAAACATACCTTATTCCCCATATGAGCCGCTTGGTTTCCCACCAACCGGTGTCGCGATGGTTCTGCTAATGAATGCGGTACTCATCTATATTGTCTACTCCTATGTGAGAAGGGTTAGCTCCATGGTCATACGGGCGCAGGGAGCTAGTGACAAACGTAACGAGCTCGACGACGCGTAACGGGTTAAAGGTTTAATTATCCGTGCCACGTAGAGAAACCGCTATGGGTGTAGTGTACAACGCTGGGAGAGGCTTAATCATAGCTGGAATTATAACCCTCATCATGGGCGCCCTAGCCTCATCAAAGTATATTCCCGGTGACGCAAACCTCCTCGGCGAGTACTCATACCTCTTCCTTCTTTCTGGAGTAATCGTGATAGCCGTATCCACAAAACTTGACTTCCTAGACTATGGAAAAGAAGAGAAGGGTGAAGATATACACATGGAGGGTGGACCAAGTAGTGGTGGGGAAAAGGATAAGCAAGAGTAGAGTTTCAACACAATCAACTATAGCTTCTTCTTCTGGGCGATGAACGCTACAAGCGCGCCTATCAACACGGCGAATAGCGCCTCCAAACCACTCACCCTAGAAGACGTCACCGTGTACACAGCCTGATCTACTATGGGGCCCGTCACAACGAGCTTAAGGGTTCTACTATGCGAGTTCACAGTGCCACTCCAACCCTGAAATGCGTTTGGGTAAAGCCAGCTGCCCCCCAATGTGGCGGGTACCCTGACCGTGACAACAGACCCAGCGGGGTAGTAGGCGTTGATAAGTGTGGTTGTGGGTGTACTCAAATACACCTTGTATTCCACCACATAATTCGCGGTGATATTCATTGGTGAATGGACAACAATCGTTGTGTTGCCGGCTGCACCAGTGCTCCAATTTACGAACGCAAGCCGCTCGAGGTTCACATTTACATATATATATTTTGGTGTGGTTAGGTTGAGTAGTGCACCATCGCTGACCCACATGGTTTTTGGCTGCCCTCCCGGCTGCGTGACGCTCACAAAGTATTGCGTACCTAAGCAATAAGTGAGGTTGACGGGTCTGGAAACTTGGATTATGCGCGTGGACTGCACCCCTGCTCCGAGCCCCCTCCAACCCACAAATCCGAATCTAACATCAACACCCGAATATTTGTAAGTATTTGGAGCCACAAGTGTGAGCCCACCCGGCGGTATAAGGAGGAGGAGCCTATGTCCCGCCTCAAGACTCACATTAGCTGTATACCCATCGGGGTAGACTTCCAATATACTGGATGCAACACTCGTCGCGTTTGAAGCCAACGCCATCACGGCCATGGTGAAACTTATGTGGGGCGTGCCGAAGGCGACGGATTGCGGGTAGGCTATATCCACTGAGTAGTAGCCGTATGTGGGTGGGTAGAAATTAGAGCTAACAGACCCATTGCTCAAGAAAACGCTTTGAGCGCTGCCGTTGACTGATAGCGTGTACCCTACTTGTGGTAGTGGAAGGTATACGCCTATCTTGGGGTCGTAATACGTGAAGTTAGCGCTTATCACTATCGGCCCACCCGGTGTCTGGCTGAGCGAGTATTCGCTACGAGTGGTTAGTGGCCAGAGATATGCTGGATGCAGCGTGCCTCCAGAGAAGGTTGCCACAGGCCTATTTGGATCAGCGTAATCGGTGTAAACACTCATACCATCCACTCCACTTAGGGCTACAGGGCCGTAGTTCACGGCTTTCGTGGGGAATACCACAGTGCCGTTTGGGGACAGTGCCGCCAAGCTGAGCACCCCTGAGGAAGCGTTGACCGCGGCCACTTCGAGTGGGATTGGCGCGCTAAACGCGAGCTGGATGGTATAGTTTAGACCAAGCTGGGATATTCCCCCCACAATCAGTGTGGCCGGGGCGGGTTTGAGGCCTCTGTCAATCGTGACCTTATCAACAAGACCACCGAAACCCCCGGAGGGTGACAAAAGCGTGTAGTTGTAAACCAGACCTAAAGCACCGTCACCGGTCGTGAGATACTCCCCCAAGCTTAGTCTAAACGGCGGCTTGATAATCCCTAAGGCGGGTGAAGAATACTCGTAGTGGGTGCCAAAGCAACCGGGGAACGACACCACTATACCACCCCTACCCGAAACATTCTCCATCTGGTCTTGTGTTCCCGGTCCATAGCACGCGTAAGTCTCGTTCCAAACCTGGTCTATTAAACCGAAAGCGAACGAGCCACCCACACTCTGGTTGAGTACGAGGCCCACAACACTCCAGTAGGCGCCTGCTGTACTAGAGTACACTGAGGCTCCCAGTTGGATAAACAAACTCATCCCCGCGGCCGCCGAACCGTTAGGATAGAAGTCTCCAATAATGTTCAGCGAATCCACGCTGACGTTACCGATCGCGCCGACATATCGCTGGGATGCGGGGGCCACGAACGATAAGCCGGGCGAGGCGATCCCCGCCGGGTCAAAACCCCCCACAATATTGGTTGAACCCATCCCAGCCTTGGTTTGAATGTGTGTGGGAAGGGTTAACGCGGAAATTATGAGCAAAACTAGCAGTACAATTATTGGCCAGCGCATTGATTTTTGTAAGCGCTCTGATTATTAAACATTTTGAGCCATATTCGGTGTTGCACGACTCAAAATCTCGAAAGTTGGCTTGTGAAAACTATGGGTAATTTGTCACAAACTCTCAACAACAAAATCCGAAACCACTAACAGCAGCTATTTGACTCGCGCAATACACCAGAACCATGCGCCTAGTTTTTATTTTTGTGGTGTTTCACCCTACCCAAGCTCACATGCGCGTGGGCACACCCATTCTGTGCGTAGTGGGGCTTGGGCTTTAAGGCGACACATAGCCCACACACCGCGGGTTCACTGGTAGCTCTCCGCTTCGATCACTTCTCCACGCTGAGGAGGCGCCATCCACAGGCCTCAGGACCTGCCTATCCCACCACAACACCGTGGGATGGCCTCCCCACAATCCTCAGGTAGAGACGGAAGGTTCAGAACTATATAGTCTTTAATAGACACAGCCCTTTGGTCACACAAACCCGAAACCCCTATGGTGCTAGGCCTCCCCCACCGTCAGGGTGAACCCACCCCACCAATTCGCCCCCACTTAAGGCGGGCAACACACCAATCACGTGATTTTACCACCCACCCTAGAACCATGCTGCCAACGGGATAAATCCAGCACATTTTATACCTATTTAAACCACCTATTTTGGGGCTCTGGAAGAAGCGTTGAGCCGCCTGTCGACACTACGGTTCACACACCTTAACACCATACTCCCACTCAGATCTTTTCTGACCCACCAACACCGAGCGTTTGCCAAACCCTGGCGGCAACCGCGCACCGCCAACCCTCTTTGTATAGCCCTTCAATTCGTCTTTGCAACCCTCCTATTCCACATAGTCCGAATACATCCACTCCTTCTTTAAACACTCAAACCCACTCACTCCACGGGGAAAGTTTATGACTCTTGCGGTCTCCACCCGGTGTTCCCTCACTCCATCATTATCCATTCACGAACACATTATTGGGGTACGCTGTTTTGAGCGCCAAGTCAGCACAGTGTGTTCTTATGTCCTTCTCCACTGTTTGCATTATTTCTTGGTTTTTCTTGTAGAAGCCTAAAAGCAATCACCCTCCCTTTAGGTGGCATAGTTTTCCTAGGATACAACCACAGTGATAAATGACCCATACAAAACCGTTAATTTGGATATGCTGACTATGGTATCGCGGTCAACCCATGTTGGGCGTGCACGTGGGGATTACCCCACGCACACGTTAAACCATTTCTGAAATATTATAATCTCCCTGTAATACCACCGGGTGTCCATTTTCCGCTAGCACACCAAAACCTTTTTAGACTCTGCCGGTGTGCACTTATTCAACCCCTAGGAGGCTACACGCTTCGGTAGACGGCTGGCCGCAGAGATGCACGTAGGGTTACGACGAGTGGATTCAGTCTATTTCAGTGGTGGTTCATACCACACGCTCCACAAAGTGCTCTCACAGTTCACGTGGGTGTCCTAGTGCTCCAACACTCATGGAGTGCTCTTTGGTGTAGACGGATGCGAGGATTCACGGTGGCTCACAGACACGGTAGGGAGAGCCGACCCTTCCCCACACCTCCTAACCCGCATTATATTTGTTTATAAAAATTATCGTAGCCGTGTCGAGCTCTGAGGGCACTGTTGTTTTTCGCTATTTTAACTATTGAGTATATTACTAGTATAAAGAAGCCTAGTTTTAGGTATGCGCCAAGGAGGATGGTTGTGGGGTAGAGGAGGAGGAAGCTTGACGCATCCCAGAATCCGTGCACAATTATCGGCCCGCTGAGGCCGCCCCCACACTTATAGTACGCCCAACCCAAACCATAGCCCATGCCGATTATTTCAACGAGCGCAACAAGGCCGAGGGGGCCTAGGATATATAAGTAGTAGAGGTGGGCGAATCCGAATGCTAGCGCTTGGATAACGTTGAGTCTACGCCAATTGGTCCACCCTGAAGAGTCGAGCATGGAGCCGTAAACCATGCCCCTGAAGATTGTTTCCTCTGCTGGGCCTACTATGAGTAGGCTCAGAGCCACGAGGGCTAGTGTTTGACTGAGGGACTGTGCTTGTAAGGGTGTAGATGGGTACTCTATCCGCGTAAGGGAGTTAAGTCCCTCAACGCCCACAATGAATCCCAATATAACAATTCCTAAGACGATGGAGGAGAATAGGGCTATCCCAAAGTAGCCCCAGGCAATTGTTAGCGAATCCCTAGCGTTCCTCTTATACTCCCCTAAAACGTTTTTACCAATAAGTGTGTATCCCATGCCTAGGAGGATCACGTAGAGTATGGGTGCAAGCACGAGTGTTAGAGTCACGCTTCCAGCGATGTGTAGCTTTATTAGGGAAAAGTTGACGGTGTTAACCAGTATGTCGACGAAGAGAATGTAGACAACACTACGTTTGGGCCACACTCTCTGTTTATGGTTGAGTGTGCTTTAAACCTAGTTAAGACCTTGCTTTTTAGACTCTTCAACCGCTATTTTCGCAGCTTCATAAACCAGCTGTTGAATCCTCTGGTTATACTCATCGGCAGGTGTACCCTTATCGACTTCTGAATGTACATACACGCCCACCACTACGCTGTTTGATACGGAATCCACACGTGAATACTTAACTAGGAAATCCTTGTCTACTTGTAACTCAAAGCTCGCTGCAGGGTTTTCTCCCGTGTTGGTTTGAATGCGGGCTTTCTTGTCGGGTTTTTTGCGTCCAAGCAGTCCAAGGTGGAGTGGCAGTCCTTCTCTCTGCGCCGCCACTGGTTTTTCTACTTCAAAGTGTAGGACAACCCCAGCTTCAACCTCATCCTGCCTTACGAGCCTCACCCTGAATCCATCAATATCCCAAACGCCACCACCCACCATGGACACCGAGATCACTATACCACTATATTCATATGTGTCGGGCCACACTAAAACCCAGCGAACATGAACACCACTATTTTACACAAATTTCAGCGAGAGGTTTCTGAGCTTGTTTTTCGTAGATACATTAAGGATTAGGGGGGTGAGGGGCTCCACTAGGTGAGCGAGCTTCAGACCACCAACATAGAGCGGCCTCAAGCGGGGTATCGACCCAATAAGGTCGGAAACTTTTTTCACAGCGCTTTCAGAGTCTCCCACCAACGGAACGTCGAACTCTGGTTGAATCCTTAAGTCGGCAAGCTTCTTTGCCGGGAGGGTGTGGAACGCCGCCACAACTGGTACACTCACCTGTTCGGCTATAGCCTCAGCCATACTGTGGTGATTGTCGGGCGGCGAATACACAAAGCCGTCCTCGGTCCTAACCATGGGTACCACTGGGGAAACAAGCACACAGTTCGGAGAAAACTCGCCTGAAAGGCTTAGAACGGTCTGAATGGCGTATTCAGATGGTACGGCGAGGATAACTATGTCAGCGTCCTTGACTGCATCAGCGTTAGCTTCCCCTGAAAGATTGGGTTCCACACCGGCTTCACTCTTTACGCTGACCGACAACTGTTTTGCTATGCTTTGAGCCTTCTCCTTAACACGTGAACCCACAACCACTTGGTGGCTAACACAAAGCCTCTTAATCAATCCTTCACCCAAATCGCCTGTTCCACCCACAACAGCAATTCTCATTTTATACTCACACAAAAAGAGCACAAATAAGCTTGTTGACCCCCTCAACACTGTGTGCAAAGAAAAATAACCGCAACGTTGGTTTACAGTGTTTCTAGCAGACGAACCGATGATCCACCACTTAGGGTGGTCTATTGAGACCATTGTGTTGCGGCAATGGCGTAAAAAAGCCTATTTATTATCCGCGCGACACTAAGTTGTGTCTAAAAAGTTCGAGGTCGTGGCTATCAGCGGGCTACCAGAGTTTGGTGCAGGTGACAATTTGGGGGAGGCAATACTGAGCCGTATGGTGGAAATGGGATTAACACCTGAAGATGGAGACATATTCGTGGTATCGCAGAAGGTGGTGTCCAAGGTTGAAGGTCGGACTGTTAGGTTGGCCGACATTAAACCATCCGAAAGGGCGCTCACCCTTTCAAAACTCACCGGCAAAGACCCTCGATTCGTCGAGCTCGTGCTTCAGGAGTCAAGTCGGATAGAGGTTGCTGCGAACGGCCACCTAATTGTAACAACGAAGACCGGTATCACTTGTGCCAACGCCGGTATAGACGTATCAAATGTGGAGGGAAGCGGTGAGACAGTGTTGCTATTACCAGTCGACCCTGACGCATCTGCGAGGAGGATAAGGGAATACATAGTTGGCAGAAGCGGCAAAAAGGTGGGCGTGGTGATATCCGACACACATGGCAGAACACTGAGAGAGGGGCAGATAAACGTGGCCATAGGTTTAAGCGGTGTGAAACCCTTTAAGGATTACAGGGGTACAGCTGATATGAAGGGATACGTCCTAAGAGTCAAGATGATAAATATTGCTGACGAGCTCGCTTCAGCAGCGGAACTCGTTATAGGTCAGGCCACGGAGCGCACACCAGTAGCCCTCGTCAGAGGGCTTGGGGAGATCGTGGGCGAATACGAGGGTTCAAGTGTACTCAACATGCCTCAGGAAAAATGGCTTTTTAAACCAGTGGGAATAACTGGGGAAACCCGAAACGTGAGTAGAGTTGGCTAAATATAAAGCTGTGCTGTTCGATTTCGACGACACACTCGTGGACACCTCGGAGGGAAAGCGGGAGGCGTACGGGCGTGTAGCCACCCTCTTCCACTCCGAGGCCAACGGAAGTCTCACACGCGACGAACTCGTCAAAAAGATCTCCAAGATCTCCGAGGAAATGAACCGTAGACGTGCATATGATAGGGATGAGTGGTGGCGCACACTCGCACGCGAACACGGATTGAACATCACCAGACACCTCGAGTTGAGGGCCACAGTGGCCTACTGGGCTAGCTTCAAAAAGCACACCAAACTCTATCCGGACACACTCAAAGTACTCGACACAATCAAAGCTCAAAACATACCGGTTGGCGTCGTAACTGACACTGATGGGTGGGTGGGTATAAAGCGTTGGAGGCTGAACACGTCGCCCATATTCGGATATTTTGACGCCGTTGTCATAGCGGGAGAGGATACATATAGGACTAAGCCGGACATCAAACCGTTTAGACTTTGCGCCGAAAGATTAGGGGTGCGCCCCCAAGACACGCTCTTTGTTGGGGATAAGCCATACACAGATATTGTGGGCGCCAAGTCAACTGGTATGGTTACAGCACTAGTAAAAAGGAGGGCGTGGGATGACGTGATGGGGGCGAATTTTGTATTCGACTCGTTAACCCCCATCCTCGAAATCGTTCTCTGATTGTCTACACATCGAAATACTGGTAGTATTCGAAGGGCGTTGGTCTAATCGACTCTTCTTTCCACTCTTGAGCCTTGATGTCCTGATAGGCTTCAAGCAGTGATGATGAGAACACGGGTCTGAGGAACTCGTTGTCCGAACGCAGCTCTTCTAAGGCTTCTTTAAGTGAGCCTGGCAGCTCCACTATACCTAGCTGCTGTCTCCTGTGTGGGGTAAGGTGATAGATGTTTTCGTCGACCGGGTCGCCTGGCTCCAGCTTCTTCTTTATACCGTCTAAGCCAGCCATAGCCATCGCTGCGAATGCGAGGTATGGGTTCGTGCTTGGGTCGGGGGGCCTATACTCAACCCTCTTAGCCGCTTCAATCCCCCTATGATACATTGGCACACGCACGGCGGCGGACCTATTCCTCTTGCTCCAGGCAAGGTATACAGGGGCTTCGAAACCCGGCACAAGCCTCTTATAGGAATTAGTGGTGGGGGAGACAAACGCCGCAAGCGCGCGTCCATGCTCTAAGAGACCGCCGACATAGTATCTACCAGTCTGGCTAAGCTCGGCGTACTCATCTTTTGGGTCGTAGAAGGAGTTTGTGGTTCCGCGCCACAGGCTCTGGTGTGTGTGCATACCTGAACCGTTATCCCCAAAGATGGGTTTGGGCATAAATGTTGCAACTAGACCCATCTGGTGGGCTATGTTCTTCACAACGTATTTCACAGTTTGAAGGCTGTCGGCTGTCTTAGTTAAACCACCATACCTGAAATCCACTTCACACTGACCCGCTGTGGCAACCTCGTGGTGGTGGGCTTCTACTTGAATGCCGAAGACACCCACAAGGGTTTCCGCGACCTTTGACCTAAACTCCATAAGGGTGTCCTGGGGGGTTGAGGGGTAGTAGCCACCTTTCGGTTTGAGCACGTAGCCCCGTGCCTCACCCGACCATGGTGCCTCCCTTGAGGACACCTTGTAGTGGGCTTGCCCCGAATCACAAGAGAAGCTCACCGACTCGAACACGAAGAATTCGGGTTCAGGTCCCCAATATGAGGAATAACCCTCATCTCTGAGCTTCAGCTCGGCGCTCTGAGCAACGAAACGCGGATCCCTCTCAAGTCTACCCTCAGCGAACCCCCTATAAACATCTGTGAAAACCCTCCCCGTAGCGCTAAGCCAAGGTATTGGGGCTAGCGTTGACCAGTCGGCCTTCAAAACCAAGTCGGATTCGTAGATCTCTGAGAAGCCAGCTATACTTGATCCGTCGAGCTTGGCGGCGCCCTGCACAACAAACTTTTCGTCCACCTCGCTTGCCTCCATTGTTACGTGTTTAAGATAACCCTTAACATCAGTGAACCACAGATCGACGTGTTTTACACCCTTCTCATCCAAAATACGTTGAATTTCCTCAAAACTCTTTTCAGCCATAGCTTTTCGCCATGGCGAGTATAAATCACACAAAAAGATATAAGCATTCCTATTACAAAACAAAAGCTTTAAACAGAAAATACAAATAAAATAAGTATTTCTCTTTTATAACTAAAAAATTTTAGGTGACTTTTAGTTTACGAACGCTGTGTCCAACACGCTACCACACGCACATCCGCGTTTTAAGGGTATTCTGGGTATCGTGGCATAGAGTAGTCTGCGTGCAGTCTCAATGTTTTTCCGCTGAGTTTCAACCACTTCACTGGCGGTGACGGGGTGATCAGCCCAAACATCGTAGTCTGTTACAAGCGCTATTGTGGAGTAACACATACCCAACTCTCTTGCAAGGTTTATTTCGGGAACAAGCGTCATACCCACTACATGGGCCCCCATCAGCCTCCACAGAGCCGACTCAGCTCTGGTACTAAACCTGGGGCCTTCAATGCACACATAGGTACCCGAATCATGGTGGTTCAACCCCAAATCTTTCGAGGAAGATACAAGAAGTGACCTTAATTCGCTACAGAAGGGGTCCGCGGCGGAGATGTGTGCCACACGAGGACCATCATAGAACGTGTAGATTCTACCCTTCGTCATGTCGATGAACTGGTCGGGGAATACAATGTGACCTGGGTGTATTTCCTCCTTGAGGCTTCCCACAGCGCTAGGAGCGATTATCCTCTCCACACCCAGTTCGTGCAGAGCCCAAATGTTCGCCCGACTGTTTATCCTGTGAGGGGGTATGGTGTGTCCCCTACCGTGCCTTGGAAGAAAGGCTACACCAACGCCGCCCAACTCACCGACAAACACAGAGTCGCTTGGGGCGCCATAAGGCGTGTGAACACGGACTTCCCTAACATTGACAAGCACACCCGGATCATAGAAGCCGCTACCACCAATCACACCAATCCTAGGCCCAGTAGCCAAACCCATCCCGCTTTCACCCTCCACCCAAACGGATACCAATGGTTGGTGTTAAGACTTTCCCTCCACCCTCGGTTGATCATTGGGCACAATAAGGGTTGAGCCCTTGGTTTTTGAGCGCCAAGAGTTTTGTTCCGCGTTACGGTTAAATTTGGGGTTGGTAGATTTGTATAAATGGCTAACGATAAGTTTAATGAGGATGTAAACACGATCATGCTTCATGTGTCGGATGGGATAAACCCACAACAACAACAAAACTTGTTAAGAGTGTCGGAGAAACTTAAGGAAATGCACGCCAAAGGTCTCGTCAAGATAAACCACAGTGTGATGGAGGTTGTCGTTGCATCATACCTAATAAGGAAGGGGTTCGATGTGGATGTTGAGCACTCGCTCGATGGCCTTGTGTGTGACGTTTACGCCCAGAAGGGTGGAACACTCATTGTTGAGATCGAGACGGGGTTTGTGCCGCCCGAACATGCGTTGGACCCAGTGAGATATATGGTTGCAAGACTTATTAGCAAGGTTGCGCGATACAGCAAACACGCTGATCGGTTTATGCTTGCTACACCTGTGGATAATTTCGCCCAGCTCCACCCAGCGCTCATAAAGCAACCCAAGGAAAGAACACGCGAAGACCTGGAAAATATGAAGAATTTATGCGATCAGTATTATCACAATCCTCCCATAACGTGGGAGGAACTCGCAAACGCCAGGCTTCACGGCGTATTTGTAGTTAACGTGGATCGGGCCGCAGTGATAGAACTCGAACCAGAAAAATACTTTAGCCTCGTGAGCCTGATGCCAAGGTAGGCCCGCGAGGTCGTGTGGAGACTATGTAACTGATGCTTTTGCTTTAGCAAGAGCCTTGGTTAGGGCGCGCTTGGTTAGGACACCAACCATAGCCCTCTTATACTCGGCTGAACCGCGTAGTGGGTCATCCGATGGACGGCTATCTTCAGAGGCCGCACCAGCCGCTTCCTCTATCACGCGATCATCAATCTTTTTCCCAACAAGAATCTGCTCAGCTTTTTTCGCGCGCAGATTGGTCGGCCCAACAGCCGTGAGCCCTATACCCGCATACGTACATGTGCCGGAAGCGTCAACCGTGAGCTGAACACCAACAGCGGCTATCGCATAGTCGCCCGCTTTTCTCTCAAGCTTAAGGTAGGAGCCGCCTGAGCCTGGCTTAGGTGTTGGTATGACTATCTCCCTTAAAATTTCACCTGTTTTAAGGGCGCTTTGAAAGCTTCCAACAAACCAATCATCACTATCTATAACCCTTTCACCAGAAGAGCTCTTAGTCACCATCTTAGCGCGTAGGGCTAGTACGCTTGACCCCATGTCTCCCGACGGGTCACAGTGTGAAAGGCTTCCACCTATTGTTCCCCAATTCCTAACTTGGGGGTCAGCGACCACCGACGCGCACTCTACGAGTATGGGAGCCCTTCTTTTAATGATGTCCGATGTAATAATTTCATAGTATGTGGTGAGAGCGCCTATTCTAATCTCGCTATTCCTTTCCTCAATGTATTTGAGACCCTTGATTCTGTTAAGATCAATCACATATGCTGGGCGAAGAACCCTGAGCTTCATCATGGGTATAAGGCTGTGGCCGCCAGCAAGCACTCTTGCCTCCTCACCATGCTTCTCGAGAAGGCTTATTGCTTCATCCAAACTTGTCGGCGCATAATACTCGAAAGACGCAGGATACAAGCACAAACCACCACACCATAAATTTTAAACACCAAAATAAAGGTTTCCAAAAACAAATCATAGTTAGTTTAAAATAGAAAACACGCTCCTAAGGCTCGCTAAAATCGCTTGCTAGAGCACATGGCAAACACTTTTTATAAAACAGTTCATAGCAACAAATAAAACCTCTAAGTGGAAGACAGAATTGAAGACCACTATTAGAAAGTTAATAAGTATAGCAAAAGCATGTAAAACCATTTCAACTCTGAACAATTGTCAGCTAGCCTTAAATCCTAGTTTCACGTTTTCTTTTGAGGTATTAGTAATTGGCCGAACCAATACTCACCTCCGTTTTAGAGCGGTTTCTCGAAGACTACCTTACCAAGATGAGTGAGAAACTCGCAAAGGGCGAGAAACTCACTCAGGCTGAGGCTGCCCTCCTAGTGGCGGGCGTAGCCCAGAGGGATGTTTCACGCCTTATAAGGGCAGTGGATGATGCAAAGGCTGACACAAACAAACGCATAGACGACACAAACAAACGCATAGACGACGTGCGCACAGAACTCCTAAGCAAACTAGACGACACAAACAAACGCATAGACGACACAAACAAACGCATAGACGACGTGCGCACAGAACTCCTAAGCAAACTAGACGACACAAACAAACGCATAGACGACACAAACAAACGCATAGACGACCTTAAACAAGATATCAAAGACGTTAAGCAGGACGTGGTGTATATTAGGCAGAGGGTGGATGAACTAGTGAACAGCCTACTCAGAGTGCTCATGGAAAAAAGCGGCAACCAGTCGTAAGAACAAAACAGCTTGAAACCTTTTTTGCACTCCGCATTCTACCCTGTAGCAGCTCCCACCTTTACTACTCACACACAATACTATGGGCTGACCATAATAGGAATTGATAGAATCATTCTCGAGGATTCATAGCTCACCCCCATACAGCTGATTAACACTCAAAGAAATAGATGATGCGTGGTCGCAGCGTGTATGTGGGGTAAAGGTGGCTATACGTGCTCCAACCCAACGGATGCCATACACTAGTCCAAAAAGAGTGGTATTGGGCGTTCCACTTTAACGCAACTGTGGCCAACTTTCACCCTGTACGCCAAGACGTCGACCCCGTTTCTGTGCGCTTCAAGGAGCTCAAGTGAAAATGATGGGTCAACTGCAGTGTTGGGTTTGAAGCCTATAACGTCGCCTCTGAGCGCCACAAACAGCACACCCCCTCTGAAGCCTTCCTCTACAAGGCGTATTAGCGTGCCAACGTGTCTTCTACCCCTCGCCGTGGGTGCATCCGGGTATAGCGCATAGCCCTGCTCTGCAAGGGTGCACCCCTTTACCTCCAAGAAATATTTTTGGCTGTCCGAGCACAGCGCGAAATCAAGGCGTGAGCCCCCGACAACCACCTCCCTACCGCAGATTTTGTATGCCGAAAACTCAGCGATAACCCCATGTTCAACGGCTTTAGCCACAAGTTCGTTTTGGATAGCAGAGTCCACAACAACCTTAAACCCTTTGTCCTCTGCGAGCACAATATCATGGCGTGTACGTCCCACACGGTTAACCCGCCTAAGCCAAACTCTACCACCAGATGTGAGTGTGTAGTTGAGCCTTCCAGTGTTGGGGACATGTACCAAACAAACTTTTCCGCCCAACTCCACTTCTGCCAAAAACTTGTTTATCCTACTTCTGAATAGAGCGGGTATAAGCCGGCCCAAGCACACCGCAGATTCGTCCATAGGAGAGGCCACCGATCTAAATCGGGGTGACACACTTAATTAGCTTGCGAGGTTCAGAGCGTAGGACACTAATAGAGTTTTCGTAGTTATGCCGGTATTATCCAAATATTCGCAGTATTAGCCTAAACTGGGCTGGGATGAACGCCCTAAACTATTCGTTGAGCGGATCATACACGTCCACTAAAGCTTCTGTCTTTGATTACCTCCCAATTCCAACGTCACCACAACATGCGGTGATCCAATCGAGTCACCTTATTAAAACCCGTGGGTATAGTTTGCACGGTTAGCGGCTTGTGTGATATATGCATCGAAAACGACCACACATATGTGGACAACATAAAAGTGGACTACCATATTGGTGGGGTAGGGCTACCACCAATCGTGTTTGTTCACAGACTCGACTCGCAACCGGCTCCTAGCGCAGGAATATTGGCGCATTTAGCACAATTAAACAAATACTCGCCATAACAATACCAGCACTCAATCCACCTTCGCTTATGGATATGTCTATCTGGGGGCGCTGTTGGCGAATTTAGTAGACCACGTTGGAGTAGAGCATGTGATCGTTGTGGGTCACTCCCTCGGGGCCTCGTGATCGTGCACTACGAGGCGCAACACGCTGAGTGGGTTTACTCCCTAATACTTGAGTACACAGCAATGCTCTGCGGTGCAGTTCCACAGACACTTGGTGAGCTGGATCTCAAGCCTACGTCTACCCGTGCTTGTGGGTTAACGCAACTCGGTAATACCTGTACATGCAGGTAAAACCCTGTGCGCAAATATTGTGAGGAGTGAGTTCGTAGTATTCAAAGAAGCCCGCCACATCCACAGGGGAAGCGCCAGAAGCGTATAGCGCCGCGGTGGCATAGTTCACCAAGCACAATACATGTTGACAAACACATAACGTTGCACTATGCTTATTAGTGATTGAATTAAAATTACCGTCCTAAGAATATCTATATGTGGTTAACATCAAGGTAAAGAGGGTGTACGAACAGCGGGCTGAGGCGGACGGGTACAGGGTGCTTGTGGATAGGATTTGGCCGCGAGGCTTGAGCAAGGAGGATGTTAGGGTGGACGTCTGGCTCAGGGAGGTCGCCCCTAGCGACACACTTAGGAAGTGGTTTGCGCACGATCCAGCAAAGTGGGAGGAGTTCAAGTCAAGGTATGCGAAGGAGCTCGAGTCCAACAAGGAGTTTGAAAGACTGCTACAGCTGGTAAGGGGGAAGGAGATTGTTACACTCGTGTATTCGGCTAAGGACACCGAGCACAACCAGGCCGTGGCGCTTAAAACACTACTCGAGGAGAGGCTCAAGCGCTCAACACAAAAATAAAGTGCAAACTTCCTCTATAACACGCTATACAACCCACAGCCAATCGAGACGACCGCAAACTTCTGTATTTAGCTCCCGTTAGATTATGCCTACAATCAGCCCAACAACGTGTAGTTCACTTTGCTTTTTCGACCACAAGTGTTAATCCCTCCCGAGCTTTAACTACTACCCTTTCGCCGGGCTCAATCCTATCGGAAGATCGCGCTCTCCAAATCACACCCTCAACCCTTACTTCGCCATCTGGGTTTAGCGCTGAGACGGCGACACCCTGTTTACCTATTATTGCTTCAGGGCCTGTGAGCTTCTTTTTAGTGCGTATCGGTCTAATCACTGTTCTAATATACACCCCGCCCAATACACCGGCTCCGACTAGCGCTAGAAGCTCCACTTCTGTAGTGGTATTTATAAGGGAGGGTGAAGAGGGTACACCTAGGGTTAGAAATAGTATACCGAGTGCTCCTGTGGCCACACCCCCCATCGCCGCGAAGCCATGTCCGAGCTTAATCTCAAGTATAATGAGTGCGCCCCCAACTATTAGTAGGATTATTCCAAGTGTGGAGCCAAGCGCGGTGGGCGCTATTACACCTAGGCCCACGAGCCCGAACAGTATCGCTATGATGCCCACAACCGTGAGCACTATTGTGGGATGGTAGAGGTCGAGCACCACTGCTAGTTCACCCAAGAGTATGAGTATGCCGTCCACAACAGAGTTGCTCAGGGCGCTCACAAGCTGCTCATACAAGTTCTGGTTCACGTATACGAGTGGTTTGCCGGCTAGGCCAAGCTCGTTTAAAGCCTGGCTCATATTCTCCGCGAAGCCATTGGAGATACCCACAGCATAGGCCTGTTGGGCACTGTAGGCTTGGTCTGCGTAAACCATTAGGTAGGCGGCGGTTGTGTTCCTGTGCCACTTCTGTGCTAGTGAAACCATCAGACTTATCATCGCGGCCTCAGTGTGATTCTGCTCAAGGGGTGTCCCACCCTCGACGATTGGGGTTGAAGGCCCAATCTCGGAGCCGTGGCCCATAAGTATTTTGTTTGTAGCCATAGCAATATAGCTACCAGCGGACGCGGCCAAATCGTTCGGGGGCACCCATGTGTATGTGGGGATACCCGACTGGTTCGCGTTCGCAATACTATTAACAATCGAGATCATACTCTCAAGTAGGCCTCCAGGTGTGTTCATCACAATTAGTATGGCTGAGGCATCTTGCGACACGGCGGTGGACACGGCTCTACTCATCATGGCAGCGGAACCAGGATCCACACCCACATTGAAGTTCACCACAACAACCGGCCCATCCTGGCTCGCCCCCACACTCGAAGCTAAACCGAGTAATGCCGATAGTGCAAGTATCAGTATAAGGAACATGAAGCCCATTAGGCGTGGTGTCCCACCACCCCAGTGTGAGCCTTGAAACCCATACCGCATAATATATAGTATGGGGCTACGGCCATTATAAAACTTGTTCATCTCTTTTCTAAGCCCGAAAAGCTCCGTTTTCCCCAAAAAACCCGCTCGGATACCAATGTGTTGCTGGGCGCACAACTAAAACACAATGCACCTTTAGCCTCAAAACCGTGTTGACCAGCACTGCACGCTATATGCCTCTACTTATTTTATCGTGGCGCTGAAACTCCGCGATCTGAATATTTTATATGCCTCGGACAACATATTAGCTTGGGTTAACGTGTGTAGGAGGTGTGACAACGTTGAAGTGTGCAAATGCTTTTGTGTGTGGTTCTATACACATAAGGATGAACAACCATACTGCCCCTACTGCAAGCACACAAGGCTTAAGAAGCGCTGATCCTTTTTACAAACACGGTGGGTATCCCCAAACCATTTTGCGACGCATTATTTTAATAGTGCGGATGGGGAAATGATCTCTGAGGTTCCAAAATCCCCGCGTTATGGTCGACCTTAAAGGGTTTGCTATGAGGCTGAGAACATCTCCCTGCACAGCCCATACACTTGAACCGGTCAAAGGTGTACAACGATCATCCACAGAAGATGCACGTAGAGAAACAAAAACATCCTCATAACTGAGAATCAACTTCAAGATTGAAGCAGTTGTCCCACAACACTAATCGTGAAATTGTGACAGCAATGGTTACACTTCGAACATAAGGGCGTCCACCTTTGGGTTCCTATCCGACAACCTCTTCCCTCTGATTTCACGGTAGTCGGCTGGTTCCAATTCGAAAACACCCACACCCTCTACCTCACCCATCCCACGTACGCGGGGAAACACAAGAGGACTTGACTCGAGCCCCGCGACGTCTAGGTCGACGAGTGCGCTTCCACCTTTAAAGTGTGGTTGCTGAACCACGTTCGCGAAGGCGACGGGAAGCCGGTTTTCGAGCGCCCTGGCTTCAACGTAGATCATCCACGCTTGTGCCGCCTGGTGGATTATCTTCGAGGGGACGAGGAGTAGGTCGCACCCCTGAAGTGCGAAAAGGCGCACGGTTTCTGGGAAGTCTATGTCGTAGCACACGGCAACACCGAGCCTTAGGCCGTCGAAGTCCACCGTCACGGGGTTCTCGCCGCGCTGGAAAACCTTCTTCTCGGATTGAAACAGGTGCATCTTCCTAGCCTTAGCGCGCACATCACCCCGCGCACACACGTAGGCGGTGATATACCTATCCTCTTCCACCTTTTCGTATAGGGCGCCGCTCACTATGAGCGAATCGTACGACGAGCTGAGTTCACACAGGGCCCTAATGAAGGGGTGTGACTCCCTTGTAACTGTGTTCTCCTGGGATTCCGTAGCCCACTTCTCTGGTAACAAAACCATTTTTGAGCCTCCTTTTAGAGCTTCTTCAACAAGCGGCAAGCCATCAGCAAGCCGATGTTTAAACAGCTGCACCAAGCCTAACCTTAACACAAACAATTCTCGCTGGGGTGACAATTAGAGGTTACCCACAACACTTCCGATAAACACTCGCAACGCTAACCAAACTTAATATTTTGAGCCGTATGGCTTAATTGTGCGTACCACAATCAAGAATGCTCGAACACCCTTCACCGCCAATCTCTGGGATATCGCAATCGAGGGAGGACGCATCTCTACAATTCAGGGTGGGGGAACACTTGGTGGATCCGATGTGATCGACGCTCAAGGGGGCCTAGTCTGCCCTGGCTTTATCGACGCGCACATACACTTGGATAAAGTTTACACGCTAGACTGGGACGAATCAGGTGAGGAGGAGGATGACAAGCTTCTGAGCACCCAGACAATAATCCCCACCCTCAGGCCGCTTAAGGCGAAATTCACCGAAGAAGACTTGTTGAGGAGGGGTAGAAGGGCACTAGAGGAATCCCTATTGCACGGAACAGTGGCGCACAGAGCCTTCGTAGATGTGGATAGCACAGTGGGTCTAAAGTGTTTGAGTGCGGCGCTAAAGCTAAAACAAGAGTTTAAGGGCCTGGTGGACATCCAAGTTGTGGCCTTCCCTCAAGAGGGCTTAGCTGGGAAGGCTGAAAACGTGGAGCTACTGTATAGGGCGATCGAGCTTGGAGCCGACGTTGTGGGGGGCATCCCATGGTACGAGAACACGGCTGAGGAAGCGCAACAACACCTCGACGTGGTGTTCGACGTTGCCAAGAGTGCCGGTAAGGATATACACATTGTTGCCGACGACACGGATGACCCACTTTCAACCAACATTCTCAGGTTTGCGTCCAAGTGTATTCGGGAAGGATTCACCGGCCGGTGCGCGGCAAGTCAGTGCAGGGGAGCTTTGGACGCCTCCAACGAGGCCTATGCTGGTAGGGTGGTGGCGCTCGCCAAATCTGCAGGGCTCACAGTAGTTGAGAACCCTCACACGAGCCTGATGTTATCGGGGGGTGGAGGCGTACACCCCTTGAGGAGGGGGGTCACACGGGTAGTCGAGTTCGCTCGCGCCGGGGTGAATGTGGCTGCGGGTCAGGATGACATACAGGACGCCTATTACCCATATGGAAGGGGGAGCATGGTTGAGGTGGGCTTCGTTATGAGCCACGCCATACGAACAAACACCACTCAAGGTTTACACCTAGTCTATAATATGTTGACCCAAAACGGTGCACAAATGATGAAATTAAAGCACTATGGTGTTGCTCCAGGCTGTGCGGCGGACATCCTAATATTCGAGGAAAAAAGTTTGCGTGAAGTATTTAAAAACATGGCCCGTCCAAAATACGTGTTGAGGAATGGCGCCACTGTTCTCGTCAACAGCACTGAAACACGCTTCTATAGGCCTCCGCCGACATAATCGTTTCAGCTTGTGTAGCGGTCGTGCTAAGGTTTTATAGGCTGAGAGCATCTATAGGTGTGGGTACGCTTGATTGGCTATACTCTCAGTTGGGTTAAACTTAGTGAGAGCTTAAAAGAGAAACCTGGACTTATAGCGCTTCTACCAATCGGCAGCTTCGAGCAGCACGGATACCATCTACCCTTATCCACTGATAGCATGGTTGCTTGGCGCTTGGCTAGCATGGTTGAGCAGAGGATTCCTGATAGGGTCGCCCTATTTCCACCCATTGTGTACGCCTGCTCGAGTGAGCACAGGGGTTTCCCTGGTACTGTTTGGGTGGACTACCACGTGTTCACAGACTACGCTAAGTGTGTAACCGAGGCTCTTTACGAAGCGGGGTTCACTAGGGTTGCGGTCATCAACGCACATGGGGGAAATGTTCAAGCACTCTCTGTTCTACAGAGGATGGTCAACCTAAACCCAAACAATAGAGGCAAGCTTTACATATTCAACCTCACCGAGTTCAGAGACCTCGTGGCAAAGGTGTTTGGAAGGAGCCCGACACCTCAACACGCCGGCTACACTGAGACATCGATTGTGGAGTATTTATGCCCAGAGTGTGTAGACCATGATGGGTTGAGCAGAACCCCGCCAGAAGACTTTAAGACCGCCTCTGTGCAAGTGTTCACAGTACACCCAACAAGGGATGTTTCCAAGAGTGGTATTGTGGACTACTCTGAACCCTTCAAAGCCGGAGAAAAGCAGCGTGGTGAAGCCCTCCTCCTAGAAATAGTTGAAGCAATAGCGAAAAGACTCAGCGAACTGTGATAAGCAACTGGACCACGCATAAACCAAGCTCTGAGTGGACACCGCTAAAGCCGCCCGGACGGCTAGCATTTTCAATACCAACACACCCAAGTGGCTCTGAAAAATTTTGTTTGGTATAATAGTGCGCACAGCGTTTATCACGGGTTTGAACCGTTAGAGAAGTGTGGTGGGTATAGGGAAGTTCACGGGTGATAAATTAGCCGCAGTAAGCTATAGACGCACCCTTATTCAACCACGGCTTGGGGAAGGCGGGTGACACCATCGATATTGATGCATTAGAGTGTGTGAGCTATTCGACGCTTTAACAGCGCACCATAAAAGCATAGCGTTTCCAAATTGTGTGCACCCCGCATCTTAGGTTGGAGTCTTAACGCTTAATGTGGTAGGTGTTGTTGTTTGAGCACGTGGCTGCATCAATGCATTATCATGAACATGTTAATTTCATAGAAGTAAACTTATATAAAAGTGCACAAATATGTTAAGTATGGATTCGACGCCCGAACCTGGTTTAAAACCTGGGTGGAAAAATCAGTCGATAGCACTACAGGATGTTGTGGCAAGGCTTGAGCGGCTACCTTTTTCATCCTTTCAGCTATTCATCGTTTTGGCAGCGGGTTTCAGCGCATTCTTCGACTACTACGACTTCAGCACAATGTCCTTCACAATAGCCCCAGTTCAGCAAGAATTTGGGCTATCACCGTTTAGTGTGAGCCTACTACTCTCAACAACCTTTATAGGCGCCTTTTTCGGTGGGATAATCGCTGGAAGACTAGCCGACCTATTCGGCAGACGTAGATGGTTTCTTATAACTCTAATAATGGTGGCGTTGGGCAGCCTTCTCACGGGCCTTTCAACCAACTACTATGAGATGATTGTTTCGAGGTTTATTACAGGTTTCGGTGTGACTGGAGACTACGCCATCGTCGAAGCGTACATTTCAGAACTTCTGCCGTCAAAGACTCGCGCCAAGGCGATGGGCATAATAGTTGGGGTCGCTTCTTCAGCCTTCCTGTTCACGGCGCTCTTGGGGGCATATCTACTCAAAACGCTACCCCTCAGCGGTTGGAGGTATGTGTTCTTTATCGGTTCAGCCATAGCGATAGCTGTGTGGTTTGTGAGAAGGCTTGTGCCCGAGTCACCACGCTTCTACATTGAAAAGGGTATGCAAGTGGAGGCGGAGAACGCGCTAAAGGAAATCGAACAGAGAACACAGAGGAGTATAGGTAGAGAACTCCCCCAACCCATACCACTTGGCCTAGCACAGATTGTGGGGGGATCCGGTATAAGGGAGCTATTAGGCTCCAAGTATAGGTTGAGAACCATACACTCGGCGCTCGCCTATGTTTTCGACTCGATGGGCTTCTACGGCTTCATAACATTCCTACCACTCATACTTGTGACAAGGGGTTTTACCATAGTTAACTCACTCAGCTATATCGCTGTGGCCGACGTGGGAACAATAATCGGGGGATTCGGACTGTTCTTTGTGGGTGACAGGCTTCAGAGGAAGGATATAATGGCTCTGAGCGGAATCACAATAGCCGCTAGCACACTTATACTAGCCTACGCCGTGAGCCCCATATTCGTGATGCTCTTCGGCTTCATATCCAGCTTTTTCGACCAGCTCAGCTACGGGGCGCTCTCCATATATCTCGGTGAAATCTTCCCTACAAGGCTAAGAACCAGTGGTGCTGGGCTCACCAACGCCCTAGCTAGGCTTGTGAGCGTCGCGGGCATATTCTACCTCGGTGTGGCGCTCGCAGGTAAACCCTCACTCCAGTTGGTGTTCATAGCGTCCTCATGGCTCGTGTTCAGCGCTATAATCGGCCTTGGGGGCGTCAGGGTGAACAGGAGAGTGCTTGAGGAGGTGTCACCGTAGGGTGAATGGTCTGCGTGAGGTCTTATCCGACTCATTCGTAAAGCAACTTGAAGGTGTGTTCGGTTCGAGGAACGTGAGCACAGAGCACGCCACACGTAAGGCCCACTCAGCGGACTACTCCTGGTTCTCCCCACTGCTTAGGCAACACGTAAACGATGCGCTGGCGGACATAGTTGTCTGGGCCGACAAGCCTGACCAGATTGGACAATTGTTAGAGCTCGCATCAGAAAAACGTATACCAATCGTTGCAAGGGGTGGTGGCACGGGGAACTACGCTCAGAGCGTGCCGCTTATGGGGGGAATAGTGGTCGACATAACCAGAATGCGGAAAATCCTGAGTATTGAGGATGGGTGCGCGATTGTGGAGCCAGGTGCACGTCTGGGCGAATTGAAGGCCGCAGCTGAGGATAGAGATATGACACTCAGGGTTTACCCAAGCACCTACCTTGTGTCAACGGCGGCAGGGTTCGTGGAGGGGGGTTCGGGTGGTGTTGGCTCCGTAGAGTACGGCAGGCTTTGGGATGGCAACGTTGACCACGTGAAACTAGTGGGTCCAAGCCTTAAAGAGACGCTTATCCACGGTAAAGGGTTGGATGGAGTCATCCACTCGGCCGGCACAACAGGGCTACTCACCGAGGTCGGCCTGCGTTTGGCCCCCAAGCGGGAGCTGGCTGGCGTATTGGTTGGTTTCAAAACACTCAAGTCTTCAATTAACTTTGCACTTAGGCTTGCGAACACTCAAAACACCCATAAAAGGCTTTTATCTCTCTATGAGCCAGCCGTCACACGCTACTTTGAGGGCTCGGTTAGAGATAGGGTTCTACGTGGGAAGACAGGTTTCTTCCAAGGATTCGAAGAGTCCTACGTGGTGATGGCGATTGTGGATGCTTCAGCTCAGGATGAGGTATCGCGCACGTTGGCCTCGAGTGACCGCTTGGGTGTGGAGTGGCTTGGGGGAAACGAGGCGGAGATGCTATCTGACTATACCTTTAACCACACAACACTGTGGGCCACTAAGCAGGAACGAGCAACATGGCAACACGTATTCTTCGAGCAGCAAAGCGTTGTTGAGCATAGCCACGCGATCAAGGAAAAGTATGGTAACAGAATCCTTATGCACTACGAATTCATAAAGAGTGGTGAAGATATTCTACCCGCTGGTCTACCCATCGTGTTCTTCGAAGAGCCGCAAGAGCTTATTGGAATGCTCGAGTATATGAGGAAGCTCGGCGTCAGAGTTGAGAACATACATAGCTACAACCTTGAGGACAGGCTTGACACGGAGAAAATAGAGGCTATTCGAAGACTAAAAGCTTTAAGCGACCCGGACAACATACTCAACCCTGGTAAACTCAGATATTATTAGAGACTTTCCCCGCTATATACGAGTACAATTTTTTTAGTAGGTTTAATATTTTTAGCCGCCAAGACATGCATGTGAGCTCTAAAGCAATCTTTCTCTCTCACGCTTCGCCAACCCTACTCGTCGAGAAAGACCAGCCTTACTACCGATTCCTCAAAGAGCTAGGTAAACAGATCGACCCTTCTAACTTCGACGTGGTGGTTGTCTCCTCACCTCACTTTGTGGTTAGAGACAGGTTTCAGGTGGTGGACACACCAGTTCTCAGGTGTATACAGGACTACTACGGTTTCCCAGACGAGCTCTATAACTACTGTCTTAACGCTGAGAACCACACACAACTAGTCGAACAACTCCTACACGAAGGCTCAAGTAGTGGGATAAGGGTTGAGCCAACACACAGGTGGGGGCTCGACCACGGAGCATGGGTTCCAATACTTATAATGTGGGGTGAAATCAAAAACAGGATGGTGGCTGTGTCTACGGATCCATATAACCACGAGCAGGATTACGCATTCGGCGGGGCCATAAGAAGGGCGGCTGACTCCCTAGGGCTAAGAACACTCTTTATAGCTTCGGGTTCACCTACACATAGGCTCGACCTTTTCGAATTCAACGCGAAACCCGATCCCAACGACCCCATCTATGAGTTCGATAAAATACTTATCCAAACACTTGAGAACACCCCCCAAAAAGTGCTCGAGGTCAAAAACCTAGCAGGTGACGCCTACGCTAGAAGTGAGCCCGAAGGGGGACTTGGGCCGCTTATGACGGCGGCTGGCTTCTGTGGTACGGGTTTCAGGCCCAAAGTATTAAAGTATGATACACCCTATGTTGGCGTCAGCGTGCTGGCCGCATACCTTAGCTAACGGCTCCCGGCGCCAAACATAGAATAATGTGGGCGCGCAAAGGATAACCCACCCAGAGATTCTGGTTTGCGCCCTGGGACGCCAATAACGCTGAGGATTCGAACCATTCTGAAAACGCTTATTTCAACCGTTGAGTTAGTTGTTTGGTGGTTTTATTGGCTGATCTCATGCAAATAACGCTTAGGGTTAATGGGTTAAACCACACACTGCTAGTTGAACCCAGGGATAGCCTCCTCGACGTGTTACGCGAGCAGCTAGGGCTTACAGGAGCGAAGAAGGGGTGTGACATGGGTAGTTGTGGTGCGTGCACTGTGCTAGTTGACGGAAAATCGCGTCTTTCGTGCCTTACACTAGCTGTGTCAGTTGAAGGTATGGATATTTTGACCGTAGAGGGGCTCGGCGTGGGGAGGTTGGACCCTGTGCAGGAGGCGTTTGTGCGCAACGACGCGCTGCAGTGCGGGTTCTGCACGCCTGGACAGATCATGTCAGCAAAGTTCCTCCTATCCGTGAAACCTAAGCCAAGTGTCGAGGAGGTTAAGCACTTTATGTCTGGCAACATATGTAGGTGTGGGGCTTACCCAAAGATCATTAAGGCTGTGCTGGATGCCGCTAATGGGTGATGGGTAATGGTTAAAGTTGTCAAGACTAGGGTGGAATTTGAGGGTAGATTTAGGGATGAGTACACCGTTGTTGAGGGCGAACAACTAGAGGCTTGGTCTCCTAGCGGTGACCTGAAGGTTGTTGGTAGAGCCCACCCAAGGTTGGAGGGGGCAGCCAAGGTTACTGGTTCGGCCAAGTATACCCACGACATATATTTTGCTGGGATGGTGTACGGTAAGTTTCTACGCTCACCCTACGCGCACGCAAGGATAACCTCGATAGACACCTCTGCGGCTGACGAGCTGCCTGGAGTGTTAGGCATATACACCTACCTTAACGCCCACGAACTTGGCTTCAAATCGGCTGCAAGCGTTTTCTCACAGGAAGTCGTCCACCAGGGCGATGTGGTAGCCTTGGTGCTCGCGCAGCGGGAGTCTGTGGCCGAGGACGCACTAGAGCTTATCAGGGTTGAGTACGAGCCGCTCAAACCCTTAGTGGACCCAGAGGAGATTATTAGTTCGGAGTCATCGAAAGATAGGGTTGTGGGCCCAAGGGTTTACGAGAGGGGCGATGTTGAGGAGGGGTTCGCCGAGGCGGAGGTGGTAGTGGAGGAGGAGTTTAGAACTCAGGCCGCCCTTCACAACTGTATGGAGACCCACGGGAGTGTGGCCCTCTGGGAGGGGGATACCCTAGTGGTTTACACTTCCACACAATCTGTTTTCAGTGTGAGGTCCTCCCTAAGCGAGGAATTAGGCATTCCACAATCCAAGATAAGGGTTGTGTCCGAGTTTATGGGTGGGGGCTTCGGCTCCAAGTTTGATTCTGGCGAGCACACGCTCATAGCGGCCACCGCGTCGAGGATCCTCAGGCGACCGGTTCGCATAGTTTTGGATAGGGTTGAGGAGAACCTGGCCACTGGTAACAGAAGCCAGACCGTGCAGTGGATCAAGATCGGCGCCAAAAGGGATGGGAGGATAACCGCTATACAGCTCAGGGGACTTGTGAATATTGGTGAGGATGGTTGGGTGGCTGACCTTGGGGGACCGGCGAAACTCATGTACTCCTGCCCAAACCTAAAAGTTGAACTCTACGGTGTAAAAACAAACCTAGTTTCATCTACGGCTTTCCGCGCTCCAGGCTATGTTGAGGGGTGCTTCGCACTCGAGTCGGCGATCGACGAGCTAGCGAGAAAGCTTGGCATGGACCCACTCAACCTAAGAATGCTCAATTATGCAACAAGGGATCCTGTGACCAATATGGAGTACTCGTCTAAGGCTTTGAAGGAAGCCTACCTTAAGGGGGCGGAGCTCATCGGTTGGAACTCTCAGCCAAGGGTTGTAAGGGATGGTAGTAGGATACGCGCCAAAGGTGTTGCTGGGGCGGTTTGGTGGGGTGGTGGAGGACCCCCAGCATATGCTCAAGTCAAGGTTGACTCGGCTGGTAAAGTCACAGTGTTAACAGCCACCCAAGATATTGGCACGGGTACGAGGACGGCATTAGCCCAAATAGCCGCGGAGGAGTTGGGTGTACCCATAAGTGATGTGGGGGTTGTGTTGGGCGACACACTCACCGAGCTTAGGTCGCCGGGAAGCGGTGGGAGCCAGACACTTGCCTCGATGGGTCCAGCCGTTAGGGCTGCGGCACATGACGCCAAAAACCAGCTGCTCGAGATAGCGTCACAAGTGTACGATGTGCCCAAAGACAGGCTCACAATCAGGGATGGCTCAATAATCCGGGGTGACGGTGAGAAACTGTGCTCGGTGGGCGAGCTTTTAGCTAACCTGGGAGACTTCAGCGTAACCGGTAGGGGTGCGCGTGAACCCAACCAGGAAGGGTATATGGTTAACACGTTTGCAGCACAATTCGCCGAGGTTGAGGTGGACACTGAGACTGGTAGTGTGAAAGTTTTGAGGGTTGTGTCTGTGCACGACTCTGGAATGGTTGTGAACCCACTCTTATTCACAAGTCAGGTTGAAGGGGGTGTAATCATGGGTTTGGGCTACGCCCTCTGGGAGGGTAGACTTGTGGATGGGCAAACAGGTGTTGTGTTAAACCCAAACCTCAACGACTATCTTGTAGCTAGGTGCACCGACATGGGTGAAATAGTCGCTGGCTATGTCGAGCCCCAAGACACCCACACAAACAGCCTAGGTGTTAAGGGGATAGGTGAGCCGCCCATAATCGGTGTGGCGCCCGCTGTGGCCAACGCCATAAGGGAGGCTATTGGGGTGCGCCTAAGGGAACTTCCCTTCACACCCGAGAGGGTTTACTGCGCCATAAGGGGTGTCAGAGCGCCTTCAACAAACGCCAAATACCTTTAGATAGTGGATACATGCAACACCAATCTTCTAGTGATTGATGTGGGATCTAGACGTCCACTACAACCGTGCACACCCAACCATCACCCTTCTTTTCAACACGAAACATATGGTACGTAACCGCCTTAACATCCATGCGTAGCTCTTGGCGGGATGGGTCCAAGTGGTCGTATTCGCCTTGAGCGACAAGCGTATACCCCCCATCTGCACTAATTTTTACGCGCACACGCTTGAAGAGTATCGCTTCAGCGTCCTTGAAGTAAACCACCTCTGAGAGGAATTTATAGAGTAGGTCCTCTACGCTCTCAGCCTTAACCGTGAAGCTGAGTTGTCCTTCGACGTGCAGGGTGGAGGTGTTCGCCATGGCCTCGAATATGGCCATCGCCGCCTCTTCAAACAAGCCCTCCAAACTATCGGACTCCGCTTCGAACGCCAAATCCGCTATGGCCACATCCTCAAGGTACCTGTAGGGCAAAACGATTCAGCCCATAAACCCACGCCAAAGCTTAAGGTTTTAGCCCCACACTTGTGGTGTGGGAGGCCTCGCAAGCGTTAAATCGATGGTGATACACATAGTGTTGACCAAATTTGGTAAAGCTGGACTCTGAGGCCATTGGGAAAAGGCTTTCGAAACTTGGGGGTTGGAGGCTTGAGGGTAACAGCCTTGTCAGGGAGCTCGAGTTCGACGACTTTGATTCAGCCATAGATTTCATAGTGAAGCTTGCACCCATCGCCAACAAGTTGGACCACCACCCAGATATCTACAACTCCTACAACAAGGTGAGACTTTCACTAACCACCCACGAGGAGGGTGGGGTCACCGAGAAGGATTTTGAGCTCGCCGAACAAATAGACCTCCTCCTAAAACGTGGGGGTTAAGCCTTGGACGAATACGAGCCTAATAAAACCGTTAGCCTAGACGAGCTCAGAGAGGAGCTCAACAGCGTCACAACCGAAATAGTCGCACTGCTAAGACGCCGACTCGAACTGTGCTCACACGTGTATAGCGTAAAACGCGCCACCAACACCCCTATACTCGACCTAGTCAGGGAGGAGGAACTCGTATCCAAACTTGTTGGTAAGGCTAACACGAAAGAGCAAAGGGTTCTAGTTAGGCTGCTAAGAGAGATAATGTCCGCGTGTAGAAGTATTCAGAGTGAGAGCGTTATAGCCGTGCCCCACTCGATGCGTAACCACTGTGTGGAAGCCGCTAGGAGCGTGTTTGGCTCTTCATGTTCCTTTAGTCTGGTTGGCGGGGTGGAGGAAGCCTTCCGCTCGGTTGAGGTTGGCTCCGCTGACTTTGCAGTAGCCCCCTATGAGGGTACCGCGCACGGGGGGTATCCCTACACACTCGATGCACTAATAGACTCGCAACTCAGAATAGTCGGGGAAATCGTACTCCCCGTGGAATACCACATTGTCTCTGTTGAAAAGTCGCTGAGCGCCATAAAAGTGGTCTGCGCAGATGTGGAGGCGATATGGGCGTGCCAGAGGTTTCTAGCAGCCAACCTCCCATCAGCCAAACTATTTAACCCGCCCAACCAACGGGTAACGAGAAGAAAAGGGTGGGCCTACCTAGTGGGTTCACGGGAGGCGGAGGACACTGGTCTAAACATATTGGCCCACGGAGTACAGGACGACAGAGAGAACGCCACTAGGTTCGTAGTTGTTGGAAGGGAGGGTGGCTTCAACCCCAACCTGAAGGGGGGTATACCCTATAAGACAACAGTCGTGTTCACCGCGCCAAATAGGCCTGGGGTGCTGGCGGGCATACTCGCCGACTTCGGCTCGCGCGGAATAAACCTCACCATGATCGGCTCAAGACCGCTACGCAAAAAGAAGTGGGAGTACGCCTTTATAATAGACTTGGACACTTCTGAGGGTGACCCAATTTTTCTTGAAGCATTAGAACACGTAAAACCCAAAACAACACTACTCAGGGTTTTGGGTTCATACCCCACACTTACAGCGGATAGACCAACCATCAGTATGGGTAAGTAGCCCACAATACCTAGGAAGCACTTCTACGATTGAAGTCTAACTAAATGTTGTGGTGTCAACCTTATATGTTTTAAAATGTGTGTAGTGTTGGTGCACCGTGTCCCAACCGAACCCACAGCAAGGCGATCAAGTGGTGGAAATTTTCACTAAGATAGGACCCATCCTAAGCTCTAGGCTGCACGTATTACAGGAAACCGTTAACGTGAATGTTCCAACGTTTATCGTTGAGGCTCCCACCGATAGCACCACCTTGACACAGATCAGGGGGGAGGTTGAAGGTATGGGGTATACAATGATTGTGAGAAACAGCAAGCCTCACGAACTAACTATAAGTGTCCTCCCAAAGTTTGTCCCACCCAAGGTGGACCTCAGGTGGAACATAGGACTATTTTTGGCCACCGCCGCAACGGTGTTCCTGTCGGGGTACCTCTTTTTTAACGGCGTCGTGGGTGGGCTTGAATACTTGGGCACACTGTTTGGGATCCTTGTCACACACGAGGCGAGCCACTTTTTCATGTCACGCAGGCACAGGGTGGCCGCAACACTACCCTACTTTATTCCATCCATACCCCCAATAGGCACGTTTGGCGCCGTTATCAGGGCGCGTGAACCTTTCAAAGATAGAAACCAGCTTCTCGACATCGGCCTTGCTGGCCCCCTCGGTGGTTTCGCTGTGGCCGTTGCTGCTACGTTCGTGGGCGTTTTTACCTCACCCACAATACCAATTCAACAGGCGTCCCACCTCGCAACCCTACCGTTCACACCCCTACTCATGTACCTCCTCACAAACCTGTACATCCCCTCCAACAAGGTCCTCGTGCTCAACGCTGTGGCCTTCGCATCATGGGTAGGACTAGTGGTCACATTCCTCAACGCTCTGCCAACCGCCCAACTCGACGGTGGACACGTGCTACGCTCACTGGTCGGCCAGCGCCTACACTCAACAATATCGCTCATCGTTGGTTTAGCCGTTGTGGGTCTAGGCGTAGTCGTGAACCCCGGCTTCCTACTTATGGGCTTCCTAATGCTCTTTTTGAGCTATATGGGTCACCCTGGACCCCTCGACGACTTTACCAAGGTTTCAAAGAATAGGGTTGTACTATACGCGCTCTGGGTGGTGCTACTCGTTTTGAGCCTACCTATTTAGTTTCGGGGATGTCTACCTCATTCTGGGTGTAAACCCTCCTGCCACCGAAGGGTCTGAATGGTCTGCCGTTACCCCTATAGAACTTTGAGAAGAACTCCACGTATAGAAGTCGTGCACCCTGGATTCCCGGCTCGAACAGTCCAAGTATAAAGTTGAAGCCTTGGCCGAAAACCAGTATGATTACTCCAAACACGAGGGATGCGGCGCCTCCACCCAGCGTCCCCAAGAACACTGTGTTTATGACGTCCGCTAGTATAACAGATGAGAGGAGGATGCCGATGAGCCGTGTATAGCTCAACACGTGGCTTATTAGTGAAGGTAGCTCGATGACCGCTTGACCGCCCTCACCCACAACCACGAGGACTACGCCTAGCACTATCATGCCCATGTAGCCCCCCACAGGAGGGTTTGAGGCGGGGTTTATAGGCTTCTGATGGAGCAACGCCAAACCTAGGAGCGCTATACCCCAAACCACGCTTAGCCAACCGATCTTGCCGAATATGTGTCTTGGCTTCCTCTCCCAGTAGGCGTTAATAACACCCAACACGAGGCCGAAAGTCACCATACCAAGCCCAATATACCCGCTCACAAGAAGTAGTTTTTTGAGGCCGAGGCTCGTGGTTGGGTCTAGCACTGCGCCGGTGGCGCACACACCTGAGGCGGCGCGGCAACCTAAGGCGTGATAAAGATATTGGTTGAAGTGGAAGCCGAAGTACTCGTTGAAGAGGAAGCCAAAGAATATGGCCACCACGGAGGCGGGTATCAGCGCCCTACTGAGCTTCGCCCAGCCCGAAGGCCTAAAGAATGTCCTAGCAAAGCTTCTAAGGCTTTTGGGCACAATGGTGTGCCCACCGTGCTCGGTGTACCTCTTAATCCAAAGAGCCAATAAAAGTATGAGCACACCGTAGCCAACATCTCCAAGCATAAGGCCGAAGAATACTGGGAAGACGAGTGAATACACGATCGTGGGATCCACTTCTTCGGCTTGGGGTAGGGAGTAAAACCTCACAAAAGCCTCAAATGGCTTGAAGGGTTTCGGATTCTCCATTAGTGTTGGGGGCTCCTCGTTTTCGACTTCAGATGTGAACACTAGAGTAGTGTTATCCGTGTTGCGATCCAAAGCAAGCCTCAGCTGGTTCAATCTGTGCGCGGGAACCCAGCCTTCAATAACTATTAGACTGTCCGTGAATCCGAGGCTCTCCAACACCTCAAGCTTCCTAGATTCAATGGCGAGCTGTTCTTCGACGCACACAATATCCGTATAGTGCTTGGCTGAGAGTTCCCGCAGCCGCACCAAGAGCCTTTCAACCTCAGCCTTAAGCTCAGCTTGGCGGCGTTCGAGATCTTCCAAAACCCGTTTTGGTGTTCCGCTTAGCTGTGGAACCCTCTCGAAGCGGAGATTCATTTTTTGGATTGTGGAACCGAAAGCCGAGAGTTTATCAGTCGGTACAACAAGTAGCACAACCACCTTCCGATTTGTGGTGGTGTGGCTTTCTAGATAGGTGCCCACGGACGTTTTGAGTTCGTCCAAAAATTGGGCGAACGCCTCCTCATCCATTTCACCCACAAACGATGAGGCGGATTTGAGGTCGAGGTTGGCTAAATCAAACTCCAAAAACGAAAGTTTCCCAACGAGTGTAGAAAGACTCCTAATGTTCTCAAGCTTCGACTCATACTCATCAATACGCCCACGAAGCTCTTTGACCTCCTCATCAATATTTATACTCCTTGAGGCGTCTAACAGCTCCTTGAGTGAGGAGAACCTCTTTCTCACACTCACAGGCGAGGGGGGAAGAGCCGACTTTAAGCTTCTAATCCTCAACAGCTCTTCGGACACCTCCCTCAACAGTTGTCCACCCACCTCCTTCTTGACGAGTCGCAGGGCCTCACCTGAAAGTGGTTCAACCTGCACAGCACCCAAGTCGTGCAGGACAGAGAGGATTGTGTGGCTGTTCTTCCTAATACCCACAATCGCTACCTTAACCATCTTAGCGGGTCTCAGCACACCTAAACACCGAACTCGGACAAAAGAATCTTTTTGGCCAACTCTAGCAGCCTTCCCTCGTCGTGTGTCTTGCTGTTTATTTTCTTAGCGTTCTCTTCAGCTTCGGCTAGAAGTCTGTTCGCCTCCTCCTCAGCTTCCTTCCGAGCGGCCTCCACACTCTTCTCAACCAGAAGCTGAGCTTCAACCTTCGCGTTCTCAAGTTTAGCCTCTAGCTCCGCGCGCAGCTTAGAGAACTCGGACTCGAGCTTAGCCCTCCTCTCAGCGAGCTCCTTCTCAGCCTCCTCCTCAGCCTTCTTAACCCTCTCTAAAACGTTCAAATAATTGTCTTTTGACATTGTGCATCAACCCGCAAAGTGGTATACGAGTAGGCCGAACGCCAATACGCCCACAACCTTGGCTATCCTCAGTGCGAGCATAATCCTATAAAACCTGCGCTGGGCGTCGTTCGCGAAGAGTACAGGGTGTTCCTTGGAGTAGGCCTCCGCGGCCATCTTTGCCTGCTCCCTATAGTAGGTGAGTATGTTCTTCGGGTTCTTACCCCAATAGTAGTATTTGGGTACACCTGGAAGCCTTTTTTCCACAACGCCGAGCTTACCCCTGTCCTCTTGGCTCATATACCCCCACCCTCCCTCTGAGCCATCTTACGCTTCACAGTTTTAAGCTTCGTGAAGCTCTCCCGCTCCATTTCATCGAACACGAACTTAATATATTTGGCATTCTGCTCGAGTCTGGGGATAAGTATATTTTCGATGGCGTTCGAGCGCCTCTTGGTCTTCTCTATTTCGAGAAGCAACCTCCTAAGAGCTGTTTCCTTCTCCGCCACGTTGAGAAGCGCCAAGTGTAGCTCCCTGTACACACGCACAACCTGGTTTATGGACGCGGGCATCTCGAGCAATTGCTCCGCGCCGTCGAACACGGCGCCCTGACCTAGCTCGGGTATCCTAACACCCATCACATTCTTGGTGGCCACACCAAGCGGGCTTATGGTTGGTATACGCATCGACTCGTACTCCAATCGAAGCGGGCCCACAAGCATCTCCGCGATACGCACACTTTCATAAGCCCTCCTAAGCTTGTTCCTCAAATCGCTTCTCAGCGCGGCCGCCTCCTTACTCATCCTAAAGAACTCAAGTATGAGCGCCTGCCGCTTTAGCTTGAGAAGCCTGAGACCCT
Source organism: Thermoprotei archaeon (assembly GCA_038884175.1). Taxonomy (GTDB): domain Archaea; phylum Thermoproteota; class Thermoprotei_A; order Marsarchaeales; family Marsarchaeaceae; genus ECH-B-1. Next base: position 10,751 of record JAVZKQ010000003.1, on the reverse strand, counting down.
TCCTAGCTATAGCTATCCTCCTACGTATCCTGAGAAGCTCCATCCGTGTGGGTCTAACGTTTGTAGCCCTAGGCACCCAACTCACCCACCAACCGCAGGCTGAGACTTCTTCCTATACTTCTGAATATACTCAGGCCTTATCTTTTTGAGCTCGGAATCCGGCAGTTCGGCTAGGACCTCCCACCCAATCTCGAGAGTCTGCTCTATGCTCCTATCCTCGTAGACCCCTTGGGCCACAAACATCTTCTCGAACCTCTCGGCCACACGCAGGTATCTGCGGTCGTTCTCACTCAGCGCTTCAACACCAACAATCGCCGAGAGAGCTCGAACATCCTTACCCTGAGCGTAAGCAGCGTAGAGCTGGTCCGCCAGACCCCTGTGGTCCTCCCTGGTCTTACCCCGACCTATACCCTGGTTCATAAGCCTAGAGAGGCTCTCCAACACGTCTATGGGGGGGTAGATGCCAGCCCTCTCGAGCTCACGGCTCAGGTAAACTTGGCCCTCGGTTATGTACCCCGTGAGGTCGGGTATGGGGTGCGTCTTGTCGTCGGCGGGCATAGTGAGTATGGGCATCTGGGTTATCGAACCCTTCCTACCCCTGATTTTGCCAGCCCTCTCATATATTGTTGCAAGGTCTGTGTACATGTAGCCTGGGTAACCCCTCCTACCGGGCACTTCGTCCCTCGCGGCTGATATCTCCCTTAGCGCTTCGCAATAGTTGGTCATATCGGTGAGTATCACGAGGACGTGCATCTCCCTCTCGTAGGCGAAGAACTCAGCTGTGGTGAGCGCAAGGCGTGGCGTGAGCACCCTCTCCATTGAGGGGTCGGAGGAGAGGTTCAGGAAGAGCACACTGCGCTCGAGGGCGCCCGTCTCCTCGAATTCCTTCATAAAGAAGTTGGCTTCCTCACTCGTTATACCCATAGCCGCAAACACAACCGCGAACTCTTCGGAGGAGCCCAACACCTTTGCCTGGCGGGCTATCTGAGCCGCCAAAACATTGTGGGGTAGACCAGCACCCGAGAAGATGGGTAGCTTCTGCCCTCTTACAAGAGTGTTCATCCCATCTATAGCGGATATCCCAGTCTGAATGAACTCAGATGGCTCCTCCCTACTATAGGGGTTTATTGCTGAACCCACTATGTCTAGCTTCTCCTTAGAGATTATGGGCGCGCCACCGTCACGAGGATTACCCAAGCCGTCGAAAACCCTGCCCAACATTTCATCCGACACGCCCACACGCGCCGTCTCACCCAGGAAGCGCACACTAGAGGATTGAACATCCAGCCCAATCGTGGAGCCGAACACTTGGACCACCGCAAGCCCCTTGCCAGCTTCGAGCACTTGGCCGCGAAGACGCTCGCCGAGGGCGTTTGTTATCTCAACAATCTCACCGTAAGCGGCGTTATCCACACCTTCAACGAACAGCAGTGGACCCGCAACCTGCCTTATTGTTTTATATGTAAGAGGTATCATTGGGCAACAGCCTCCTTTACAGCGCTCTCAATCTGCTCGCCCATCTCCCGACCAATCTCACCTACAAGCTTGTCTACCTCTGCCTCCGGGGTCCACTTTAGCCTTGATATCTTTGTCTTCACAGGCAGTGAGGCGAGTCTTTCGGCTTGTGCGCCCCGTTTAATCGCTTCACCACACTTTCTACCAAACTCTAATATGGTTTTGAGAATCACATGTTGTTTGTGAATAGAAGTGTACGTGTCCACTTCGTCAAAGGCGTTCTGCTGCAAGTAGTCCTCCCTAATCATTCGCGCAAGATCGAGCAAACCCTTCTCAGATTCGGGGAGAGCGTCGTAGCCCACGAGTTGGACAATATCCTGGAGCTCAGCCTCTTTCTGCAAGACCTCCAAAGCCTCCTCCCTAAGCGCCGGGAACTCATCAGCAACATTCTTAGCATACCACGAAGACAAAACGTCAACGTACAGGGAGTAGCTCGTGAGCCAGTTAATCGAGGGGAAGTGGCGGCGGGAGGCTAAGCTGGCGTCAAGCGCCCAGAAAACCCTGGTGACCCTGAGTGTGTTCTGGGACACAGGCTCCGAGAAGTCGCCTCCTGGAGGTGAAACAGCACCAACAACCGTGACAGAACCAACACGTTTATCGGGTGATAGCACAACAACTTTCCCAGCCCTCTCATAGAATTCCGCAAGCCTCCTACCAAGGTAGGCTGGGTAACCCTCCTCACCAGGCATCTCCTCCATTCGCCCCGAGATCTCCCTGAGAGCCTCAGCCCACCTAGAGGTGCTGTCCGCCATCAACGCAACATCGTAGCCCATATCCCTATAGTATTCGGCCATAGTGATACCCGTATAGATGCTCGCCTCACGGGCTGCCACAGGCATATTGGAGGTGTTGGCCACAAGTATTGTTCTCTCCATGAGCGGACGCTTACTCTTCGGATCTTCTAGCTCTGGGAAGGTGGCGAGCACCTCGGTCATCTCGTTACCACGCTCACCGCAGCCCACATAGACTATAACGTTACTATCAGCCCATTTGGCGAGCTGCTGCTGCGTAACCGTTTTACCGCTACCAAATGGGCCGGGTATAGCCGCTGTCCCACCCTTCGCAACAGGGAAGAATGTGTCCAGAACCCTCTGCCCTGTGAGTAGCGGTGAATCGGGGGGTAGCTTCCTAAGTATTGGTCTAGGGGTTCTAACACGCCATTTGGTGGCAAGAAAAAGTTCAACTTCGCCCTGGGGTGTTGATATTGAGCCTATGGGGTCACGTATAGTGTACTCCCCAGACCTTAAGCCTTTGAGCTTCCCCCTTAGGCCGACGGGCACCATGATTCTGTGTGTTATTAGAGGTGTCTCCTGAACCACACCGATAATTTCACCTTCGACCACCTCTTCACCATCCTTCTTCTGCGCTTGGAACTCCCACTTCTTCTTTTCATCTAGAGGTGGGATTGCGATCCCCCTAGATATGAAGTCACCACTCTTTTCTCTTAGAACGCTCAGCGGCCTCTGCACGCCGTCATATATCGAGGAGAGTAGGCCAGGTCCAAGCTCAACTGAGAGAGCCTGCTTCGTGTTAACAACCCTGTCCCCAGGCCTCACACCAGTAGTGTCCTCGTACACTTGGACAGTTGCCTTAGAGCCTTGGAGGCGTATGATCTCACCCACAAGTCCTAGTTCACCCACTTTGACCACGTCGTACATCTTGGGCTCTTCCAGCCCTTCGGCTACAACCACCGGGCCAGAAACCCTTACCACATATCCTTCAGCCATTCCAACTCACCCAACCTTTAGATCCACACCCAAAACCCTTTTCGCAAGCTCGGCCAGCGGTTCGTCCCCTACCTCAGATTGGGGGTTAGGCATGAACACCACCAGCGGGTATGTGGACGCCTCTAGCTTCTCCCTCACGGGTTGGGGTAGCACAGAGGCGACGGCCGAGCTGAGCACGATAAGGCTGTACTTGTCCGAGCCAGCCAACTCGTTGACGAGCTTAACCGCTTCTGGTTGGCTTGACGGTGTGAACGTGTCCTCTACACCGAGAAGCCTGTAGCCCAAAACGAGCTCCCTCTCACCCACCACCGCTATCTTACCTGTTACAACACCTTTTTTCAAACTCAAAGAGCATCACTCAACCAAAAGAAGGAGTCGTCTTATATTTTCTTCGGAAAGCCCATAGTGCTTTCCGTAAACAATCCTACGAATATTATTCCTTTCGTATTCTGCCTGGAGTAGGAACCAGAATACGTAGACTGTGGACAGGGAGGAAGAACGCATCCTACCCACATACCTTGCGCCAAGCTCCCTATCCAAGGCTACCTCCAGCTCGGCGAGGTTCTTCGTGGACTCGTAGGCCTGTAGGGCGTCCCCTATGTTGAAAACCCCCTGAAGTTTCTGGCCAACTTCTGCCGTGGGAGTGGTGTAGAGCTCGAGCACCGATTGCGTTGGAATGAGCCCTCCGTCCACTAAGTGTTTTTCAAGCCTCTCCCTCTCGACGCCAGCCTCCCTAGCCTTAAAGAAGTTGAGGAGGTTCCTCTTAGCTATCTCAGCTCTAACATACTCTCTGAGCACGCCTTCATCACCGCGCCTAAACCTCAACTCCCAGAGGAGCTTGGAGTAGTACTCGCTGTAGAGCGCACCGCTTAGCACACCGAGATCCCTAGACTTCTGATAATCCGGCAACCTTTGAAGCAAAACAGCCCCATAACCATACTTTACGAGCGATTCAACAACCGCCTCCACGTCTGGTAACTCGAGAAGAGACCTGAGCTCAGAGAACGGTATGAGACCGCCCGCAACACCCACAGGCATATTTCTCGAAGAGACAAGGAATGCCTCTGTTTCCCCAATGCTTCTACCAACAGACTTGGCTGCAAGAATCAGCTCAATGTTGTAAACGTCCCACTTGGAAAGATAGGCCCTGACAGTATTCTTATCGTAGGGGGGTGCTGAGTTTAGCGCAAACGAGTTGAGAACCACCAGATGCCTGTTGAGAGCGACTTCAACCTGGTCTGGGGGTGAGTACTTCGCGCCCGCCTCCTCAATATATGGAGCGTACCAGGTGGACTCCAAAGCCTGCACAACCTCTTTTACATCCTTCAGGCGTGCAAGGCTTAGCAGGAACTCCTTGGAAAGAAAACTTGTTGAAAGCACCTTGAGTTTACCGAAGGTGCCCGTCCAAATCATATCGGGCATAACACACGACCCTGACTAGTTGCCACCCTCAGCTAAACCCATAATGGCCGACCTGAGCTCCTCTCCCCTAAGCCTGATTAGCTCTTCGAATCTAAGGTCGAGTTCAAGCGACCCATCAGCAGACGAGAAGATGGCGCCACCAACACTATCAAGGTCTGAGGCTGAAACTTTGACCCCGAGCTTTTCGAACACTCCCTTGTCCTTCGGTCGACAACGCACACTCAGATCTTTGCCCAACCTCCCGCGCGCGTACTCCAACATCCTCCCCAAGAACTTCTTGTATTCCTCTCCCGAGGAGTATTTTTGGAGTGCTTTGAGCATATTCTCAACGCCACGTTCAACGTACGTCTGTTTGGCTCCAGCCACAATCCTTTTGGCTTGGAGGCGTGCTGAGCCGAGGATCTTAACACGCTCCTTTTCGGCTAGAAGCTTAGCCTGCTTCTCGGCTTCCTCTTTGAGCCTCGCAACCTCGGCGTCCGTTGATCTGCGCGCCTCATCCATCTTCTGGGTGTACTCGGACTCGAGCTCGGCAACCTGCCTCTTAAGTTTCTCCTGTACCTCCCTTAGAATCGCTTCGGCGCTCAATTGTGTTTAAGCCCCCGGTGGCCTAAAGTATGTTCAGAAGCAATATCACGCCGAGCACGAAACCAATAATCCACAGCGTCTCAGGTATCACGAAGAAGAAGAGCACTTGGCCGAATTTTTCTGGCTTCTCGGCTATTATACCCATACCCGCGGCGCCTATACCCTGCTGGGCTATTCCTGTTCCAATTAGCCCACCAGCCATCACTATCGCTGCCGCAAGAGCGAACTCGGGATTAGCAACCATTGTGTGTGCACCCTTAAATACCCATCTGTGAAGTGGTATTTAACTTTCACGGATAAAGCTGTACACTATTGTGAATACTTAAAGTGTGGATAGGGGAGAGGAAAAAAGATTTTGTTTATTCTATGTTGATACTCACGCCTTTGGGCTTAGAGCTCTCCCTCTTTGTTAAGCGTACCTCTAGCACTCCGTTCTTGTAGCTCGCCTTGGCCTTGTCTGGGATCACTTTAACCGGAAGCTCCACGAGCCTGTAGTACTTCTTCTCGGCTTTTATCTCTAGTGTGTCCTCGGTGGCGTTTAGTTTGATCTCGGACTTGTCCACGCCAGGCATTTCGGCTATTACGACCACCTCATTGTCTGTTTCGTTGACGTCCACAAGTGGCTCCCTTTCCTGTATTAGTCCGCCGCGTGGCGTGTTACCGAACTGTCTTACGATGGGTTTGCCCTCTGGGCCGATCACAACGGACCAGCCGTACACTATTGGTCCCAGTTTTTCACCCTTGGTTGGTGCTGCGTTTACCTCTCTTAGGAGGGATTCGAATTCTCTTTCGAACTCTTTATTCATTTCTTCAAACATATCTTCTATCTCGTCAAATATGTCTTCGAACCTTTTCACTCCAGGCATGTTAATCACCAAAGGTTAGTATACTAAGCTTAGAAATAAACGTTACGAACCCCCACTTCACAAAAAAGGCGAAAATCAAAAAATGAAACAAAGAAGCGCAAAACATAAGTGGATTCATCCTGTTAAATTATGGATGTCGCATCAAACTAAAATCGTTGATTTGAGGGATTACGCTAGCAAACTACTCTCGGAATTAGAGCAGGAGGTAACGCAGAAAAAGGAGCAAATAGAGAAGCTAAAGCTCGAAGTTGAGGAGCTAGAAAAACAGAAGGCCACGATAAGGCACATCCTTGAGACAATAGAACAACTAAGCTCAGCCTCAAAGCAGCCCGGTGTAACCGTGAAGGCTGAAGTGGAGCTACCAAAAGAAAAACCAGTGCAACCATTGAAAGAAGAACAAAAACCCGAACCTGAAGCAGCCGTCGAACAACCAAAACCCAAACCACCCTCCAATACGGGGGACAACGACGTTAAACCCATAATCGCACAACAGCCCCAAACACCACAGCAGGCACAGCGCACAATTTACCCCAGACCCTTTAACGGCGAAAAGAGGTGGGAGCCCATAGTCGTGAACAACACGGAGTACGCTGCATACACAGTGAGCCAGTCCACCATCCACCTCATCTTTAAGTTTGGTGTACCGCCGGATTCGAAGTATGTGAGGGGCTTTATAATTGACAAATACCTTCAGAAGATGAAGGAGGAAGCGTCAGAACGTGTTGCCAAAGGGGAAATCAAAACGGGTGAGGCCTTCGACTTTGAGATAACCACAAATGATAAGGGGGAGATAACGGACATAAAGATTCTGAACTTTGCGCACGACCAACTCCAAGACCTACTCAACAAGATAAAGTGGTTTGTGGCGAGTGAAGTGCGAGACCTACGTGCAAAAGGCAGGCTGAGCTAATTGCTCTTCTCCGAGCTGTGCGAGACGCTTGACGCACTCGAAGCCACGTCGAGTAGGTTGGAGAAGACAAAAATCCTTGCGGAGCTGTTTGGACGCCTTAAGGGCGATGAAGCGGAGTTCACGGTCTACCTACTTCTCGGAAAACTCGCACCCGACTACATGGGTATTGAGCTAGGCCTAGGCGACAAAATGATTATAAAAGCCCTAACCACAGCCAGCGGGGAAAACAAGGAATCGGTTGAGAAACTCTACGAGAAACTCGGAGACCTAGGCCTCGTAGCCAAAACACTCTTAGAATCAAAGCGTGGAACCACACTCCTAGAGTATTTGGGCGGTAAGACGCGCTCCCTAGGCGTGCAGGACATCCACGCAGAGCTTCTGCGCATAGCTAAAACCAGTGGTGGAGGATCCCAAGAAGAAAAGATAAGCATACTAACAAAGCTCCTATTGGGCTCTTCGCCCAGAGAGGCCAAGTATATTATTAGGATGGTGAGCGGGGACATTAGGCTGGGGGTTGCCGAGCCAACAATCGTAGACGCGCTTGCAAGCGTGTACACAGAAGGGGACACAGGCCTTATTGAGCGAGCCTTCAACATTACCTCAGATTTGGGCTATGTGGCTAAGACGCTCACCACTCAGGGTGTGGATGGGGTGCGCTCAATCAGGGTGACGCCGGGCAGACCGCTTCAACCGATGCTCGCGGAGAGAGCCACGTCGCTACAAGAGATATTTGAGAGGATGGGCGGCAGGGCTGCGCTCGAATACAAGTATGATGGGGAAAGAATGCAGGCCCACCGTCACGACTCTCAAACAACGCTGTTCAGCCGCAGGATAGAGAACATAACACACCACTACCCCGATGTGGCGGCCAACCTCCAAAAGAGCGTCAACTCGAACAGCTATATCGTTGAAGGTGAGATAGTCGCGATCGACCCAGACAGCGGTGAGATGCTTCCCTTCCAAGAACTCATGCACAGGAGGAGGAAGCATGGGGTTGAGGAAGCCGCTAAAAAATACCCTGCGAGGGTGGTGCTGTTCGACGTGCTCTACGCGGATGGAGTGGACTACACACCAAAACCATACCTTGAAAGGAGAAGCAAGCTCGAGTCAATGGTTAAGCCCTCCGACCTAGTCGTTGTGTCAACAGGTATTGTGGCAGACAGCGTCAATAGGGCGCAGGAGTTCTTCGACTCGGCTATCGAGAGTGGGTGTGAGGGGATTATGGCTAAGACGCTCGACACATCTGTAGGCTACCAGGCTGGGAAGAGGGGGTACGCGTGGATAAAGTTCAAACGTGAGTACAGGTCGGAGCTCACTGACACACTAGACCTCGTAGTTGTCGGCGGATTCTACGGTAAGGGGAGGAGGGCTGGTAAAATTGGAGGATACCTTATGGCTGCATATAACAGTTCAACCGATGGCTATGACACCGTTTGTAAGGTTGCCACAGGCTTCAGCGACCAAGACTTGGTGGAGATACCCAAACTCCTCGAAGCCTACCGTATACCTACGAGACACCCACAGGTTAACTCGAATATTGAGGCTGACATATGGTATAGGCCAGCTGTTGTTTTCGAGATAATCGGCGCGGAACTCACGGTTTCACCCATGCACACAGCCGCCTACTCGAAGATTAGGGAGGGCAAGGGGTTGGCTGTGCGCTTCCCACGCTTCACGGGAACCATTAGGACGGACAAGTCGCCCACTGAAGCCACAAGCGTGGACGAGCTCCTCGAGATGTACAACTCCCAACTCAAAAGGGTTGAAGCTGGTGGAGCTTAAAGCGTTGGCTTCCTATCGCCCCCACCCGTCACATACACAGTTGTCCCCAGAGTGTTGGTTGAGTACACTCTAACATTCGCGGCCGAGAGTTTGGCTACGAGCTCCATGACGCTCGATAAAAGCTGGGCCCTCTGTATGGGTAAAAAGCTCACGGAGCGATCTCGTTTTACGGCTACAACCCTTAGATCTCCATCAAGAATAACCCTCTTAAGCCCCCCACCATCATCCACGTACACACCACCCATATACTGCGGCAGCAGCCTTGACTGCCCGTCAAGTAGACGTGGTGTGAACCTGCGAAGGGCGGCTGAGACGCGCTCTTCGAAGCCCATGTGAACCGCGAGCGCCCCGAGGCTTAGCGCCAAACCCTCCGAGTCGCGCATAAGTGTTGGGAAGCCATATTCTCTGATGACGGTGAGGTGCTGCTCGAAATTATAGGCCTTTCTAAAGCTCGATATGAGCTCGGCGTCGTGCTCCGGGAAGTCGTCTCTTGTTGTTGTGTACACAACAACACCTCTATCTAGGGTGGCCAAATACTTTTTTTGGGAGTACTCAAAATTTGCGAGGTAGGGTGTGAAAACTCTAATCAACCATGAATCCCTCCACGGTGTCCACTATTGTGGTTATCGCATCATAGTTTTTGAGGGCCTCCGCCACTTGGGCAGCCCTCTCAATATAGCCGTCACGCATTATGCTGTTGATGGATGCGGCGAGCCTTTCGAATGTTAGCTCGCTAACCCTTATCCTGTAGCCTAACCCCATCACACTTACAGACTCGGCTATCGCATCGTGCTCGGTGTGGTTCGGTGTTGGTACAACAACCATTGGGAGACCATACTTCATGACCTCGCCTATCGACGTTTGGCCGCCTACACCCACGAACACATCTGCGGCGGCGTATCCAAGGCTCCTATCGGGTAACCACTCATAAACAGTGACACCCCCACTTCTCACAGGTTCTGTTGAGCCGTTGGGCTCCCCCTTACTCATAAGCACAGTGTAGCCGAGTGTGGACAAACCCTTAGCAAGTGGTAAAAACCTTTCAAACAGAGCCCTCCTTTCTACTGGGAGGCCGCTGAGGCCGAAGTAAACAACAGGGGAGCCCTCCAAGCCTAGAAGGCGGCGCGCCTCAGACTTACTCAGGGCTACACGTGTGTTACCAGCCGTGCCCACAAACACCGCCTTGTGTCTTAGGAACTCGGGTATAACCACGTTATACTTGGACACAGTGTATGGGGGAGGGTAATCGGTTATAAGCACCACGTTAGCCAAATCCCACCCTATACCGAAGGTTTCAAGCACAATCCTTTCAACCAGCTGTTTGATAAGGCTTAACCCCGGTAACCTGTTCACGTCAAGGGGTAACATGAGCCTGAACTCGTGCATCACAAGTATGGAGGGCACACTCAAAACCCTTGCGGCGAGCAGGGTGGAAAGCCTACTATCCGAGACCACAACCCGTGGCCTGTGCTTCTTTATCACGGCGAGCTCCGCCTCAACCTGGTCGGAGAAGGCTTTAAGCAGCCTCGGCGCGTTTTTAAAGGTCAGCTTGAGGCTTACAGAGCCATCCTCCCTTATACCATAGCTAATACTCTCCTCCCTATAGGTCAAGAATTTCTCGCGTTTACAGAAGCCAACAGCATCACCATAACTTGTAAACACCACCTTATAGCCACGGCTTACAAGTCGACGCGCAACGGGCAGCATGCGCCCAACGTGGCCGAGGCCTATACCGCAGGCGCCGATTAAAACCGTTGGGCGCACATCCGCGCTACGCATGAATCCCACAAACACCTTGCTCCACAAGTATTTTAAGGTTTAGCCCAAACTTGGTCAATCGTTCTCCGAATACCATTTGCCTTCGAAGAAGTACACTTCAGTTTCTGGCTGGCGCCAGCAGTCGGCTGGGAGTCCAGCCTTCAAACACGTTTGGGAGAGGAACTC
>JAVZKQ010000002.1:0-60661 GCA_038884175.1 Thermoprotei archaeon | reverse complement strand
AGTAGCACGTCAGCCTTAGCCTCCCTCACCACTGGCTGTATCTTCCTAAAATAGGCGAACGACCTGCTCACCTCCCTCTCAGTCAATATGTGCCTGAAGCCGAAACCGCAGCAATCGTACCACGTGCTATAGTCGGCAACCTTGGCGCCCAGTGCGAGCGCAACACTCGTGGTGGGAGCCGGTTTGAGTCCACCCAGAATGGAGTCGTCGTACGTATAGTCCTCGGCCATGAGCTTATAGGTGTGGCACGCCGCGTGTACTGAAACGGTGACGTTAGAGACGTCGTGCTTTCTCTTCTCCGCTATTCTTGAGCGCATGACGTGCAGCCACTCACTGTAGTGCACGAGCTCCTCGGGTATTACGAGCTCCCGGTCGATCTTTTTGAGAATAGCCCTCACCTTCTCTCTTATGTCTCGGCTCATCACTATGAGGAACCTGCACTCCTTATAGTCACCATAACTCGTACCACAGTGGATGAGGGGGTAGGCATTCTTCTCGTAGGCCACATGCATGTTTCTCAGGAAAACAGAGGAGAGCGCCACGGTGTTGGATGTACCAGAACCATAATAGTTCCAAGCGGTGCACGAGGTCTGGTTTGTGTCGTCCACGAAGGGGACGCCCAACTCTCGCATAATCCAGTATAGGGATGTGACGTAGCCCGGTATGTGGCCGCACTGCCCACACGACTTGTGTTGCCACGTGTCTACGGTGGGAATCTTCTTGGTCCTACCGCTTAGTGTGTGCACACTCACAGGTTCATAGTCATCCTCCACGTGGTGGACAATTATTTCACCCGAGGCCTCAAGCTCCCTCATCTTTTCGAGCATTCTAAGGTAGTCTTCCACGGTGCCCATTGCGAGCCTGGCTCTTCTCTCAGCCACAAGCTTCTCGAAATACTTCGCGTCCTCCTCCCTGAGTTCCAACTCTTCATTCTTACCCAATTCAAACGATGCGTTAACCATTCTTCTCGGACCTCTCCAAATCTTTACCGTTCTCCTCAACCATATCAACAACATCCTTCGCACTATTCTTCACAGAGTCGAGAACACCCGACTCCTTCTCGATCACGAAGAGTTCTCGCATCGTGCGCTCGGGAACCCTCCAACCCTTGTCAACCACACCCCACAGGCTCTCAACGGGAACACCCATCCTCTCAACCCTAATATTCTTCGCCAACTCCGCCTTGTGCGGACCCCAATCCCTGAATGGTGCGAAAAGCATGTGCATGTCTGGAGTTATCTGTGTACCAGTGGCCATCACCTTGTAAAGCGTTTTACTGTAGGGTTCAAGCGTCTTCTTAGCCGACTCCAACCCACTCCTCACAGCAGCCTCCTTTAGGAGCGCCACAAGCCCTCCAGGGTTGTTGTGCGCAGGGCAAACCTCCCAGCACGAGTAGCACTGGTAGCACGCCCAAATGTACTCGTCCATCATCTGGTAGAGCAACTCGGGCTCATCCTTCGAGTGCATCACCTTCTGCACAACAATCCTGGGTTCAAAGTCCACGAACCTGAAGGCGGGGCACACAGATGTACAGTTACCACAGTTAATGCACGCATGGTAGAACTCTTGGAACCTAACATCCGAGCGCAACTCGTCCACAATCCTACGCATGAGTTGGGGCTCCCCCCTCCTAGCATTCTCAGCCTCCCACTGGAGACCCGGGAGACCCCCGTAGTGCCAGCCCTCAGGGTTAAGCCTTGCCATTAGCTTACGAGCGTATTTAGCGTCCATTTTAATCCAACACCACCAAAGCCCCAAACACGAAGTGTGTTGGGGGATAAGCTTCGGCCACCAACTCTCTCTGAGGTTTATATTGTAAGCTTCTATAAAAAGGTATTGTTAAAATCAATATTACTTTGCTCTATTTGTAGAATATTTTACATTTTACGAGAGTGTGCTATTGACAACACTAAATTTATATCGTTCCACTCGCTAATACACTTCAGAAACACTATGAAAACACAGCCAAGCGGCTCAGAATGTTTTCAATGTCAGGATAAATACGGCTTAAAGTTTTCATTTAAAACATTGCGACAATTTGTTCGCGCCAAGCACGGGTGAAGGCTGTGGAAGCCAAAAAAAGGTTCTTATTCGTGGTGAGCACGGGTGTAAACGAACCCAAAAAGGCTTTTACACCCTTCTACTATGCGGCCGCGGCCGCCTCAATGGGCTACGACACGCACATGTTCTTCCTAGCGGAGGGTCCGTCCCTCCTCAAGGGCGACGCCCCCGATAGGGTGCGCACTACAGAAGACGGTGAGCCACTACGCAAAGTGATCGATCTTGCACTTCGAAACAACGTTAAGATGATGTGCTGCAGCACTTCGGCCAAGGTGATATGGAAAATGGGTGAAGCCGACCTACCCAAGGGTGTCGACTACGCTGGAGCCGTCACACTTATCGAGATGGCCTCGGACCCCAACACCGTGGTGTTCTACTTCTAGAGAGGTTGATCTGAACATGATGGAGTATAAGGGGTGCGTTTTCCCTGACGGCCTGCTCTACGACGTCGACTACCATGTCTGGGTAAGGCTCGAGAACGGTTTAGCCGTGGTTGGAGCCACATCACCGGGTCAAGCCTACGCTGGGGAGATAATATTCATCAAGGTAAAGGATAAGGGAACCACGCTTGAGAGGGGAGCTATCGCGGCCACACTGGAGAGCGCCAAGTATATGGGTCCGATGCGCACACCGCTAAGCGGAACCATAACCCACGTAAATGAGGACGTTAAAAACCAGCCCACACTCATAAACCAAGCCCCATATGAGAGCTGGGTCTTCAAGCTCGCCCCAACCAAACTGGAGGCCGAGCGAGCGCTACTACTCGACAGCCAAACAGCCGCGGAAAAATATAGGAGTATAATAGATGAGTGGGGTGTTCAGTGCGAATAGGAATCGTTGACCAATAGTGGTGGAAGCCCTCCTAGGTGGGGACACAAAAGAGCTTGGAGTGCTAATATCCCAGACAACAGACCCTGCTCAAAATCTATCCCTCGAGGCAACCCTATTCCAAGCGGTCGAGCAAGGTATCTTCGAAGATACACTGGTGTTCTATGTGAACTCCTCCTGCCTTGTAAGGGGTAGAACAAAATCTCCTTCCTATGGTTGGTACAACGAGGAGCTGGCTACTAGGCTTGGGATTAGGGTTTACAGTAGGATTACGGGAGGAGGCGTAGTGTACCACGACGAAGGCAACCTTAACTGGAGTTTTATCCTGAGGCCAAAAGAAGTTTTTCTATCCCCTAAGAAAGTATTTCATGAGGGCTCGAAGCACATTGTAGCGGCTCTCAACGCGCTCGACCTAAAAGCCCATTACTCCCCCCCAAACAGAATCGACCTAGCAGGGTTCAAGGTGTCTGGTATGGCAGCCTACTCAAGCATCAAAGCACTACTGGTGCACGGCACACTCTTAGTCAACACGGATCTAAACCTATTAAACCGGCTGTGCATTCCGCCGCCAGGGTGCCCAAGCGTCACAAACCTCAGTGAACACGCACAAATCCGTTTTGGGGACATAGTACAAGCCACTGTTAGCAGTCTAATCCAAGCGGGGTTTAAAACAACATCCCTAGAAGAGGCGGACGTGGTTACCCTCCGCGGGGAGGGCTTCGGTGGGGGTCCACATATTAAAAAGGACGATTGGTTTATATAGTTTTCAACACCAAATATTACTAGGTTATTATGGGTTCAACAACAAAGGCGAGTAAGGTTTTGGATGCGCGCGGGCTAATGTGTCCTATGCCGGTGGTGAAAACCGGTCAGGCGATTAAGGAGATTGGTTTAGGCGAGGTTCTCGAAGTTATTGCCACAGACCCAGCATCCAAGCCAGATATTACCGCTTGGGCTAAGATGACTGGTAACGAGCTCATCAGCGTGGAAGAGCGGCCCGGCAACCCCGCCGAATACAGATTTCTTATAAGACGGGTAAAGTAGCCATAAAGGATATGGGTAGAAGCGTTAACCCACAACCCTATATTTTTAAACATTGTTAACTCACACACCCCTTCCGAAGCCATAATAGCTGCGCTGTCTTCACACAAGCACACAACGCTTCTTATTGAATTCCTGTTGTTCTAGCACGCACGTATACTGGCTGTTTTGCGATATGACTACATTGTTAGGGTTAACTTGTTGTTTTGTTATATAGTGCACAAATATTTTTATGCTGCTTAAGCGTATAGTTTGTTGACCATTATGGAAGCTCAACGCGGCGAAGTACGCAAAAAGAACAAGCTAGTTTTGGTTGTTAGCAAGGGAACACTGGATGGTGCCTACCCCGCCTTCATACTTGCTACAACCGCGGCGGCGCAGGGTATGGATGTGTACATGTACTTCACATTCGGTGGAATGAAGCTCCTAACAAAAGGTCAACTGGAGAACCTCTCAACATCCAAGGATCTTGGTATCACAACCGAGCAACTTAAAGAGCTTGTTGCAAAGGGCGGCATGCCCACAATTGAACAGATGTTGAAGATGGCCGCAGAGGCCGGGGTTCACATCAACGCCTGCTCACCCACAATGAAGCTCTTCGGTACAACAAAGGAGAACCTGGTGCTGCCAGAGGCCGACGTAGTGGGTGCATCAACATTTCTCGAGTGGGCATCAGACCCTGATGCGATAACACTCTTCATATAACAAAAACTTTTTCATTACAGTGTTTAATCCTTTTTTACCTCACCCTCTTTGCTGAACTCTGAGCCGATGGCTTTGAGGATCTCTAAGAGGACGCCGAAGCCCTTCCTAATATCTGGGTCTTGGGGTGATAGTATGGATATTCCACTTCTGGGTTTTGCGGCTTCGAGCTGCTCTGTTAACCCTTCTCTGCTTAGGGCTTCAAACACTTTTGGTAGCGGTGACCTTGCCATCCTCTCCACGTATGGGGATATTGTTCTCCAGATGTGGAGCGCTTCGGCTACAGTGTTTGCGAGGTTAACCAAAGCCTCATCGTTGAGCGCGTCTCTGAGAGACTTGAATGTGTAGCCCACCTCTTCAATCGCCGCCAAGACTCCCTCCCTCTCCATTTTAATAACCCTGTTTAGGGCCGCTACGAGCTCGGGGCTTGTGAGTATCGGTGAAACACTCCGCCAGGTCGCAGCCGCCTCGCTTAGGGTGGAAGCAAGGTTTGTTACCGCCTCCTCGTTCAAAGCGTCCATAGAAGCTTTTAGTGCGTACGCGGCTTGGCTAATCGCCTCGAACACGCCGTCTTTCTGCATTTGGGCTATTTTTGCTATGAGTTCACCGAGTTGTTCGCCGTGCTCACCTATGGGTGCGAGCGCCTTCCCACTTGAGCTTTGGGATAGGAGGGACACTAGCTCCAAGGCTTTACCGGCTGTGGATGCGAGCGACTGGATGGCCTCGTCGTTCAGCGCCTCCTTCATGCTCCTTGTAGCCGAGAGAAGCGTGCTCAGAGCTTCTAGCTGCCCATCGGAGGCGAGCTCCCCAAGTCTACCCACCAACACGTTGAGTTTTGGAAGCGTGGATAGGAAGGCCTTTAGCTGCTCTACTTCCTCTCTAGTCAGTGTTATAGTGGCTGGCTGCTCGGTTCCACTTCCAGCGGACAATTCACCACACCTCTATCATTCGCGAGCCTTCGTTGCTCACAATGAATGATGTTAGGCCGCCTATCGAATCCACGAGTTCAGAGTAGTCCTCCCTCTTGTAACCGAAAAGCTGTGTAGCCATGCTACACGCTATGATTTTGAGTTTCCCAAAAGACTTAGCCTTCTTAAAATACTCTAGGTAGCGCCCACCACCCTCCACTAGCTCGATCCTCTTAGCCGCTTCAGTGTTGGATGCAATCTTTGGGTGCACTGTGAAGGCGTTCACACCATCCATTGTGGCGAACAACTCAACCTCTTCACCCATACTCGTGGACACAAGCGCCACCATCGATGCGAACTCAACCTTTTCAAGGCTGTTAGAGCCGAGTATCAACGCGTACTTCAATGGTGCCACCACTATATGAGTGTGCGCGCGTGAATACTCCAGTAGAGCTTGTTATAGGCGAGCTTCCCCCACCAGTGAACCTGCGATGGTGTAGGAGGATTGGGGGGATTGCTATAATCAAACTTAATATATGTTGCTTGGTCCATGCCGGTTGCTATATAACAGAAGACACTACCCGGGTAAGTCTTCTTTGAACCCTCACCTTTAACGTCAACAGCCACATTGTGCGCCACAGTGTACGACTCATAGTCAGCGGTTGAACCAGCCTTAGATATGGGTATATCTGTTGTGTCCCCCAGCACGTACACGTCGTCATGATCCTTCAATCTGAGCGTGTACTTGTCGGTGGGCACCCAGTTACGCCTATCACCGAGACCAGAGTCGCCTATCACCTGCGCTCCCTTGTGTGGGGGTACACCCACAAGCAGGTCGTACCTGAGTTCCTGACCTTCCTTTGAAACAATCTTTTTGTTCGCCGCATCCACATTTGCCAGTGTGAATTGTGAGTGGATGTTTATACCTCTAGATTCGAAGAGTCCCAGCATCATCTTGTTGACGTTGGGTATACCGAACACTCCCTGAATGGGGTAACAATAGTGGATGTTCACCTTATCCCGTATACCCTTCTTTCTGAAATAGTCGTCCAACATTAGGGTGATTTCCAGCGGTGCAACAGGGCACTTGTGGGGTAAGAGCGCCACATCCACAACTATGTCCCCACCCGTGAAGGATTGCACAGCCTTCAGCATCTTTTTGGCCCCATCAAGACTGAAGAAGGTCTCAGCGCCCTGAGCGAATCCTGGAATCTCATCCATTTGGATGTGGGAGCCGGTTGCAAGAACGAGTATATCGTACTTGTGGGTCTTACCGTCCGCCGTGGTCAACTGTCTGTCGCCCACACTAATCTTGGTGATTGTACCCTTGTCACCAGTAGAGAGTTTTATCTTGGGATCCAACACCTCACGCTCTGGTAGACTAGTTTCCTTTGGCTCCATGACACCCATCGAAACCAGTAGGAAGCCCGGCTGATAATAGTGGTGCTCACTCCTATCGAGCACCGAAACGGAAACTTCACCCCTATTTATCTCCTCGCTAAGCTTCTGAGCGATCCGGTTGGCCACTATTGTACCGCCTATGCCTCCACCCGCCACCAAAATATTCTTCAAACTACTTCACCCTCTCAACCACGATGCGGAATTTACCTCCCTCCTCCCTGATACCCACAACTTTATTACCGGTCTTTGCGGCCCACGCTAACACATCGTCTCTTGTCGCCTGGTCGCCCACTATGATCTCAACACACTCGCCCACCACAGCATCATTCATAGCGCCGCTAAGCTCACCGATAGGCCCAGAACAACTAGACGAAGTTGCGTCTATTGACTTATAAATTTTTAATTCCACTTGGATATCACCCGACAATATCAACACAAACATATATATAACTCTTTGCAGACTAAGTATTAATATTGAGACGGAATTTATGTCTTTAGCAACACAGAATCAGGTAAACCGTGGAAAACAATGTATCTCTAAACGCGCATAATGGGTTTACACTATAATTATTACTTGCGTTGAACTGGGCTCGCTTTTTGATGTGCACACAACCACCCATTCGGCGGTTCGGTAACGTTTTTATGTGCATACAGGGAACAGGGTTTTGTGATGTGTTTTGGGCAACACTCCACGTCTACCCTGGTGGCACGCCCTAATCACCATGGGGTTGGGAGTGCTGCTTTCCTACGCCGCGTATTTTAATGGTCCCAAGTATGGTTTTAACACTTGGGAGGGGCTAGGCTCACTTATTTTCTGGTACAGCCTGGTCTACCTCATCTTTAGGTTTCCACTGCGAAGCACCTTACCTGTGTTCCTAAGACACCTAAGAAGCCGTGCTGGCGTTTTGGCTGGATCGCTCTACGTAGCCTTCCACCTCCTGCTATATGGCTTCATACTCGAAGTGATACTGGTGAGAGTCTACGCGCCAAGCTTTGGGGGTGTACCCGCCGCGGTCTGGGTTAACACGAACCTTGTGCTTCCACCAAACCTGGAGAACACGCTTTTAGGTCTAACCTATAGCCCGTCGATCACTCTGAGTATTCCACCCATATTTGGAGCAGTACTTAGTCTCTACAGCATTAGCGCCGCATTCATTATTGCGGTGCTAGTTGTAGCCAACGTGGGCCTAATTAGGGAGGTTGGCTCGTGCTCCCTGGGTTTAAAGTCGAGGGTCTACGTCGGCCTCCCAGTGCTCGGCGTAGTGTTGGGTGCCTCCTGCTGTCTATCCCCACCCCTCCTGCTTGCGCTTGTTGCGCCTGTGACGGCGGCGGTAACATACTCCCTACCAGCCTACTATGCAACTTACTTCACTTTTCCCCCCCTAGCCATACTCGCACTCTATTTAAACCAGAGATCTGTAAGTAGGCTTGTTAGAAGAGTCAGCCGCGAGGCGTTGGCACACTAGGCTTTTCAAACCGTATGTATCCGTCTAGAGGGTGTGTGGGCGGCTGCGTGAGGCGCAGTGGGATTTTGGAAACCCCTTCCTCTACTATTGTGCCCAAATTTGGGCGTCGTTACGTATGGGTTTGAGGGTTGGAGGGAGAAGCTTTGTTCGGCGAGGTCGTTCACCTTAAATATTACATATGTCATGTGTAAATTATGGCTAGTATAACGCTTGTCTTCGCCTTATCAACAATTATGGGTTTATCGATTTATCTGTCGCTCCCACTCATAGTGAGCAAGAGCATCCCTAGGGAGAGAACAATACTGTTGAACTCTATAGCAATAGGCATACTAGTTTTCCTTTTGGGGGACGTGTTCTCAGATGTGTCCTCCAACCTTTATAATGGCTCGCTGTATGGCTACGGCACTTCACCCTACCTCGACCTAGTTTTCGTAGCGTCCTTAAGTGCAAGCTTCCTATCACTCCAATTATTAGGAGAGCGAAGCCGGGGTGGGTTAAGCCCCGCTAAAATCTCATTACTCATAGCTCTGGGTATAGGCTTCCAAAACCTAACAGAAGGACTCGTTTTCGGCTCCTTCGGCTCACTGCTGGGCATAACGGGCATCACACTCGTGGTGCTACTCGGATTCACACTGCAAAACGCAACGGAAGGCTTCCCGATTGCTTCACCCTTCATTGGGAGAAGCGAGCGCAATTCGCTAACACTCGTCGCACCCCTCCTACTTGTGGGTGGGCTACCAACAATCCTAGGCGCAGTGGTGGGCTACTACTATAACTCCACAGTCCTAGACACCCTCTTCGACGGCCTAGCCATAGGGGGCATACTATATGTTATCCTACCCATATTCAAGGCTCTTTTTAGGGAAGCGCACACAGGCAGGGAGATATACTTAGGGGTGTTCCTAGGCTTCGTCATCGGCTTCGCCGTAAACCTACTCTGAACACCCATCACAAATAACCACTATTTGAGCTCCCGCCTCGAATAAACCACCCAGGCAGCTATACCGCTCAAAACAAGGTAGCCAACCATTATCAAAACCCCCTCAACCACCCCTGGTGAGTATAAGTAGAGTGTTCGGCTGCCTAATTTCTGAGCCACTAGGTGTGGTGGGTAGGTTTGACCTGCGAGGTTGGATATCACGTTGGAGGCGTAGGTTATTAGGAACCAGGGTTCAACCCTGCTCAAAAACTCTACGATTGACTGCACGATGGGCATGGCCACTATGAGCACTAGTATCGCTGCCACAATCGATAGGGATGGACTCTTAGACAGTGAGCTGAACATCATCACGAACGCCGTCAGCGCGGCCGCGTATAGTAGGCCTATAAGCGTGATTAGCAATATGTTTGGGACCACACTAGAGTAGAGGTACTCGCTGAAACCCACGCCGATTGCCACAGTCACCAAGAGCACTATTAGAGCCGCGGTGAACGCTGAAAGGAATCTAGCGAGCATTATTTGCGATCTTCTCACGGGTTGGGTGAGTGTAAAGTAGCCTTCACGTGAAAAGTCGCGTGAGATCGCATCGCCGGCAAGAACAGCGCACACAAGCAAAGCGTACGTTGAGAACTGGCCTAAGGCCCCCTGTGTAAAGGAGTACACATCGGTTGGTTTTGGTATGACGCCAGCGATTATGAGCGCTGGTTCAAGGGCGCTAAGCAAAGCAAACACGGGTAGTATCACCTGAAACCTCCTAGTCCTCGTATAGAACTTCAGATTCTCCGTGTAGAGTACTCCGAACACCATCAGCCGATCACCTGCCTATACGCTTCCTCTAGTCCTAGCTCCGCGTCGGCGAAGCTTCTCACACCCAGAGGGTACACCTTGTCGAGAATCTCTCTACGCTGGGCGTCCGACCCATCGTAATACACGATTATATACCTTTCACCTTCAGTTTCAAACCGGTAGCCTAAACCGTCAAGATTCTCAGGCCGAGAGTAGAACTCGATTCTAAGCGCCTTAGAGGTGAACTTCTTTGAAACATCCTCCAACTTACCCTCTTCAACTATTTTACCCTTATATATAAAGTAAAGATAATCACACACGATGTTCACCTCATAGAGAAGGTGGGAGGAGAGCAAAACAATCCTGTCACGCTTGAGCTCCCTAATAGTATCGCGCAGTATCTGAGCCTCCTTAGGGTCTAGACCGCTACTTGGCTCGTCCAACATAAGTATCTCCGCGTTCTGAGCCAACAATGCAGCAATGTAAACCCTCCTCCTCTGACCCTTAGAAAGCCTGGAACACCTACGATTAAGTTCTGGCAGGTCAAGTTGACTCTTTAAACCATCTAGGTCGGGTTTCGAGGCGCCCCTAATTTTCGCAGCGTATTCGATAAACTCCCCCACACTTAGATAACCGTATGGCTCGGGGTCCTCCACAAGCGAACCCACGCTTCGAAGCGCGCGCACGGGCTCACGGTTAACATCCACACCATTAATGTATGCCTTACCCCCACTGGGTCTAAGAAGATTAGTGAATATCTTCATAGTTGTGGTCTTCCCAGCCCCATTTGGGCCGAGGTACCCATAACAACCCTTTTTGTCGATTTTAAAGCTCACACGATCCAAAGCAACCGTTTCACCGAAGCGTTTGGTTAACCCCTCCGCTAAAAGCTCCATACATGTGTGAGGCGTTCACCTAAATATGAGGTTGACCCAAGTCTCCCCACCCAATCCCAAAGTTATAAGGCGATCAGGCGACCATCAAAGCCCAGCTCTGCCAAGCTACCTCGAGAGGATAAAAAATGTTTAGCCTGTACCATCCATAGAAGCCCACACCCAGCATAAAGAAAGCAACCTCTTCTAATCTAGGCGATCCCCTTTCTTAGTGTTTAATACACTGTAATAGTGCCCATCATCCACCCTGGGGTGGTCATAGCCGGGTAGCCGCACGGACACATACACCCCCATGCAAAGCTTCCCGTCTCATTAAGGTAGAGGTAGGCTATTTCTGTGAAGCCCGCAACAACAGGTATGTTTATGTACCCACCCTTCTGGGCTATTGTGAAAGTGTGGTCAACCCATCCTATCGGCACACCAGTAACATTCTTCTCCCATTTTGTGTTTAAAACCGGGGAAACACCCATACCCGTTCCCGTAGCTTCTGTACCATTTACCAACGTTATGATTCCACCGACTGTACCTGTAACGTTCGCGTACTTGGGTTCAAATGGTGTTGTGTTCCCCACATCATAGGATATGATTACGAGCTCTATGAGCCTGTGTGCGGGTAACCTGATATCCGCTGAGCTCCCCAACCCATTGGGTCCAAGCACGTAATACCTGGGCTGCGGGGGGACACCGGGCCCATAGTAGTTGCTGCCCGTTTCGATGAGCGTGAGCACATAAGGCTGCTTAGCATTCATTTGCGAGGTGTCGACCATTGTGTATATGGACAGACCGACTACACCAATAATAAGCGCTATGAATATGTAGGGCTGCGATGCGACAACCACTCTTTTACCTTTACTATATAATGATTTCGGATTAAACATAGTTGTCGTATATTATATCATTGAGGAGGACTAAAAGTATATGTGTAGCTGTGTTGATATCTGTTAATATTAGTGGACAGGTGTAGTCAACTATTCGCGTGGCTTCAAAAAGCGCTACATACGGGCGCACACATCGAAGACAAGTAGGGCTCCCCCAACACCCCGCCAAGCAATAAAACAGTCTAGACACACACCCCTCTAAAAGCTAGAAGCGATAGGCTAGAGGCTATTAACACGTGTAGATAGTGGCGCGTGCCATCCTTGCGCGGCTAAGAAAAATATTGTCTGTTTGTCTGTGGCTAGCGGTCACCGGGCGCCAAAATACACGCAATCGGTTATCCCAAGAGGCGCAATACTTGTTTTCACACTCCCACCACATTTACACCGACATCCTCTATGGTGGGCGAGTGAATCGGCTGTTGCGGTGTGTCGTCGGCTTTTTTAGATGTGTGGTGGGTTTTGCACCATGATATATATTGCAACCGTTACCACGATTATGGCGAAGGCTTTCCGCAGGGTGCTACGAGGCACGCTGTGCTCCAGCTTTGTCCCAAAGTATCCCCCTAGCGTACCCCCGAGAACGTAGAGTAGCGCTATTGGGTAGTACACTTCGCCAGCAAGCGCATACCTAATCGCTGAAACTACGCCGAAAGTGCCCACAGAGATTAGTGAGGTTGATATTGCTTCGGTGATTGGGAGGGCTGCTGAGAACATTAGGCCGGGAACTATTAGGAAGCCACCGCCAATACCGAAATAGCCCGACGCCACACCGGTGGCCAACCCGGTTAACCCGAGCAACGTGCCTCCCTTCCTCCTTGCTTTGGGCTGTGTTGTCGTCACACCACTCTTGCTTGGCTTGGCGTCCTGACGGTTTCCCCGTAGCATGAGCGCCGCCACGACGATCATTAGGATCGCGAAAAAGAATAGGAGTGTTCTTCCAGGTGTTATGAGGCCGAGTTCAGCCCCACCCAAGGCGCCAACCGCCCCGAAGGCTGCGAAGGTTACCCCCTTCCCCACATTAACTGTTCTGTGGCGCATGTGTTGGTACACGTTGATATAGGCGTTAATGCCCACGGCTAGCGCTGTTGTGCCGATAACGAGGTGGGGGTAGCGTGAGTAGCCCACTAGGTAGAGTAGGAGGGGGACCGCGAGTATTGAGCCTCCGCCGCCTATTAGGCCAAGTGAGAAGCCCACTAGGAACCCTGAGAACACTGAGAGCAGCACTTGTAGTAGTGTTATTGTGGGGAGCAAGCTTTACACCCCCACGCTAACGGTGAATGTTGCCGATACCGCTGGCACCTCGGGTACGAGTAGTGTGAGCGTGTAGACACCGGGCTCAAGCCTTTCGGTTGCTATGAGATATGTTGCCTCAGAACCCAGCCATAGTTCGAGTCCACCAACACTACTCACACTATCCTTCTTATTAAGATTCCAGGGTGCCTGAACTATCCTGATTGTGTGCTCGTATAACTGTGTTGAGTTTAGTGTCATAGTGTACGTCGAGTTGGACACAACTATTATTGGCACACTAGTCTGGTAGGCGTCTGGGCCGTCAACATCGGTGATGTTTAGCGCTATATACGTGTGGTTCGCGGAATCATGTGCGCTCACTGAAACGATTTCAATCATGGGTTTCTTTGAGTAGTTGTGCAGCGGTCCGTAGAGGTTACCATAGGCCCATTGACCAGTGCCGATGATGAATAGGGCCACTATTACTGTGAAGGTTAAAGCTATTACGTCTTCTCTACGCATCTCGATCACCAGAGTTTTATATACTTCAAGAGCCACACGTTCGCCAACCCTCTGTCCCCATACTTCCTGTACAGATAGGAGTCCAAGCCATATCTGCGCCCAGCGGCTGACAACATGAGTACAACACCGCCTGCTACGAGCAGGCTTCCAATCTGCCACTCATCTTCACATGTTGAGCCTAGCCAGAATGCTGGTGCTAGGGAGGCTGCCATAAGTGAGCCTCCAAAGCCGGCGAGCCTTGTTAACAAACCGATTATTAGGAGTGTGCCCACTAGTAATTCGAGTATGCTATAGGCAATAAGGAAGGGTGAGCCGATAGCTGGGTTTTCAAGCATATATTTGAGGAATCCTTCGAATGGTCCAGAGTGGGGGATAAAGGTAACGAATTTCCCTAAAACGAAGGAGGCTGATGCAGGATTCACTTTCTGTGGTGCTAAAACGAGTTTGCGCAGGCCGCCGTCAAGCCACATCCACCCCACACCTACCCTTAGTGGTAGGAGGTAGGCTGCGGGCACGTATGCACGCGCACTCTCTTTTAATATTTCAGTATTCTGCATGACTGTTCGTCATAAGTATGACGTAAAGTAATATAAACCTTGCTAGCCTTGAGTTTCATTGAGCAGAACGGTTGGCTTCTGCAACCCTTGGATAGCCCTAAACAAAGCCTCAGAATCCTTCTTACTAAACACAACGAAAATTTGGTTACCCCTCCTTATAATATTACGTGGAATGATCCTGTTGTTACCCAAAACTTGAGACAAATACGCGGACAATCCAGGCAACCCAGCGTACTCTTGTTTCAGCACGATCTTGAGGAGGGTGAATTCTTCTTCGTCTTTTCTTTCACCGATAAGCGAGAAGACGCCTTCATCCGCTAGGAGGGTGACAAGTCCGTCGGCCACAAACACTATGAGGGTAGAATCAGGTCGCAGTCCACCACTGGGAATACCTGAGAACGTCTCCGCGAGTTCTGAAACGGGAAAAACCCTTTCTCTTATCCCCTGTATTATATGGTAATCCGCACTTGCGATCGACTTTGCAACAAGTGTATAATCTGTGAGAGTCATGTTCCTACCCAAACGTCTAAGCGACTGCACTATTGTGTTCTCCTTCACACTCCCGCCATAGAGCTTCTCAACAGCCGGCCTTATTTTTGCGGCGAGAGCCGAGTAGTTTATTAACCCTGAGTTAAGGGTATAACTAAGAAAGGGATCCGCGGATATGATCTCCTCAACTACACGTGTTATGTTGGTCGGCATAACATACCTGTCATTCTATTTACAACAAGTCATATATTAATTGCTGCACTCCTTAAAACCAATAATTAGTTGCGTTGTTCAGGCGAGCCTCATATATGCTTACACGGTACAAACATGTGTGTACACGTAGCAAAAGGGGCTCAATTAGATTTGCTGGGCCGTCTAATCTATTTGGTTAACGGCCGAAATGATTTGGGTCAGAACCCGTTCGACGATTTTTAGCGGTTGCCTGTGCGCTTTGAGAAAGCTCCTCCCGTTCTCCGTTAGTTCATATTTTATTACACGTCTACCTCGCACACTTTGAACGCCTATAACCCTAATATAGCCACGCTTTGCAAGCGACCTGAGGAGAACGTAGATAGAGCCTGCGGGAAGAGAGTAACCCAAAGCTTGACTCAATCTTTTCTGCAGCTCATAACCGTGTTTTGGGGACTTCGACAACTCTAGGAGGATCAGAAGGGTTATTATTCCTCTTAGAACTTTCTCTGATTGTGGCTGGCTCATATCCGCGTGACATTACGGGTAAAGGCTTAAATAGTTATCGATAAGTGATTTATCTATAAATGGTGACGTCGTATGGTAGAGATAGAGGTCGACACACACAGGATTCGCGACCTAACACTCACCAGTTTAGCCCACTTTATAAACGACGGCACAAACATCTTTATTCCACTAATCATGGATTACATCTCGCTCGATAAGAGCGTTTCACCAATTTGGATAACACTCCTACTCACAATATACTACCTCACATCGACCCTGCTCAGCACGCTAGTGGGCAGACTAGCAGATAGATCTGGTAGGCCCGGCACACTCATATCACTAGGCTTAGCGCTCCTCTCGATTGGTTTACTCGGATTCTACTATGCAATTCAAGGTCTCCACGGTACACCCCAACTACTACTAGCCGCTATTTCATCAGCCACCTCGGGTCTGGGAAGCGCATTCTATCACCCGCTCGGCGCCACAATACTATCGCTTTCCTTCGGCGAAGAGAAGAAGGGTAGGGCGCTCGGCGTGAACGGAGCCATGGGCAGCCTCGGTAGGACGCTCTATCCCAGCTTATTCTTTGTTCTCGCAGCGTTCTTCACGAAGCCAGGGACATTCGCATTCTTCGGCCTAGTGGGTTTGGCTGCGGCTTTCACAATATTTGCAGGCTTTAGAGGTGAGGGTTCGACTGCGGCTAAGGATAATGGCTCAGCCACTGGGAACATTAGGTCCACGCTTACGAGGGGTATAGTATTACTATCAATCATAGGATTCCTGCGCTCAGTAGCAACCCAGGGTGTGGTGTCTTGGATACCCATCTATTTTACCCACGATAAGGGGCTTGGGTTCAACTCAATTCTGGGCGTATCCCTCACACTAATGTACGCGGCTGGCATAGTTGGTCAATTGGTTTTCGGCTTAATGGTCGAGAGGTTTGAAAAGAGAGGTGTGCTCGCCATCGCATTTCTGGGGTCGGCCTTATCACTGTTAGGCTTCCTGTTGAGTGGGGGATACATCTCCGCAGCATTCCTCTTCTTCTTCGGCTTCTTCACATTCAGCGGCTTCCCCCTCTTCCTCTCACTTGCAGGTGACTATGCTCCAAGGGGATCTTCATCTGTTGGAAACGCGCTTGTGTGGGGGGTGGGTATAAGCGGCGGCAACGTGCTCGCACCCATTGTAGCCGCGGCGATATCGGCGGGAAACTACTCCCTACTTGGAGAAGCGTTCTTATGGCTTGCAGTGATGAACATCGTGATCACACCCCTATTACTCCTCTTACCAAAGCTGCAAAGCCACGGCAAAGTGAACATGTTTGGTTAAACCACTCTTGCTGGTTGGCCCAACAAGTGGAGCCGTCGAGCCGCCCCCACCTCAAAAGCCCGCTGATGGGATGGTTTAGTCTCCGGTTCGCAAAGATCCACGGGCACAGGAAACACCACCACACCCTGTTAAGAAGAGTGGTGCAGTAGGTTGTCAAAACAAGATGCGGACACATTGGTGGGGGTAGAGCCTTCACACCGTGTTTCTCCCCCGCACCAATAGGAGGCCACACATGCCGTTAGATCTAACATTCCGACCAACGCTTCAGAATAAGTCTTTATTTTAGAGGCATTTGCGCCAGAAAGCCTACACACAAATTAAGAAGGTAAGAAACTTTAGTGCGTTCATTATGGTCCCCCAACAACCGGAGGGTAAGATGCCCAGGTGCTATTAGAGGTAGGAGGAGTGTTGGTGATAGTAAGAAAAAACGACTTTTTGGGTTGTTGTGGATAAAAAGATAATCATACAAATAGTTGTGGATCCACCTCACTTTAAGATCCCACCTAACACTGGGAGACAAACCTCAGCTATAAACCATATTTGGAGACACATCACATTTGGACGCCAAGTTGGCTTATTTCTATCAATTAATTTTAACCGCAAAAGCTATATTCAAAGGTGAGAAGTTTTGTCGTGTTGGCGTTTAAGAGATTTTTATACGTCTATGATACCAAACTAGTCGTTGATCTATACGTTAAAGGGTTGGGTACAAGCCCATCGATCATGGACGAAAGTTGGGCATATGACGTAGACATATGCGTTCTTAGCAGGTGATTTTGTTGCCACGTTCTCACACCACGAGAACTGGGTGGGATTTTCATGTGTGCGGAAACTGATGGCTCAGCGAAAGCTTCGTTTGGGCTTAGCTCTGAGGAAGCGAGGAAGAGGCTGAGTATCTATGGTTATAATGAAGTTGTGGAGCATAAGGTAAGCTTTACCCTTGTATTAGCCAAAAAGTTTTGGGGCATCACCCCTTGGATGCTTGAAATCACAATCGCGCTCACATGGATTCTACACAAATACGTAGACGCATACATTGTGGCCGGCCTTCTAATATTCAACGCCGGGTTGAGTTTGTTCGAAGAGAAGCGTGCGAATTCTGCGGTGGCAGCATTAAAGCAGAGGCTACACATTCAGGCTAAGGTGAAAAGGGATGGTGAATGGGTTAGCATCCCGGCTAGGGAGGTGGTACCCGGCGACACTATTCGTCTGAGGGCAGGGGACATAGCTCCAGCCGACGCTAAGATCGTTGAAGGCAGAGTAGAGGTGGACCAGTCAGCCCTCACAGGCGAATCACTCGCGGTGTCAAAGACAATTGGAGAGGATGTTTATAGTGGTAGCGTCATAAAGAGGGGGGAAACAACATGTGTGGTAATAGCGACCGGCGCCAAAACATATTTTGGGCGAACAGTCGAACTTGTCCAGCTTGCAAAACCCAAACTACACATGGAGGAGGTAACGGCGAGCGTCGTGCGCTGGCTGCTATTAATGGTGGTTTCGCTGCTGGCGCTCAGCCTAGGCGTGTCGTATATAAGGGGGATTAACCTAACCCAGATACTCCCACTCACAGTTGTGCTACTAGTCTCAGCGATACCGGTAGCCCTGCCATCGATGTTTAACATAAGCATGGCTGTGGGCTCGCTTGAACTCTCGAAGAAAGGGGTTCTTATCACCAGGCTAAGCGCCTCGGAGGATGCCGCGACAATGGACGTGCTATGCGCCGATAAGACAGGGACACTTACAAAAAATAAGCTCTCAGTCACCGAGATCGCTGCATTCAACGGGTTCAATGATATGGATGTGGCACTATTCGGAGCCCTCGCTTCAAATGAGGCCGATAGAGATCCGATTGACCTAGCGTTTTTAGCTTCAGCTCGCCACACCAATGGACAGCTTGGAGGTTACACTGTCGTGGAGTTCACTCCCTTTGACCCCTCCACGAGGATGACGCAGGCGCTCGTATCTATCGGGGGAAAAAGGTTCAGGGTGTGTAAAGGCGCTGTTGAGACCGTGCTCACTATCTGCAAAAGTCAACCCAACGAACGCGTAGAGGTAGAAAAAAGAGTTGAAGCGTTCACGCAAAAAGGATACAGAGTACTAGCTGTGGCCTATGGCACTGAAAGCGGTGAATACACGCTGTCGGGTGTTGTGGCTTTAAGTGATGAGTTAAGAGACGACTCACTGCAACTTATCGACGAGCTTGAGGGGCTTGGTGTTTCTGTTAAAATGCTCACGGGCGACGCTTTACCCGTTGCAAAGGAAGTGGCGCGCAAACTCCACCTCACTGGCCCCGTAGAAAGAATGTCCGCTTTGAGGGGACGGGGTGATGAGGAAGAGTATGCGCGCATAATAGATAATTCGTCGGGTATCGCCGAAATATACCCCGAAGATAAATACAATATAGTGAAGGCGCTCCAAAAGAAGGGGCACACTGTTGGTATGACTGGTGACGGGGTGAACGATGCCGCCGCACTCAAACAGGCCGAGGTTGGGATAGCCGTCAAAGACGCCACGGATGTTGCTAAGGGAGCCGCGAGCGCCGTGCTCACGGTGGAGGGACTTGAGCCAATCGTTGATATGGTTAAGGTGGGCCGTATGATTTATCAGCGTGTGGTCACATGGGTGATAAACAAGATCGTGAAAACATTTCAAATAGTGGTTTTCGTTGTGTTATCCTACCTTTTCACCGGCGTGTTCCCCGTATCCGTGTTCAGCATGGTTCTCTACCTCTTCCTCACAGATTTCGTTACACTCTCAATATCCACAGATAGGGTCAGATACTCTAAAAGGCCCGACACCTGGAATATTGGGTGGCTTGTCGCCCTAGGAGTCTTAGTTGGCGTACTAGTGGTCGCCGAATCACTCTTCCTGTTCTATGTTGGATTATCACTCTTCGACCTCAGACACAACCCTGACGCCCTCCACACATACGTGTTTAGCTACCTGGTATTCAGCGGCCTACTCAACGTTCTCATAGTTAGGGAGCGGGAACACTTCTGGCGCTCTACACCCAGCCGAATGCTTCTAGTCTCCGTGGTGGCTGACGTGGTGCTAATAGCCGCCATATCACTTTTGGGTTTCTACAACCTCAAACCCATCACCCCATTGGCACTTCTTTTTAGTGGGGCTTGGGCTGCCGCAGCCTCATTCGGGTTGAACGACCCACTCAAAGCCCTGATTATTCGAAGAATTCACAGCCCGACTAAAGCCTCAACTGTGATTAAGCCACACATGACAGGTGGGGGTCAAAACGACACCGCAAAACCTTAGAAAAGGATAGAGTAGACTCCTAGTGCACCCCCAAAAACTATGAATAAAACCATGGCCCAGTAAAGCATTATCTCACCCCTAGCGTATTTGGCGTGGCCGAGGAGGACTGAGTCGGAAACCACTCTCCCCAAAAAGTATAGGGAGGGAACTATGATAATTGTGTATATCACCATTAGGGTGAGCATGAGTTGAACATAGGAAGAAACAAACAGTACAAGTGCGACGGCTGGGAGGCTCTCAACAATGTAGACCGCAAGAAACGAGCTCCGAGACTCCCTTCCAATGGCTTCGAGCACACCCCACGCTGAGCCTAGGGAGATAACCACAAGCGCTAGGAAACCAGCAAACAAGAAGCCTAGGCCGATTAGGATGTGTGTGTTATCCCCAAGCTGTGGGAGAATATTGGCGAATGAGTCTACACCCAGCAGAGTGTCGCCCATGGGTATGTGGGCGCCAACAACCACTATTGCTGCCATGAGCGCCTCCGATATAAATGCACCTATGAGAGTCTCCATTCTCTCACTTCTAAGAGAGCTTAAAGGCTTGTTTCTACGTGCATCTGCACCCGAATGAAAATATAGCATCCAAGGCATTATTACTGAGCCAATGCTCGCTGCAAGTAGATAATCATAGCCTGGGTCACTATAGGGCTGAAGGGGGGTGAAGCCTGTGGATAAGAGTGTGTGCAGGTTTATGTTTAGAAAACCGAGTGAGCCCAGTATTGAACCTACAAGTAGAAAGCTGATGGGTAACAGGATTATTTCAGCCTGCCTATATTTCTTGAATAGCACTATAAATGTGTGTGCGGCGTAGGCAGCAGCAACACCGGCGACTATGGGTAGCCCCAGTATACTTAGACCTATTGCTATGCCGGCGTATTCGGCCACATATTCGAGGAAATCGCTCACACCCATTGGTATGGCCGCCAACGTCGCAATCCTACCACCATATTTTTCTTTGATAGCCTTAGCTAGCCCCATGCCACCAGCGACACCTAGGCGGCCAGCCGCGTCCTGAACTATGAATAATGGGATGGTGAGCGCGAGCATTACGAACACCATTCTGTACCCCCAGCTAGACCCGTCCTGTAGACCAGTTATTATAGATGCTGCATCCACGTCGGCCATCATTACAAGCCAAGCTGGCCCGAAATTCTTCGCGAATTCAACGAGTGTTTGTTGTTTTCTGAGCAATGTTTCCCCCTCGCCTAGGCAACAACCTCATTTCATGACTTCAAAACACGTTCGCGTGTTCTTACTGGGTTGTGGTGATAACATTTTAAGGCGTGAATTCGGGTCGCGCTAACTTTGCCCCATATGACAATAGTCATAATTTTGTTGATTCGACCCAAAATTTAAACTCACCGTACCACCCAATCGCCAACTAGAAGTCGCGGAGATAAACTTAGGAAACCAGAGCCACATTCTCTAACCCGATTCAACCGACTATGGGGGTTACACACAGACAACAATACTACACCCTTAGCGCAAGAGGGGATGGGGGAGAAGCCGGTACCACACCCTATATGTCACCCCCCTCCGATAAGGTTATTTGGCTAACCGCGCCTGTGGACAAGGCTTATTAGACTAACACCGTTAAAGCGTTTGGTGTACACCCATTAGTATTCGAGGAGGGTATATCAATCGGCTTGGTTTGGTAAACCTCACAACGAACGAAGTGGAGTACCAAGCGATTGATGAACACATCGCCGAATTGTTTATTGGTGGAAGAGGCTACGGCGTTAAGAGGCTCTACGAGAACTCCCCAACACTTGAACCCTACTCTGAAAAAAGTGTAATAGGGCTGTACACCGGGCCGGTAACCGGAACAGCGGTACCCCTCGCAAACAGGTTGACATTTGTGTTTAGGTCTCCGCTTACACGCACAATAGCCTACGCGAACACGGGAGGATACGCGGCCGCCGCACTCAAACTCGCCGGCTTCGATGCCATCGAAATAACTGGTATAGGCGACGCTCCAAAATACCTTTTTGTTAAGGCCGGCGAAATCTCCCTCCTCGACGCTTCCAACCTTTGGGGGAAGGGTGCGTCTGAGTGCATCAAGATACTTAAGGCCAAGCACGGTGATGTAAGGGTCCTATCCATAGGTGTGGCTGGGGAAAACATGGTAAAGTTCGCGAACGTTTTGAACGACGCGGGGAGGGCGAGCGGTGTGCGCCACGGCGCTGGCGCCGTGCTTGGAAGTAAACGTTTAAAGGCTATAGTTATAGCGATGGACTATACCAAGAGGGTGCCCATCTGTGATAGGGAGGAATTTATGGAGGTGCTCAAACGTGTTAACACCAAGCTCAGGGCGTCGCCGATGCTTAACAGGGTCACAGGACTCTTCTCGACTTATGGAACCCCTCTTGCGGTTGACCCACTTAATCGGTACGAAGCTTTACCCTATCGTAACTATACTGAGACGCATTTTGACGGTGCCTCAATGCTCACAGGGAAGAAAATGAGTGAAACCATCCTGATCTCTAGGCTTACATGTAATAGTTGCTCGGTTCAATGCAGGAGGGAGACCGCTGGTGTTAGCGTGTACTCTTTTAGGGTCGAAGGACCAGACTATGCTCAGATATCTTCTTTGGGAAGTAACTGTGGTGTCGGCGACCTCGAATCTGTGGCGTACATGAACCATCTTTGCTACGAGTTGGGGTTGGACCCCATTGAAACAGGTAACCTGCTAGCGATTCTCGCTCAAGCCACCGAAAAAGGCCTTGTGCCGCCCGACCAAGGTCTCAGGTGGGGAGACGTGGATCGAATGGTCGAACTCATACGCCTGATTCCCACAAAGAATGGGTTGCTCGGGGCACTAGCTGATGGCGCTACAAGACTGTGTGAAGCACTGGGTGATCCCACCCTAAGCACTGCAGTTAAGGGGATAACAATACAGAACGCTGATCCACGCGTGGAGTACGCATGGGGCCTACTCAACGCCACTGAGAACACGGGGGCATCCTCTCACATATGGGTGTACCCTGATCTAATCTATTCCTTTATAGAGTTACTTGGTAGCAGAAGCCTTGTTGCGCACACTGATCCCACAGATTATGTTAAGCTCGCTTCAGCCGTAAAACACAAGCAGGATCTTGTGGCGGTGCTCGACTCACTTCAAATATGCGCCTTTTCAAGCATGGCGTACGACCTAGAAGACTATGTTGGAGCGCTAAACTCAGTCACAGGTTGGAACGTGGATGAAGCAGAGCTTCTCAGGGTGGGTGAAAGAATATTTAACCTCGAGCGGCTATATAATGAAGCAAACGGCATAGTCGAAGACACACTCCCCTCAAAGTTCCTCTCTAAACCTGTGCCAAGCGGTAAAAACAATGGTAAGGTGTTCCCACTTAAAGAGTTGATTGGGAATTATTACACACTTCGCGGCTGGGAATCCGGTAGGGTTGGCGGGTTAAAGCTCAAAGAGCTCTCATTACCCTAGTCACGGGGACCGAGTATTTTTAGGAATTCGAAGCCAACATCGAGCATGTCACGTAAGGAGACCACACCGATAGGTCTACCCTCCTGACTCATAACCACTATGTGTTTAATATTGAACTCGGACATGAGTTGTGCGACCTGAGCAATGCTTGAGTTTTCGTTCACCGTTACCACGTTTTTGGTCATCACCGATTC
This sequence comes from Thermoprotei archaeon, assembly GCA_038884175.1. Taxonomy (GTDB): domain Archaea; phylum Thermoproteota; class Thermoprotei_A; order Marsarchaeales; family Marsarchaeaceae; genus ECH-B-1. The sequence continues at coordinate 37,029 of JAVZKQ010000002.1, read as the reverse complement.
AACCGTGGGCTTCTTCTCCGAGGCCTCAAAGAGGCCTTTCGCCGCCGCGAACACTATGTCCCGCTCGGTTAGTATGCCAAGGAGGTAGCCCTCATCATCCACCACGATTACGCTTCCAACCTTCTCGGACCACATTTTCTCAGCTGCTTCCCGTAAAGTAGAAGATGCCTTAGCGGTCACAGGCGGAGAACTCATTATATCACGTGCACGCGCCTCGATCGTCCTCGGCATGCGCTTGTGTATTGGCATATTCTTATTCTTAAGCTATAGACCGCACATACTTTAGTCTATCCACACCCAACTCCTAGTCGTTGGTGCACAAACAAGGTGGTGTGGTCACCGGGCTTCGCCGAAGAAATATCCTAATTTTTCCCATCATGCGCTTGTTCAACATTTTCATCATATTTTCACCACACTAGGCAAAATAATGAGTTCTTGGCATGGTCTTTAATAGATATAGCTATTGGGTTACACCAACCCAAGATCTTTAAGACTTAGGCCTACCCCCACACCCTCAGGGTGAAACCACACCACCAAGCCTTCATAGCTAGTTGAAGAGCTTTGGACTGGGGGTGAGCACCTTCAATCAGTGGTTTTACCACCCACCACACCCAACCACTATAGGTAGGCGTGCTCCCAGAGCACAAGAGGATGTCTTTTTGTGATATATTTTTGCGACAATTTAGGCTATCTATTTTGAAACTGCTGATAAAGATGTATCCATTGAACGACTTAATAATTAGTGTTTTTAATGTATGTTAACCGGCGGTCATCGTCAAGTGATGGTCATCAGCTTCATACAGAGGATTAACGCCGCCAAAAAAAGTTTAGCGCAACTTGTCCCCAATTCTTGGAGGACACACTCCACTCAACCTAATCTTCTCACCCCTTAATGGGGATCTAACTTGCAGTAGCGCTTTTGATACCACACTTTGCACAGTATAAAAAGGTATATTTCAAGGGTCTATATAACTAGGTGTGTTATGGTAAGAACAAACGTCGCGGCCGAATACGATTTGGTTCAGGAGCTCAGCCAAGAGGCTAAGAGGCAGAACAAGACTATGTACGCAATCCTCAACGAGGCGATAAGGTTTTACCTCGACATAGTTAAAGTTGAAAGGTCGCCTGTGGAGGCACTCAAGATCTTAAGGGCTTTCGACATAATGAACGCACTCGAAGCTGTGCCAATACCAAAGATCCTTCTCGATGAGAGTCTCCAACTGGCCTCCAAGACCTCTAAAGAAGAACTATGCAGACTCTGGCACGCACAGGGAAGAGTGGTGGGCGAACTCATTAAAACGATTGCACCAACGGTCGAAGACCTAAGAGACTTGATAAAGGCGTATAGAGGGCTACTCCCACTCAACCTATTCGAACTCGAATCGGGCGAGCACACCGTGAGTATAGTTATGACAGGTACCGGCTACAGTGCGCTTTCCTCTGAGTGTACAGCCGAAGCGCTCAAAGGGCTACTCGAAACATACGGCCTTACCGTTGATGGAGCCGAAGCGGCGAATGGGTTTGTTAAGGTCAGCGCACACCAACCAAAGTAAGCGTTTCACCTCTACACACACGCACTACAGGACTTCTATGGGACCCACAGGGTTGGTCTTCACACATCCTGGATCCGATCCAAGAGGGTCGCGGCTTGAGGCGTAAGCCCTAGCCCTGCTCCCCCCGCAGATGTGCTTGTACTCACACACACCGCACGGCCCACTCAGCTCCCTCTTTCTAATACTAAGCAAGAGTGGGTGGGATCTATATATTTGTGCAAGTGTTTGCCTGCGTATGTTTCCCAACGGTATTGGGGTGAGACCGCCGGGGTACACTGTGCCTTCGTATCCTACAAATATTATGCCGTCCCCGTCAAGCGTCCCACGGGGGGAGATTGTGGTTTTTTGGGTGGGCCGCCCCTCCAACTCGATGAGCCTGGTTTTGAGCGCCCTATAAAGTGGGTGGTTCCAATATTCGCCCGCATCTGCCCTAGTCCTTAGTACGCGCCTGATTGATGGAGCCTCAACCGTTCTGATTATAACGCCATAGTGTGAAGCCTCGTAGAGGAAGTTGAGCACGCTTTCATTCTCGCCCGCATCTAGGTCATCAACCCCAACACCCCTACCCACCCTTATGAGGAAGAAAACCTCCCAAACCTTAACGTTGTGACTTCTCAGGGTGTGGAAGATGTCGGGGAGCTCGAGCACATTTCTCCTCATCACGGTTGTGTTCACCTGGGCGTTGAGCCCAAGTTCTACCGCGGCGTCTAATACTTCGAGTGAACGCTCATAGGTGCCGGCAACCCTCCGAATACCGTCGTGGGTGGCTGGAGACGCCCCATCGATACTAATGGAAATAGCTGAGACCCCAGCCGATTTGATTTCCGCTAGCTTCTGGCGTGTAAGGAGGGGTGTGACTGAGGGTGAAAGGGCGAACTTTATACCCCTCTTCTTCGCGTGCTCTAAAAGCTCGAAGATGTCGCTCCTCATCAGTGGGTCGCCCCCAGTGAATATAATCGTGGGATAGGGCTCACCGAACTCGGCCACCTGGTCGATAAGCGCGTACCCCTCCTCACTATTTAGCTCACCCGGCAGAGGCGACTTTATCGCTTCAGCCCTACAGTGAACACAGGAGAGAAGACACGCCTTCGTGGTCTCCCAGAACACGAGAACAGGTCTATCTTCAAACAATACAATACCACCCCCAAAAACGTCGCACCCAAGCGTTGTGCAGACTGAGGCGTGGGGCGTGGAGAAGGTGCCGGAGTTCACGTATGGTAGAGAGCATATTTGAAGTCAAACGTTCAAGGAGTACATATCTGTATGTGTACACTTGTATAATGTTTGCACACGTATGGGCTCACCTCTGCGACCCGCTGTGTTGTGCGTACCATGATGAAAACTCTGAGTGTGTGAGCACAGTTAGGTTGGCCGTCATATAGGCATGGCCAGCGCCACACAGTTCGTAGCAGCGGATAGCGTATGGGTAGCTACCCGTCTCGGTGGCCACGAACCAGAGCGCGTCCCACTGGCCGGGTATGGCGTCCGCCTTAACGTCAAACATTGGTATCCCCAAATCGTGGAAAACGTCTTCGGATGTCACGTTTAGTATTATGGTTGTGTTAACAGGCACAGTTAGCGTGTCTGTTGATGTGTACCCGTCTGGATACGTGAAGTTCCACCCCCACTGGTAGGCGTGCACCGTTATTGTTAGTGTTGGTAGATTCTGTGGTGTTGACCACATGAAACTGTTTCCCTCAACGCCTGCTACGAATGCAGCGATCACTATGCCTGTTACAACGATCAGTGTGTAAAGGTTCCCCCTACCACCGCTTTTTCCACCAATCCTCGTGGGGTTTGACCTGCGTCTCCCCCTCAGGATGTAGGCTAACATGAGCCCGTAGGCGAATATGCCGCCCGCCACCCCTAACACTAGGTACATGTAGAAAACGGACTGCCAATTCAAAACTGTGGGCGGAAGAGGTGCCATATATACGGGGTTAAATGGTACACTCACCTCAATCACCCCTCATATAAGGAAGAAGAAGGCGAATATGAACACCCATATGGCATCCACGAATGACCAGAATATCCCGAATGCCTCCAGAGCTTCGTGTTTCTGCTGTGTTATCCCACCGCTTAACCCTCGTGCGATTAGGTATCCCATTATGATCAGACCGATGAGCACGTGTGTCGCGTGCACGCCCACAGTAAAATAGTAGGTGCTGAGCGCGTTGCTCTTCCAAGGTGTGAGCCCACGTGAGAGGAGTTGAGCCCATTCATAGAACTCTATCGAGTCGAATATGGCGCCCAGCGTGAGCGTGACGCCCAGCCAGCCAACCATCCCCCTTACGCTACCCCGCTCGATTGATGATAGAGCCATATAGGCGGCTGGGCTGCTTGAGAGTAGTATGAACGTGCTTATCGCCCCAAGCATTATTGGGTGCAGCGAGCCGGGTGTGGGCCAAGCGGTCGGGTCATTCATCCGCACATAGGCGTCGGCGGTCAGAATTCCCCCGAAGAGTATAATCTCGGAGAAGAGGAAGGTCCACACGCCGAGCTTGGTCTTCGAAACTCTATTAAACGGCCACGCCCCCACAATGCTCTCATCTGATGTAAGCGGGTCCACAACCCAGCCAAGCAAGGCGTAGGTCACGGTGGCCACACCGAGAGCAACAAATGGAAGGCCGAGCGCATCATAGTTTAGGAGAGCGAGCCCCAGGAGCGACAGTAGGATGCCGACCGATAGTGTAACGGGCCTCACACTCACATGTTCGAGCACCACTAGTGACGGTGGGCTACGCCCAATTTGGGTAACACCCCTCTCTGCGTCTTGTGGTGTGGCGGTTGCCGAGCGCAGGGGACCTGAGCCAACACCCAGCACAACCGTGGCGGTCTCCTCTTCTTCGACCCACTCAGGTGTACCCGCACCCCAAGGATCTGTGGGCGCACGGGGTCCACTCACCGCGCTTTTTAAGAGGTTATAAACGAGTAGGATTTGCACTAACCCTAGGGCGTAGGCGCCTATCGTGGCTGCAAAGTTCGGTGGACCCCAGCTTTCCACGTTATATGTGAATATTCTTCGCGGCATCTCACCCACCAAGAACATTGGGAAGTATGTTATGTTGAGCGCTATGAACGTTAGGGTGAAGTGAATTTTCCCCAGTGCTTCATTATACATTCTACCAGTGATACGTGGGAACCAATAGTATAGCGCTGAGAATAGGCCGAACATCGTTGTTCCAGCCATAATATAGTGGAAGTGGGCCACGACAAAGTAGCTACCACGGTAGGCTGCGTCCAACACTGGGGCGGCGAGGAATAGGCCTGTTATACCCCCAAGGATAAACACTGATAGTGCTCCAAGCGCGAATAGCATAGGTGTGCTCAGCCTAACCCGGCCCCCGCCAAGAGTCCTAATCAGCGCGAATATTGTTACTATGAATGGGATGGATATTGCGTCCGTCCCAAGCTCAAACACTTCTTTTTCAGTGTTGGGTATTGTGGTCATATACATGTGGTGACCCCACACGAGCATGCCTAGGGGTAGTGCGAGGGCAAAAACCGCTATGAGCACGCTCCTACGCCCATAGAGCTTTGTAGCAGAGAAGACTGGTATCACCTCGGCGAGCACACCAAGTGCTGGTAGGAGCACGATGTACACTTCTGGGTGTCCGAAGAACCAGAACATGTTGTCCCAAAGGAGTGCGGCGCCACCACTCGTCGAAGTGAAGTAGAGGGTTCCCGCTACCCGATCCACCACAAGCATGAGCATGGCGCCGAACAGGGCTGGGAAGGCGAGGAGCATCTGTATCACGGTGATGAGGATGAACCATGTAAACATTGGTAGCTTCGCCCACGTAACCTCTGGGGCCCTAAGCCACACTATTGTGACAAGAAAGTTAACTGTGCTTATGGTCACCGACGCAATGAGCATGAGCGCGCCCATCAAGCCTAGTGTTGGCCCCGGCCCAGGCATATACTCGCCTGAGCTCAGCGGCGCGTAGAAGGTCCACCCACCATTCAGGTTACCGCCGGGTAGGAAGAACGCTAGCGCAGCGGCGATACCGCTAGCCAGGTAGAGCCAGTAGCTCAACGCGTTTAGGCGTGGGAAGGCCAAGTCTTTCGCCCTGATCTGGAGGGGTACAATATAGTTCGCGAAGCCGAATGCGAGGGGGGATAGGAACCATAGAACCATGACAAGCCCGTGTATTGTGACTGCCTGGTTGTATGCTAGAGGGGTCAGGAATTTGTTGTTGGGCGCCATGAGCTGGGTGCGCATGAGTTCGGCGAGTACCCCACCCACTAACGCGAAGAAGAGGGATGTCGCAATGTATAGGAGGCCAATGTCCTTGTGGTTTGTTGTGGTAAGCCAGCGCTTAACCCAGGAGCCAACAGATTTAGGTGTGTTGCCCATGTAGGGTTTTTCAACAATAAAGTAGACAAGTAAGAAGCCAGCCCAAACAAACAGTAGCTCTGAATATGTGAGCCTGCTCACCGCGCCTAGACGATTGAACACCACCATGAATAGTGTGGCTATTAATAGACTGGTCGCGCTGAGCGCGAACCACAGGGTGTGAGGCAAACGATTATTGTGTGACATACGGCTTCAGCTTAGCTTTAAACAGTTAAGACTGAAAACCGTTTTCCCTAACATGTTAGCCCCCACTTAGCGCGGATTACACTATCCGACGAAACCAAACATATTTCTTTCGCCAAACTCGCTACTATGACGTGTAGCGTGTCGCCATTTATAGCACCTCCAACTTCTTAGGCTTCTGAAACATAATCAAGGTGTTTACAACGTATACCTAAGAAGTATGGCGCTTTCACGTAATATGAAGAACCTAAAATATTTGTGCTAATAAAACAAGAATTCTAGATTTCTAATAATAATGTTTTACATTATAGTACCACTGTAAGTGTATTTGAACCTTTTTACCACAAACGAAATGTGTCATAATGATGACAGAATATGTTAAAATAAACATATTTTCACACATATGATTAAATTCTACCTCTCGCTAATATTTTAACGACCCAATATGACAGAGGGTTTGTGGACTAGATGGGGGCGGTCACCATGAGTTTTTCGGTTACCGCACCCCTATGGATAGGCATATTCATCGGGGCAGTAATAGGTGGACTAGCAGAGCTATGGGGAATATCCAACTCAGACGTTCTACTAAAGCTTGCGAAGTGGGAGGATAGGCTGTTCATCAACTGCATAGCCATAGCGATAGGTGTGGGGGGAATACTGCTCTATGGTCTAGCAGCCCTAGGTGTAAGCTTCCACTTCGGAGTAAAACCCGACTACATAATAGGGGTGGCACTTGGGGGGCTCATCTTTGGGGTGGGGGTAGCCGTCTCAGGCTACGTGCCAGGCACTGAGTGGATGGCTCTCGGTGAGGGGCGAAGAGAAGCCATATACGCAGTGTTCGGCGGCCTACTAGGCGCTGCCTCATGGACCTTGCTATACCAGACTCCAATCGGACAGTGGCTAGTCAACACCTTGAATTTCGGCCCAGTATACTTAGCGGGCAAAGCGGGAACAAACCTGGATATAGGTTTCCTAATATCGCTTGTTTGGGCTGCAGCGATGTTCGGTGTAGCCTACTATTTACCTAGGTATAAAAACGGTCGAAGCTGCATATACATGGCTACCCACCCCAACTATAAGATGACCGACGTCGAATTATCATATCACACCGAAACATCTAGGATACTCACGGAGGGCTCCGCGATGCCCATTGGTCCAAGCGACCACCTAGCCTACTCAGCCAATAATCATTGGGCGCCGAGAAGCGACCTTAGATGGTTACTCACATTTGTGGGTGCCATCATAGGCGGGGTTGTAGTGCTCGAAATGTTTCTGCACCAGATCTTCGGGGAGTCTACAACCTACAGCTGGATTGTGGGATACCTATGGCTTCCCTCATATAGTTATAGCCAGCTAGTATTCAAAACCATCGGATGGGAACCCTACAGCGATATAGGCACACTGCTAGGTTCATTTTTAGCAGCAATATTTGTATCGCGTAGATTCCAAGCGTTTAACGCGTGGATACCAAAGACATGGCAGAAAAGGTTTGGCTCGAGCGAGCTCAAAAGGAGCTTAGGAGTATTTCTCGGTTCATATCTAGTTCTCTTTGGAGCCCGGATGGCGGGTGGCTGTGCCTCAGGTCACATTTTGAGTGGAGACCTACAGATGGCTCTAAGTAGTATAGAGTTCTTTGTCTTCGTGGCCTTCAGCCTCCTACTCACAGGGAGGCTGCTTTACGGCGGCGAAAAGGGGGAGGTGGGTGCACAGTGAGTAGAACAGGTTCCCAAAACACTAGGAGAAGCGAATGGGATGTTAAACTATTCGTTGCCCTTATGACCTTCATAATAGTTCTTGCCGCAGCCCTAACAGTAGGCTCGTATAATGGCTACAACCCCAACCCTTCCTCAGTGGCAATAACGGGATTCCTACTACTCTTCACAGTCCTTATCACTGCAGTATGGTATAAGACAAAATATCCAAATTATGCCAGATACGACTAAAGAGCGGTATAAACCCTTTTTTTCTTTTTAGCACAAAGTTTCGCCCTATCTTTTTTCGTAGCACAACCAGCACTTAACACTCCTGCGCCTACGTAGATCAGTTAAGTAGAACCACCCACTTGAACACGGCTGTGGTGAATTTAAACTGTGAATAAAACGTTTAAGACTTCTGGTTCACATGTTACACAACAGCAGGTTCACGTGCGCTGACATGGAGCCGAAGGAGTTTGCACAACACCACGTCTGTTGACAAAAACTCTAGATAGCGACTTGGCGAGTTATTCTCTATTGAGAACCAACGGCAGTATTTGTGGGTGTCCCTTATCGCCCTGAAAAACGCGTAAATTCACGTCCCATTTTCCTTCCCCATGCTTGCATCTAGTAGCGTCACTCGTGCCGAATTCACACGGTGGAACCGCCCCATAACTCAAGAAGCGGTTTTGGCGACTATTGGGTCAAATCTAAAAGGGCTAAAGGTTGGTGTTAGCTTTCATATTCAAAGAATCTGCTCACAATCTTTGACTGCGCCCTGCGCAACACCTCGCTCAGACTTGAAGGTTTTACCCCGAGTTTTTGGGCGAGCCTCCTTAGGGTTATCTTCCTTGGGAAGTCAAAGTAGCCAAGGTCGTAGGCCTGCCTTAGAACATCCCTCTGATGGGGGCTCAGCGACCTGTACCCGCTCAGCTTTACACTGGCCTGCACCGTGTCTCCGAGTTCAACCCTAACACCGCTCTCAGCCAGTTGCTCCACGCTTCTACGAAGAGCTTGTCTGCTAGCTACAAGAACCTTCCACTTTGCGGGTTGGGGGTGGCGTTCACCAACAGTGTGGTTCATTGGGCAACTCAGGCAGAAAACACCGTTTTCCCGCGCCACCCTGCAGTAGACTGGGGTGTCAAGCACGATTACGGCCCAAGCGGAGGAGGAGCTGTTGGTCTCTGAGAACACTTTCTTAACCGAAGGTTCAACCCTGAGGGCATTAAGGAATCCCTCCATGTTTCCACCCACCATTTCGAGGAAGAGGGCCATACGCTGCGGACTGAAAAACTTACAGTCAACAACAGAGACGCTAACACCGTAGTGGTCGGCTAAATCCCTTATGGCATCCTGATTGTTAACCCTTAGCAGAACTTGGTTTAACACCCTACAACACTCATATAGAGTTACGTAAAACACGTATTAAAAGCTTGATCCCTAACGTGTTAGGCCCCTATAAAAGTAGGGAGACCGCCACACACTCTGCTAGTCGCACAATAATGGAACCACAGCAGAATAAAAAGTTTAAACGGAACGCTGATTGCCGCATCCCTACTCCTTGTTTACGAGGCCGACTGGTTCCCCCCATTGGCTCGTTTGGGTTACACCCACCGTGTTCGGCAAACCTATACTCGCACCTTCGGAGTGTTCACCTGTATGTCTATGCTCGAAGAGGTGTCCAATCACGATTATAAGTGAGATGACCAGTGGTTCGGTGAGTGTTAGAGCCCAACCCTGAGATATATAGGGAACACCATTGGTGGGGCAAATATATGTTGAGGGGGGGCCGAAGCACGCTCTACGAATGAGTATTGTGGTACTAAGAAGCGCCACTAGCCCTAGGGCGAAGCAGAGCCCACCAGCGCAGCCCGCAAGAATTCTCTTACTGCGCATGAGAAATAGTAATTCGCTTTCCTAAATAAATTTTTCGGGGGTAACACGCTTGAAACTAAACCCTAAAACATTAGGCTTCACGCTTATACATGTAAAATAGAGTTTACATATGTGTATAATTATTTACAAAGGTTTTTATAGCACTATTCCGATTAACACAGAGAGGGTTAAACTATGCGTGGTGAACGTGTTCATTCAAGGTTTGGTAGAACAGCTATCTTGGCGATCCTTGTTACCGCCCTCGCCGTGTCCGTTAGCGCCTATGCTTTTACGGCTGGTGTGAGCGTTTCAGCCGACCAGAGCGCAACGCTTGTGGCTTATAAAGTGAGTGGGCACGCCGAGCTGGCTTCGCCTGGCGCGGAGAGCTTCTGGAGCTCTATCCCGTGGACAACTATACCCTTGTCCGCCAATGTGCCCAACGGGGGCCACACCCCCGCCGTCAACGTTAAAGTGGCTTGGAATGGTACAGACATCTTTGTGTTACTAAGTTGGAACGCCACCAAACCAAGTAATAGAATGTCCAGTGTGTTCTCGCTTGGAGGCGGCCCCTTCGGCTTCCCCCCACTATGGTACAATACATCCTCGAATTCCTATGTTGTGGCACCACCTAGGGCGGTCGAAGAGAACATCGTTAAACAGTACTATGTTAACTCTACATACTACTCCCAAGACCGTGTTGCAATGATGTGGTATCTGGGCGGCCAGACGGGTACACCCGACGACTGCATGGTTGTCGGTGAACCCAACGGTGGCGCGCTTCAGGCGGGTGGTGCGGCGAACATCTGGGACTTTATGACTGGGGCCACATGGAATACCACAACACCCTTCCTACCCGCTATAGGCATGCAACCGGTGCCTCTTAGCAAGTACTATGATTGGTGGAACAGGAATGTTTCGTTCACGGGTGTTGATTATACTGCTCCCCCAACCGGCTTCGCCCTCAACCTGTATACTAACGCCACAGACCTCTATGAGGTTGGCTTGGGGACAGGCCTTTTCTACACAGATGTGGACACGAATCACACCGATCCCTATGTTGTTCAGGCTGGCGCCACGATGGGCCAACACTCGTGGACTGTTGAGCTAGTAAGACAGTTGGGTGAGCCTCAAGGTGGGGAGCCCTACTTAGTGAACATCCAGCCTGGGAACACGTACGACGTAGCCTTCGCCGTGTGGCAGGGATACACGGGAGAGAACGCGTTCATAAAGTCGATCTCAACATTTCAAACGTTATACGTATCCAATCAGCCTCCACCAAGCCTAGTAATAGCAGGCGAGGGGCTGGTTGGCCCCCTAACAGCCTACGAACTAGTGGCCATAATAGGACTAGTTGTGGCGATAATAGTGCTCGTGGCACTCTACTTTGTGATGAGGAGGGGGTAAAAGTGGGTGCCAACGACATACATGGGCCACAAGTAGACGAATCTAAGAGAAACTTTCTTAAAGCGCTTGTGCTACTTGGGGGCGCAGCGCTGGTAGGTGGGGGCATACCAGTAGTAAAGTACCTTAACCCACCACCCGTAGGACTAACATCCTTCCCAACACTCCAACTTGTGGATAGTTCAGGCAACCCCATCAAGGCGACCGCACTCTCAGTAAACTCCCCGCAGGCCTTCCAGTTCAACTACCCACTGCTAAACGAACCCAACTTCCTCTTAAACCTGGGAGACACAAACAATAATCCTGTGGAGGTGCCGCCCACAGAGGTTGTTGTTCCCGCGGACGGCTCGAAATACTCTTTCCCAGGTGGGGTTGGACCCAACAAGTCGATTGTAGCCTACAGTGGGATATGCCAACACCTAGGGTGCAAGTATCCTGAGCTCCACTTCTATCCGCCGGGCTACCCACCCGCACAGACCGCTAACGGCCCAATGACCATGGTTATACACTGCAGTTGTCATGGTAGCACATATGACCCATATAAGGGTGGTGCTGTGGTGACTGGCCCAACAACACATCCTCTGCCCGCTGTGGTGCTACAGTGGGATCCGTCAACCGACGAGCTCTACGCTACCAGAATGGTTGGCCCAGTTATATATGGTCACACGTCCGACCTAACGGGAGGTAACCCCATCACGGGCACCTCCACAGAAGTTGTGGATGTGGGCAACCCATTCGGCTAGGTGGTTGTGATGAGTATCACCAAGAGATTTGTTGATTGGTGGAGCGATAGGCTTCACATTAAGGATGTCCCCCTATCAAGGATACCCGACTATATGTACTCGGTTAACTACTGGCTTGGCTCAATGGTGGCCGCCGCACTCATATATGAGGTTATCTCAGGCCTATTCCTAATACTCTACTATACGCCCAGTAACCCCTACAATCAGACCGAGTTCATAATAACAAAGGTACCATACGGCTCGCTCCTCCTAGCAACACACCTTTACGGTGCCTATACTATGATATTTCTAGCGTATGTGCACATGTTTAGGAACCACTTTGTCAAGGCGTACAAGAATCCACGCGAACTGCAGTGGATGATTGGAGTAATACTACTCACACTCACCCAGGGAGCCGCCTTCCTTGGCTACAGCATGACTGGGGACATACTCGCTGCGGATGCGGTGGATGTGGGGAGGGGGGTGCTCGAGCAGGCTCCCTTCGGTAAGACCCTTGAGGCGCTCGTGTTCGGGAACGGCACATCCCTCGACCTCTTCACGAGGCTTCTAGGTTACCACATAATACTTGTGGCCCTCATAGGCCTACTCTTCGGCTACCACTTCTATCTAGCCGAAATGAACGGGTTCACGCCCAACGCGAAGAAGGTGGGCTATAGGGCTCCAGCCAAGCTTGACGAAAAGGATCCGTCGCTTAACCCATGGTACCCGAGGAACCTGCTATACATGCTCGAACTCGGGTTTTTCACGTTTGCAGCCATACTAATAGTGCCCTCAGTCATCAGCCTGCTACACAACGTGCCCATACTCTTCTCACCCTACCCCTCGGTGTCACCCACGAGCCCCCAGGCGACAACGATACCCGCCTACCCACCGTGGTTCTTCCTATTTATGTATAAGGTGCTCGACTTTAGACCCCTATCACCCATACAGGTGGCAATAGTGTCGGCTCTAATACCAATCATATACTTCCTCCTACTACCCGTGTTGGATAGATCAAAAGACCTACACTTCTTTAGCGGCTGGGTGTACCAAGCTATAGGCGTCATAGCAATAATAAACTTTATCCAGGCGAGCGTGTGGGGGGCTGTGGCGCCCGGCGTACCCGTGGAGCCCAACGTGTATATACCCGTGATAGCCGAGCCCGCGATAATAGTTCTAGTGGGCTTCTACCTCCTCTCCAAGAGGGCTCACACCTCCCCTAATTCTGGGGATGGAGGTGTTGGACGGTTGGCTGCCGTGGTTCTAATCGCACTAGCCTCAGGAGTGTTCCTAGTGGCCTCATACTCGGTGCAAACCCTAACACTACACCTCACACTAGCCTATTTACCACCCACAATCACAGGTCTACTCTCAACTGGTCTACTAGGAGCAGTGCTCATAGGGTTTGATAGGGCTGCTTCCAGCACTAAGCTGAGCACGCCGCCAACTCCACAAAGAAGACCGCAGCCTAGCGCTAAGAAGCTTGGGGCCGCGTACGCTTTACTCACCGTACTACTAGTCACAGCGGTGGCTCTAGCAGCCGTGACTTGGAGGTTTAACCCACTTACTCAGGCCGCGTTCTTCGGTATAGGTTTGGGCGCACTGCTCTTAGTGTTCGGCGAGATGTTGGCGATATACCACTACGTGGTGTACACGCCCAAACAACGAGGATAGGTGACAGTCATAGCCAAACCATTCTTCACAAAGGTGCAGGTTTGGAGGGAGGATTACGTGGGTGTTATAGCCGTCAACAACCCTCCCCTCAACTTGGTTAACGCAGATGTGCTCGACCAGCTCACAGCCGCCGTCACACTCGCAGAGTCGGATCAAAAAGTGGAGGTGTTGGCGCTCACCGCGACGGGCGACACTTTTTTCTCAGCCGGTATGAAATGGGATGATTTGGGCGCCCCTGAGGCTCTTCAAGTTAAAGCACAGGCGTTCACATCAATACTCATGTCCACATCGAAGCCCGTTGCTGCACTGCTCAACGCGCCCGCACTCGGAGCAGGGGTTGAAATATGCCTGCTAGCCGACTTCAGGCTTGGTACAAGCACGTCTTATCTGGGTTTCCCGGAAGTGGTGTACGGTTATCCCCCACTCTTTGCTGGACCCTACATTGCCAAGGAGTCGTTCGGCTCAAGTGTGGCGAGGAAGCTCTTTGTGTTGGGTGACACACTCACACCTGAGGACGCCCACAGGTTGGGTGTGATTGACGCCCTCTTTGAGAGGCAAAACTTTTTCGGTGAAGCCAAGAAGTGGCTTGAAAGGCTTAGGAGTAGAGGTGAAAAGTTGGTGCACATCCGAGCTATAAGCTACGACCCAATTAAGCTCAGATACACATTCGAAGTTGAGAAATCACAGTTAAGAAGCCTCTCAAGCGGTGCAGGTCGTGGCGCCGACGCTGCTGGGCTGAGAAGCAAAAGAGAGGAAGTGGCTGGCCTATCACCCACACTACGTAGCAGGCTTAAGGCGATTCGTGACGCCGCCAAAAACAGTGGGGAAACAGGTGAGGTGGATAATGGACCATAGAGGGGGGCGTGGCTTGCAACGTCCACTATACACTCTCTTCGCAGCAATCTTTCTAGTACAGATTGGGTTACAGCAGTTTTTCGTGAGGCTTTCACCCTACCTTTTCTCGCTAAACTTTACCGCTGCAACGGAGAACACGCTTATAGCGCTCGGATCCATAAGCGTGGACCTGTCGGCGGTGATCGGTGTGGCCGCACTCATAGCCGTAGGTGTGGAGAGCATTGGAGTGGGCGGAGTGAAGCGTGTGGTAGGGGTCCCCCTACTAATACTAGGCGTGTTCGTGTTTATCATGGACGCGGTGATATTGGTACTCCCGTCCACCGAGTTTTCAACCCTCTACGGAAGCACTTTGTGGTACCAATTCACAACCGTTGTTCTATCCGCCTATACACTCACAGCGCTCGTAGCCTTCGTGCTTGTCCTGACTACTAGAGGGGTTGGGCCGCTCATTCGTGTGGGCACCCTTTTACTCACACTTGCAGCCACCACCATGGGCACCTACTATATATATGCACATATATACACGCAGACCCCAATCTACTTAATTAGTATTTCATTCAACCTCGCGATAAACGCGCTTGGTTTCGGCGTCGCGGCGCTCGCGCTTGGATATCTGCTTAACTTGAAGAGTATAGGGCGTTGGCTCAGCTTAGGGCTTGCACTGGTGGGGGGCGGGGGGGTTGCCTACTTGTTTTACGGGGGTCTTTTCTCGGATAAGATATTCGAGCTCATATGGCAGACATCATTCGGCGCCCCCCTTCCCTTGCCTCAAAGCGTTGGCTACGCCTTCTTCATGCTCCTACTATTCTTCAGCGTTGTTGCTGGCTGCGCAAGGAGCAAATGTGAGCCAATGAGACTGATATCAGCCGTAATACTTGCTTCGAGCGTGTTTCTCGTCAGCTCACTCCTGGTATACGCCCAGGCCGCCGCCCTAGCATGCTTTATGCTCCTCGAGAGGCTTGAGGCGGAAGCAACGGGTCCACGTGAAACCACGACTGAAACCACACCACAAGTGAAGCAACATTTGGCGCCCTCTGAAAAGCAGGAAGCAGACGCCACTATTCCAACATATCCTGAAAGACATCTAAAGCTACGTGGCCACCATGAAAAGGATATGACTCTCACAGTAGATCAGTCAACTAGACTAGTTAAAATCGGTCAACCCAAAGCGGCATGGGGTCTAAGTGATGGTGTGGTGACACACCCATCTGCCAACAATGTCTGGAAGGTTTGGTTGGGCGCACGGTTTGAGTGTCCACACACGTTTAGGTTTAATCGTGCTGCGGGCTTACTTTGCAACAGTGGTGGGTGCAAGTTTTGGGGGCTTCGGGTTTTGGTCGAAAAATTTGAGAACGCTTATTTGCATATGCGTTTAGGTTGGATTGCTTCGAAGCGTTGGTGATTTGGGCTTGTCCTATGATTGTGTTGTTGTGGGTGGCGGGCACAATGGGCTTGTGGCCGCAAACTACCTTGCTAGGGCTGGTCTCCGCGTAGCCGTGTTCGAGAGGAGAGGGGTTCTTGGTGGTTGCTGCACCACCGAGGAACTCCTCCCCTACGCTCCCGGCTTCAAGGTTAATGGAGGCGCCATAGACCATATCCTTATACAGCGCACACCCATAATTAGGGACTTGGGGCTGGACAGGTTCGGTCTAAAGTATATATCACTCGAGCCAATGTTTGAGGTGCCCTTCGGAGACGGTAGGGTTCTACCTTTCTATAGTAGCTTGGATAAGACTGTTGAGGAGTTTGCTAGGTTCTCTAAGAGGGACGCACAAAACTATATGAAGCAAGCCAAGGAGTGGTTAAAGCAAGAGAGCCTTCTTGAGGCGTTAATGCTGGATGCGCCACCCAAGATAAGCGAGCTTCTGGGGATGCGGGGCATCGGTAGAGCGCTTTTCAGGCCTAGCCTCCTCTCCGCGCTGCCTGATGCTGCGAGTGTTGACTTCAACACAATGGTGCGCACAATTGTAATATCCGCCAACCAGCTTCTCAACGAAGAGTTCGAAGATGAGCATGTTAAAGTGGGGCTATCAGCCATCTTCTCACTCATATTCTCCACGATGTCCCCTAGTCTACCTAGCAGCGGGCTTATGGCCATAATGCACACCATGCTTTACAAGACGGGATTAAAGAGGCCTCTCGGCGGTTCGGGTAAACTCGTGGAGGCTTTGGCATCATCCCTAAGAAGCCTTGGTGGGGAGGTACACTTGGGGGCTGAGGTGAGGAAGATTCTCGTCGAAGACGGCTCGGTAGCCGGCGTAGAGCTCGCCGACGGGAGGAGGGTGGGAGCTAAGCTCGTCGTGAGTAATGTGGACGCCCAGAGGACATTGACAAAACTCGTGGAGCCTGGGGTTGTCTCCGAGGACCTCCAACGCAAGCTCAAGAGCCTGCGTATAACCAGTTATGGGATGACATTCCACGCGGCGCTCCACACGCTTCCAGAGATAAAGCTCTCAAACGGTGGAAGTGTGCAGAGTTTGGCCTCAGGAAAACTCATCGCACTCGACGCCCTTGAAGATATAGAGAAGGCGTATCACGTAGCCAACTCGACCAGGACGCTTTCACCTCAGCCACTGCTAGCGGTCAACTTCCCAACAGCCTATGACCCAAGTCTTGCACCCATGGATAAGCACGTGCTCTACTGCTGGGCTCAGTTTGTGCCAGACGATTCACCCATGATATGGGAGAAGGACTACCATACCTTTAGAGAGGACGCCTACAGAAAAATCTATGAGAGGCTCACAAAGTATTGGCCAGACCTAGGAGACCTAATTATAGACAGCACTGTCGAGACGCCTGGAGACCTAGAGCAGAGGATATGGATACCGCACGGTAACACCCAGCACATTGACCCAACACTTGAGCAGATGTACTATTATAGGCCAATACCTGAGCTATCGCATTATAGGACTCCAATCAGGGGGCTTTACATTACCGGGGCGGGAACACACCCTGGGGGAGGCATCTCGGGGATGCCAGGCTACAATACGGCGAAAACAATTCTTAAGGATCTTAGAAGTTGAAGCCATGTGTATATTTGAGTGTGTGTTGACTGTGAATTGTTCTCTACAGTGTTGGTAGACTCCTCTCATCCATCCGCCTTAGTGTTCTCCTCAACCGCATCCTTAACATATGCGGCCAATAGAAGTGCTCCTTCAGTCTTTATTTCCAGCTTTGGGAATGGGGATTGCTCGCGCAGTCCTTCAAGGGTCTGGATGCGCATAGCGTGGTTTCGCGCTGGGAAATAGTAGGGGGGTAGCCTATCCCTGTTATACTCGAAAACCATGAATCTACCCCCAGACAGGTGTTCATATATTTGGGTGAGCCCCGCTTTTTGCTCGGCCCAATGGTGGAAACTCAACACACTGTAGGCCAAGTTGAACACCATGTCTGGTAGATGCCTGGAGCTGCCAAGCTCAAATCGGATATTGTTCAAATCCATTTTCTCAGCTGTTGTACGTGCATGTCTTATCATGTGGGGTGACGGATCAATCCCATACACCTCAACCTCTGGTAGGCGTTTTGCAAGTGTGCAGGTGAGCCACCCTGGGCCTGAGCCTATGTCCACGATCCTCTTAGGCTTTATTGCGAGCGCTTCCCTGACCACTTCCCTTAGAGCGAACTCGTGTAGCTGTTTTAGCCAACGCTTCGCAAAATGGGTATAGAAGTAAGATGAGAACCGCCCGAACCTCTCCTCACCTTTAAGATAGAGGTCAAATTCTCCACTATCGCTCAAAGAGTGTCGCCTTTACCGCCGGAATTGTGGTACGCAACCCCTTGGAGAGACATATGGTACACCCAGACTGGGTTCGAGGGGTGTATACGACATCCAATAATCCCCATCAAGCAACTAGTGAACACGATGGCCACATCAAATTAGTTTGGTGCACAAAATTATTAAGGTTCACCCACCATATAACTATAACCCGCCTCAGTACGACGTTCTTGGTGTTGCCACACATTTAGGTAGCAACGGATATGCGCTCCGACTCAGAATAGGTGCGACCCGCTACTGGCAAGTAGCCCATAGTGCATGTAACAGCTAATATGGGTGTTTGATTCTTCTTGTTTGGCGTTAAAAATATAAGTTTTGGCCATAAATCTTTATCTAAATGAGGCGTGTACCGTTTGTCCCCTCACCCTATCCTGTTGTGCGTAGAATGCTTGAAGTAGCTGGTGTAAGGAGGGGTGAGGTTGTGCTCGACCTTGGAGCTGGGGATGGTAGGATACTTGTCGAGGCGGTGAGGCGCTATGAGGCTTACGCCGTGGGTGTTGAAGACAACCCCAAGCGAATACTTTTAGCCTCACGAAACATCGAGCGCTCCGGTGTTAGCGATAAGGCCAGACTACTACGGCAAAACCTCCTAGAAGCCGATCTAAAAAGCGCGGATGTTGTCACACTCTACCTCTTACCTGAAATCAACAGGGTTTTGCTACCCAAAATTGTGCGCGAGCTAAAACCGTCGGCTAGGATAGTCACACACGACTTTCCACTTCCAAGCATCAAACCCGTAAGGAAGGAGAGGTTAAACCACAATGGGGTGTTCCACTACGTATACCTTTACGAACTTGGCGACCAGTTAGCGCCGATGGCTAAGAAATTTTAGTGTGATAAAGTATACAAAGAAGTTATCACAGTGGGTGCAGGAAGCCCGCAGCAGCAGACGTAAGTCGGTAGCACACTGCCACTGGTTGAACTTTGTTAAGGTGAAACAAACTACATTGATAGCGCTTTTAAATTTGTGTGCATTTGGATCGTATGCAGTACGTTAAAGCAGACTTGTTATACGACGGTGTGGGCGTGCAACGCGATGTGTATGTTGGTTTCGAGGGTGACACTATAAGCTACGTTGGTAAGTCTAAGAAGAGCGGCGAAGTTATCGGCGAAGGAATTGTCACCCCTGCATTCATCGATGGGCACAGCCATATAGGTATGGCTAGGTCGGGTGAACCCTCACGAGAAGATGAATCCAACGAGCAGATGGACTCTGTTTACCCACTCGTCAACGCGATGCACAGCGTGTACATGGATGACCCAGCCTTCAGGGAGTCTGTTGAAAGCGGTGTGCTATACAGTACAGTACTGCCTGGAAGCGGTAATGTGATTGGCGGTAAATCTGTTCTGTTACGCAACTTTGCACCAAGCATACGTGAAGCTTACGTGATGGATGTGGGCATAAAGGCGGCGCTGGGCTATAATCCTCGCAGTACCACCGACTGGAAAGGGAGGAGGCCAACCACTAGGATGGGCGCCGTTGCACTTCTCCGTGAAAACTTTATTAAGGCGGTTAAGGCGAAGAAGCTCATCGAAAAAGAGAAGAAGTTACCCGAAGAACTAGAGCCACTCACCGAAATATTCATGGACATATTGAGCGGCAAATACAAAATGATGGTCCACCTTCACAAGGAGGACGACGCTATGATTCTACTAGAGCTAGTAAGGGAGTTCGGGTTTAAAGCTGTGCTAAACCACGGCCTCGACATATACAGGGAGGAGGTGTTCAGGATTGTTAGGGACGCCGGTGTAAACCTCGTATACGGGCCGATGGACTCTTTCCCATACAAGGTTGAACTCAAACATGAGAGCTGGAGGAACACCCGTGCTGTCCTTGCTTCTGGTATAAAGTTCTGTTTAATGAGTGACCACCCAGTACTGTTACAAAGAAATATGTTCTATACAATCAGACATTTTATGCGCTTCGGGCTCACGAAGGAGCAGGCAATATCAAAACTCACGAAAGAGACGGCTGAAATAATCGGCGCCCCCAACATTGGTCAAATAAAGAAGGACTACAAGGCCTCGCTTGTAGTGTGGAGTGGAGACCCCTTCGAAATCACAAGTTACCCAAAACTGGTCGTGGGTGAGGGTAAAATAGTCCACCAAGAGTAGACACAATTTTCCGCTACCTTACACTGGAATCAAGCGGTGGTAAAGGTATGGCGTAACAATCGCGGGGTTTTAAACTCACATTGGCAGTGTCCCGCATAAACTAGTTTGTGGGGGGTGGACACGCCGCTTGTCCTCCCTATTTCTAGGTTTCTCCGCATAAGCCAGTACACCGCTATGTCGTAGGCTGATTTGAGGCCGCCAGCGGCGAAAAAGGGTAGGTAGGCGTAGCCTGATTGTAGGATTACCCCGGTTATGGGTGTACCCATTATTTGGGACACGCTTCTTGTGAGTGTAGTCAGGCTTATTGCACCAACCCTGCTCTGGGAGGGGGAAAGGGACACCACTAGGGCTTGCCGGGTTGGGACATCCACCTGTGAGAGGGTTTGTCTCAAAAGCAGTAGCACGCTTGCTATGATTGCTGTTGGTGCGAAGGGTATTGCTGCTAGTAGGATGTTGGATGGTAAATGTGTGTAAACCATTGTGCGTACTAGGCCAATCTTGGCTGCCAGCTTTGGTGCGATTGTGAGGGAGATGGCTGACACCACGTTGGCGAGGAAGAATAGCACACCGAGCGGCACCCTGGGCACACCGAGCTGGTAGTGGAACCAGTATGAGAGCCAGCTTTGGACCACGAAGCCTCCCGCGAAGGCGTCCACACCGAAGAGGGCTGCTAGGCCGAGGAGTGTTGTGTTGGTTCTAGCCACTTCGTGTACATTCATCTGTCTACTAATGGTGCCATTCTTAGACGTACTCACTGTGGCGTAGAGTAAGGATACAAGTAGTCCCACCACACCGTAGCCGGCTATAAGCAGTGTGTACCCCACCGTTGGGGATGTGAGCTTTGATGCTACGGACAGTATTATTCCACCAAGCGCAGAACCAGTGTAGCCCACCAAGTTATAGTTTGAGAATGTGGACGTGCGTGCGCGCTCATTTACATCCGCCAGCACAGTCTGATCCAATACGAGTAGCACACCCGACTCTGTCTGGGTCACACTCAAGGAGCCCAACAGTCCACCCACAATGTATGCTACAAAGCTGTCCCCATAGATTAGAAGAATAGAGCCGAGGACTAGTGTTAGTGGTAGGAGGCTTACGGTGCGGCGCAAACCCAACAGATTCACTAGTATTGGTGCGAGAATAAGCATGAGGAGGTTTCCCACACCCACACATGCGAGCACAACCCCTACCCCGAGTGGTGTGAGCCCCTTTGCGGTGAGGTAGAGTGGTAGTAGCAGAGCCATGTAAGAGTAGGCCGCGGTCCTCGCGAACTTGGCCGCGTAAACCTTGCGTAGCGCGTGTGCGTTAATCCCACTCATGGTTGCATCAGGCGTCCCAGGGCGTCGAGCAGCCTATCGGCTTCGAGTGGTGTATTGTAGTGTGCGAAGCTCGCTCTGATAACCCCAGGCACCCCTAAGGATTTCACAGCCCGAGAGTAGAAGTTTTCCTCCCTGACAAATATGCGGTGGTCGCGCCATAGAGCCTCCACAACACGCCTGTTTTCAAACCCTTTGAGCGTGAAGCTGAATGTAGGCACCCTAACCTCCACCCTTGAGGCGTCAGGGGGACCGTAGAGCTTCACACGCCCCTCGAGACCACCCAAACCTTCGAGCACCCTCCTTGAAAGCCTTGATTCATACTCTCTTATCGCGGTCTGAGCGGCCTTTATACTTAGCCGCCTACCCGAGCCGCTGAAACCCCTAGGTTCAACCCCCACCCTCCCACCAAGCCACTCATAGTAGTCTGCGACTGCGGCTACTGCCGCAAATAGAGCCGGATCCCTGTTACCGTGTTCCCAACGCCAGGGTAAACTCTCGGGTGCGGGCTCAACCTTATACGGTTTTAAACCTTCTAATGCCTCCCTTCTACCATACATGAATGAGCCAAACCTGCAAAATAGCTTGTACGCTGAGAACACAAAAAAGTCGCAGCCTATGGCCTGTACGTCCACTGGGTAGTGGGGCATAAGGTGTACCCCATCAACCACGAACACGGCGCCGTGCTCCCTAGCAATCTTGCCAACCATCTGAAGTGGAGTGATTGTGCCTAGTAGGTTGGACGCCCCAGTCACACTCACAACGCGTGTGTGGGAGTCAACAAGCGAAGCCAAATGGTTCACGTCGAGCTCATACGTCTCGGGGTTGAAGCGGGCGAACCTCACCTCGTCCACAAATCCTCTCTCTTTAAGCTCCAGCCAAGGCGACACATTGGCGTAGTGTTCGTACTCGGTGGTCACAATGTTTCCACCAGGCTTCAGGGTGCGCAGATGGGCGTAGCCTAAGTTGAAGAGTAGCGATGTGGTCGATTCTCCTGAAACAATGAGCTCGGGGCTCTCAGCGTTCAGGATGTCCGCCACAGCCATTCTTCCACGATAGATCACCTTTCCAGCTTCAGAGGACTCTTCCGCTGGAGCGTCATGCTCGGCGGCGAAGTCAACCCTAGCCTGCGCTTCCGCTCTTACCGCATCCTCCAAAACCATTGAGCCAGCTCCACTATCCAAGAAAACCCTATTTCGACCCTGAAAATCCTTGTCGACCCTAGGGAACTTCGATCTAATCTGTGGTAGAAACTCCTCAAACATTTTAGCCATGTGAAAACATGTTAAGCCAAATTTAGGCTTTCTTTATACTTTTAGGTTAGGCCACCTTTTTCAGACACACTTAGAGCGCAAAAAACTCACTCTTGCTTGTCACAATTTCTGGTTAGGCGCTGAAATTACCCCTACACTATATGTTTTTTACAGTATATATTCAAGTTACGACCCACACGTGGACCTCCTACACTGTTTCTCTGCGTAGCGCTCAGACCCATTACACAACCGCTTTGCATACACCCAGGTTGGGGTAACCATTAGGAAGATTCTAGTAGTCTCAAGCATACATTATGGTTGTTCCTGTCGTTCAAAAACATTTTGCAAAATTCAAGATGGGGGATAAATGTCGAAAGAGCTCTCCTGACATGCAAACATAGACATGTTAAACTTTCCACGCTTTGAGCAACTCACTGTGCGCTGTCTATTCAAAGCTAACACCACAAATACTATACAATTTAACAGCGCCAAAAATTGTCGGCTAGTTGTAGTCCGAGCACCCAACCTGGCACCTATCCGTACGTAATGTTGGATTCAAAACACAGGTAGGGGCTAGCTCGATTTCTGTGAGGCGTGCCCCAAGCGTTGGAGGATTTTTTTAGCTATGCGGACGTGTACCTCGTCGACCAACTCGTTGTCCAATCTGATTGCACCCCTACCACTCTTCCTACCCTCCTCGTATGCTTCGAGGATTTTCTGCGCCCACTCCACCTCCTCTTTTGTGGGTGAGAAAATGGTGTTAGCGGGGGCTATCTGGCTTGGGTGTATGACCTGCTTCCCACTGAAGCCATATTTCTTGGCCTCACGACAGTCGGCAATAAACCCCTCAACATCCTCTACGTTGAAGTACACCTTGTCCACGGCTTCCACGCCGTGTGCCGCGGCAGCCGCTGCCACCTTGGTCCTAACGTACGCGTTATTTGAAAATGCTTCCACCGAGCCTCCGAAGGAGAAGGCCATGTCCGCCGCACCCCAAGTCACAGCCACCACACCTTCCTCACACACGACGTCCTCAACCCTGAGGAGGCCCCTCGCGGTTTCGATTATGGGTATAAGCCACTTACCGCTTGCGCGGTGAATAAACCCCAAGCCGGGTTCAGCCTTGGGCACAACGATTGCGTCCACCCTATCAAGGTTCGAGACGAGGAGTATATCCCGATAGGACTCTAGATTTGTGAGTGGGTTTATGCGCACACAAACCTCCTTGGCACCCCAGTCGAGTGTACCCATAACCTTGAGTAGCACACTTCTCGCACCCTCTTTTAACTCTGTTGGTACAGAGTCCTCCAAGTCAAAGACCACGGAGTCAGTGTCTAGTTGTGACGCCTTTACAAGCATGCGCTCATTGTTGGCTGGCACATAGAGCTGACTTCTCCTAGCCTTATTGGGTGACCCCAACGGGTTTACGGATGAGTCCACTGTTACACACCATCTCTTTTGTTTTCTCTTTTGGGTACGAGCACCACGCGCACGAATTCCACCACGGTTTCACCTCTCTGGTTGTACCCTCTTGTTTTAAACTTCACCACCCCAAACCCCCCTCTAGAGGATGATTCACGCATCTCCACTACCTCGGCTTCAGCGTAGATAGTGTCCCCGCTGAACACCGGGTGGGTGAACTTGACCTGTTCTAAGCCAAGCATAATACCCTCTACACCCGAGGCGGTAACAGATAGGCCTATGACGATACCAAGTGTTAGGACGCCGTTCACAACAAGCCTACCACCGAAGGGTTTGTCGGCGAGGTGGACCTTAGTGTATTCTTGGTTGAAGTGGATCTGGTTCGAGTTGAGTGTTAGTAGTGAAAACCAAACGTTGTCAGCGTCAAGCAGGGTTCTACCGACACGCGACACAAACTTCCTACCAACACTTAAATCTTCGTACCGTGTAGTGGCGTCACGCATAACTTGGTATACGCCCCTCAAAATATATGTGTTTAGGTTTCCACGTGTTTTTCAGTGTGACTTGTCAGCGAGCTCTGCCGGTAGTATTGGTGTGTGGTTGATGCGCTTACCCGTAAGTGTTTCGATTGCCCTTACAAGTGCGGGTGGTACACCTATCGTGGGGCTCTCACCAACACCCTTAGCACCATGTGGGAGAGTTGAGGGGTGTTCGGTTAGTAGAACCGTGTAGCTTGGCACCTCCGTGGTATATGGTAGCCCCGCGTCGAGGATGGACGTAGTGAGTAGTTGCCCGTCGCTTGAGTATCTCACAGATTCGTATAGGACTTGGCCGACACCTTGGGCGCAGCCACCGTGCACCTGAGCCTCAACCATCCAAGGTGTGAGCGCCCTACCAACATCGTAGTAGGCGAGACAGTCTCCAACACGCACACTACCCAATTCATCCACCTCGGCGCGCACGAGGTTGACGCCAAGGGTGTTAATCTGCTCATCCACCCTGTAGAACACTTCGACGCTGAACTCTCCTTTGAGAAGCTCCTGCGGTGAATACCCGCCAGAGGCTCCAGTGGAGCCGAGCTTCTCACGCGCTTCACTTCTAAGCTTTCTAGCGGCTTCCACAACAGCGGCCCCCGCCACCATAGCACTCCTACTACCCCAAGTGCCCACACCCTGGGTGAGCATATCAGTGTCCCCTCTCTCTAAGTCCACAACATCCTCTGAAACCCCGAGCTCCTCGGCCACAAGCCTTTTAACAAAGAATTCGTGACCCTGGCCGTGACCGTTCCCACCCAACCACACCTTAACCCTACCCCCCTTCACACTTATCCTAGCACCCTCACCTGGCTGTGCTGTGGGAACCAACACAAAGAAGGATAGACCCCAACCCTTTTGGCTAAGCCTCTGCCTCGCATCTAGGGCTGCAAGCGCCTCCTCCAAGAACTCGCGCGCCGACTCAACCCTGAGCCCTAAGGGGGAGGTAAAGCTTCCACGTTGGGTGTTGATTAGGCGCACATCGACTGTGCTTATGCCGAGCTTGTCTGCGAGCATGTCCATCATCCGCTCAACAAAGAACGCGGCCTCAGGCCTACCAGCACCCCTATATGGCCCAAGCGGGACCTTATTGGTGCACACCGAGTACGCCTCGACGTATGCGTTGCGTATGGAGTAGGGACCCGTGAGTTGGAAGCCTATGAAGCGTGGGGCGAAAATGTTTAGTCCAACGGCATACGCACCCGCGTCCACATACACCTGAGCCTCAAGCCCCGTCACCCGCCCACTGTTCTTCGCGTACAACTTCATGTGTGCGAGTGCGCCCCTCCCGTGGTTACTCGCCTGAATGTTCTCTGTGCGGCTCTCAATCCACTTCACCGGTCTACGAGTCTTCATCGAGGCGTATGCGGCGACAACATATTCTGGGTAAAGCCCACCCTTAGAGCCAAAGCCCCCACCAGTATCAGCTTGGATAACCCTAACCACACTCTCAGGGATGCCGAGCGATGACGCTAGGCCCCGCTTAACGCTGAAAACCGACTGTGTGGACACCCAAACATTGAGCCTAGAACCATCGTAGTAGGCGATCACCCCTCTAGGTTCGATGGGGTTAGCTGCAACCCTCTCAATCCTAAATGTGTCCTCCAGCACCAAGTCGAAATCCACCTCAAACTTGGAGCCAAGCGTGTGCGCCGCGAACACGTTCGACTTTAAACCCTGGTGTATGGGCTCAGTTTTCAACGCTTCCTCGATGTCCACCACTGGCTTAAGCGGCTCATAATCCACTTCAACACTCTCCAAGAGATCTTCGGCCTCGTAGCGTGAGTTGCCGAGAACAGCGGCAACAGGCTGACCCACAAAGTTCACATAGCCTGATGCAAGCACCGGCATGGCCGCCGCGGATAGCGAGCCAACAGCACCCTCACCAACAGAGGCCAAACTCGCTTTGAGCTCGGATGAATTGATTCCACCCTTAACACGTGTCACACGCGCCCTAGCATGGGGGCTGCGCACAAACTTGATGTAAAGCATTTCGGGAAGCCTGAAATCGTCCACAAATGAGCCCTTACCAAAAACAAACCTCTTAGGGTCATCCATAAAACCTAAGCCGAAAAACGCTCTAATAAAGCCTACCCACACGTGGGTTCTTAGAGGGACTGGCTCACCTGTGAAACGCCCTCTCGTAGCCAGCGGTAAGCTCTTCAGTCCACCGCACCCACCTGTAAAAGCCAAAATCCCACGGACACAGATCCGAACAAAAATTTAACACAATTTGACCTTATAGAACCATGCGAACACTTGAACACACTCCCACCAGCGGGGATGGGATACTCCACAAATGATTAGACTACCCCTCACTTGCTAGTATGGTATAACCTTTTGTTGCAACGAACGTTAGGCCGCAACCAAGTAGAGCTACTTCAAAACACGTAGACACCCCAAGTTTTAAGCTAGCAGCCGCGGAAGATTTTATTGTGCGTGTTTATTGTGTCCGGTCAGGCTTTTATGGCTGGGCTGCATTCAAGCGTATTGGTTATCACACTATGGTGGCGGACTCCAAACCACATAATTCTGTGGACGCCGATTACGATGTGGGTATAATTGGTGCGGGTATAACTGGGCTCATGGTGGCCTACGCACTAGCCGAGCTGGGAGGCTACAGGGTGGGTGTGTTCGAAGCAAAGTCTGAGCCCGGTCTAGGTGTCACCGCCAACCAGTCTGAGGTCGTCCACGTTGTCCAGTTACCTTTTAACAGCCTGAAGAGCAGACTTGCTAGGGATGGTAACCCAATGTATGATGAGCTTTGCGCCCATCTGGGCGTCCCCTTTAAAAGGGTTCAGACACTCCTCGTGACGCGAAGCCGACTAATGATTATACCCCTAATACTCGGGTACATCTACCTGAAACTCAATCTGCGCAGACAGTTTAGGGTGAGGCTCATGGGTTCTGGCGGCGCCCACAAACTCGAGCCCCACCTCTCAAAACAGGTTAAAGGCGCCATAGTTATCGACGGCTATGGGGTTGTGGACTCGAGGGCACTTGTTGCAAAGCTATACGAACACTTGGGGAAAAATGTTGACTTTCACTTTGACTGTGAGGTGTTATCTGGAAGGTGGCTTGGTGGGGTGTTCGCTCTAAACACAAAAAGGGGGCAGTATAGATGCAGGTGTGTGGTGAACGCGGCCGGGCTCTACGCTGACCAAGTGGCCGCGAGGTTTGGCGTTAAAGTTGAAGCCATAAGGCCTGGATTGGGTGTGATGGCCGAATATTCGGGTTTGAGTTTAGGCTCGATAATAGCTCCCTTCAAACTAATCCAGAGCGGAAGGACGAAGGGGGGAGGCATAATACCCACGGTGAGGGGTACAATTATTTTTGGTCCAACCCTTCGAATTGTGGATAGGAAAGAGGGTGTAGAGGTGGTTGACGAAGACCTGCACGAGTTAGAGTCAAAGTTCCAACCACTCTTAGAAGAGAGAGGGAAGCTTCTAAGGGTTTATGCAGGTGTGAGGCCCCTCTCCCCCCATGGTGATTTCATTGTGGCTGAGGAGTACTCGGGATCCCTAATAAACCTAATAGGCATCGAGTCACCCGGCCTTACAGCAGCACCAGCACTCGGAAGACTAGTGGCCCAAAAAGTAAAGGGTATATTGGAAAAAAGTGGAATGGTGGATATGGGTGGTAAGGGTGGAAATACGCCTTGGAACAATATGGTGAGGTGAACAAAGACGAAAACTCGGTATGGGTGCATAGATGTTGGCACCACAAGCATCAAACTAGCCGTTTACGATGAAGATATCGGCTTGGTGCACACAGAGTCCATTGTGACACCTGTTCGTGCAGATGGGTCGCACGACGCCGCCCTCCTACTGTCCAGTGTGCGCCACTTTATTCTCAAAGCAAAGGAGGCGGGTGTGAAAAGCGTGGGGCTTGCGACATACCGCGCCTCCATGGTTGCCTGGGATAGGAGCGGTCGACCTCTAAGTGACGTGCTTACCTGGCTAAGCCCGAAGAGTGCTGAGGTCTACCGCAGGCTGCCCCCACATATTAGGCTTCTTAGCAGGGTGCCACCGCTAAATCTCCTAGTCGCACCATACTCACCAACCCTGAGATACCTAGCACTACTGGAGGATATCCGTAGAAGGCGAAGCAGTGTGGAAGACATTTTGATATGGACGCTTGAATCCTTTCTAGTCTACGCTTTGACGCATCGCTATGTTGGTGACGCAACCAACTCAACCATGACTGGATTCGTCCACCCCTCTACGTTTAGGATGATTTCCGCTGTGGGCGCACTTCTCGGATTACGCCCAGAGCTACCCGAAATTGTTGACAACACAGAGCACATAGGTGTGTATGAGGGGGTTGAGATCAACGCGCTAGCAGCGGACCAGCAGGCCGCGTGTGTGGGTGAGGCATGCCTCAGTGAGGGGACGGTTAAGGTCACAAACGGCACGGGCACATTTGTAGACATCCCCTCTGGGAGGTACAAACGCGTGGATGGCCTCATACCAATCGTGGTTGTAAGAGACCGTAAAAGCGTTGTTTACGGCGTCGAAGGCTACCTCCCCACAAGCGGCTTAGCCGTGGACCTCCTAAAGAGGATGGGTGTACTCTCAGACTACTCCGAGCTTGACTCACCACTTGAAGGCGACGTCTTGTTTGTACCAGCACTCGCGGGGTTACAACTTCCAAATAGACCCGGATTGAGGGGTTCGATATCCAATCTCAACCTCACGTCCACTAGGCGCTCCTTGGTAACAGGCCTACTCAAATCCGTCGCCTTCCATGTTAAGATGGTGGTTGAGCGCTCGGGTTTGAAGCCCAAGGTGATTAGGGCTAATGGTAAGCTCTCAAAGAGCAACAACCTGTTAAGGCTCATCTCAGCGTGCCTCAGCCTACCAGTTGAGAGGCAACCCGACGTGGAGGGCACATTAAGGGGTCTTACTCTCTTGCAAATGCTCGGTGAGGGTAGACTTAAACTCGCTGAGCTTGAGAACACCCGTAGGGGGATAGAAGTAATTAGGGGGGACGACCTCCACATATCACGGGAGGAGTATGCAAAATGGGTTACACTACTCCACTCATTGAAGAGCTAAGCCACATCGTAGAGGTTGTTCCAGAGGAAGAAAAACACAGGTATGAAGCCGATAGATGGGAGTACCTCAAACTTGAGGGCGCTCACCGCGGCAGGGCGATAGCGGTTGTCAGACCAAAAAACGAAGCCGAAGTGGTGGAAACCATAAAGTTCTGCGCTAAGAATAAACTGAAGCTCACATGTAGGGGTGGGGGTAGCTCTGTTACGGGCGCATCTGTACCCATGGACACACTTGTGCTAGACATGAGCCGTATGAACAGGGTGTTAAGGATAGATGGGGAAAACATGGTGGTCAACGTTGAAGCCGGAGCCAAGCTCAGCGATGTTGAGGAGCAACTCAACACCCAAGGGTTCACACTCGGCCAGTTCCCACAGTCATTCCACCTAGCCACAATCGGTGGCTACCTATCAACTATGGGCACAGGGGAGTTCAGCGGTAAATATGGGGGAGCCGAGGACTCATGCCTATCACTTCGAGTGGTTCTACCAGACGGGAGCATAGTGGAGACTAGGGGAACGGATGCACCCCGCTCATCTGCTGGCCCAGATATGACTAGACTATTCATTGGCGCTGAAGGGTCGTTTGGAGTAATACTACAAGCAAAGCTAAAAATATACAGACTGAGCGGATACACATCTAAACTGGCCTTCAAATTCAAGAAGTTCGAAGAGGGGCTGTCCGCCGCCAAGGCTCTACTCGAGCTGGATGTACCACCAGCGGTGTGCCGCGTGTACAACGAACAGGAGTCAATATACGTGTTCGGTGAACATTCAACGCTCATGCTGCTCATATACCAGTTTAGAAGCCGCAGGGTTGCTGATACCCTACTTGGGGAGGTGGTGGACACGGTAGGGCGGATGGGTGGGCTTGAGGCGGATTCTAAACTTGTGGACAGGTGGTTGGACACAAGATTCAAATATGATGAGCAACTCAACGCCCTTCACTTGGCGGGCTACATTGTGGACACAGTTGAACTAGCCACCTCCTGGAGTAATCTAAACCCACTCTACCAAGAAGTAAACCTGCGACTATCTCAAATAGGTGGCGTTGTGGGTTTGGGCACCCACGCCTCCCATATATACCCTCAAGGAGCATGCTTATACTTTACAGTAATCATGAAGCAAAACATAGATGCATACACCAAACTCTGGGACACTGTGGGCGCAATCTGCAAAACACATAGGGCAACGGTGTCCCACCACCACGGTGTTGGAGCCCTAAAATCAGCGTTAGCCAAACGAGAAGTACCCTACAATCTACTCGAAAAAATCAAACAAGCGTTGGATCCCCAAGGTTTAATGAACACCAACAAACTCCTTTAGCCCCATTTTGTGCTTACGCTATAGTTAAATTGACCTAAAGGATTTAGGAATGGAAAACCCAATGAGCCATGAACACTATGTTGACGCAACAATACTTGGTGGTCTTTCCTCTATAACGGGCTTGTACACCAGTGGTCTACCAACCCTGTTAGGCTCAAGAGCCCAGGTTGTGCCAGCGTTTATAGGTGTGATTATAGGTAGCTTGGCTTTCGGGGTACTCTCCTCAATGGTACTAAGAAGGGTGCGCTTAGCATATTTGGTGGCTATTCCCATAATAGTCCTAGGCGTAGAAGCATACTATGTAGGTGGTGTACCCCTTGTAGGCCAAACTTGGCTAGCGGTGCTTTTCAGCCTAGCATGCTCACCCATAATAGTCTTAGGCAGACTCATAGTAGATGGGAGACCCAGCCCACATGTGAGGGGGGGTTGGCTTGGTGTATCAGCAGGTTTGGGTGGGATACTTTTCTTTACGCTTGCGGTGATTGTGTACGCTAAAGTAGGCTACGCGGATTTGCCATATATTCTGCTTTCACTGGATGCTTTGGGCTTCGGGCTTGTGTTCTTCCACACCGTGGAGAGATTTGTGGAGCACAGGAGCCCACGGAA
This sequence comes from Thermoprotei archaeon, assembly GCA_038884175.1. Classification (GTDB taxonomy): domain Archaea; phylum Thermoproteota; class Thermoprotei_A; order Marsarchaeales; family Marsarchaeaceae; genus ECH-B-1. The sequence continues at coordinate 5,316 of JAVZKQ010000002.1, read as the reverse complement.
TATGGTGGATGGAGGCGCTCCGCCGCAACAAAAAATGGATGCACCACCGAAGCGCGCTCTAACGTTGGCCGTATTAGCCAGTCTAATAGCACTACTAGTTTGTTTATCACCTGTTGCCCAGGCGGCTGACGAGTTCGGGTTGACCACCCGCACACCAATAAAACATATGGTTTTCATAATGATGGAGAACCACAGCTTCGACAACTTCTTCGGGGTGTATCCCACCGATAACCTCACCAACGCCACGGGCCTAGCGGCTCAACTCACCGTACCCATAAACCTGGTTGGTTTTCACGCACCACCCAACCTAGAGGCTGTACCTGCCGGAGTCTACAACACGGCTGATCCAGTTGAGGGCTACATCGCCTACCACAAGGACTGGGATCACGGCAAACTCGACGGCTTCGCCTCCAACTCTGGCCCACAATCCATGATGTACTATACCTCAGCGCAGCTTGGTGTGGAGTGGGCGCTAGCAGAACAGTACGCCATCGCCGACATGTACTTTGCAAGCCAACTAAGTGAGACTGCACCTAACAGGTTATACAGTCTAGCTGGTTTCAGCCCCGTTGTGAATGATTACGGCCCACCACCATACGTACCCTTCTCAGAGTCCATATTCGCAGAGCTCAATGCCTACGGTGTAAGCTGGGCGTACTATGTGGAGAACCCGTCAAAGGGTGTGGGCACACTCAACTACTTCCAAGGCATCCAAGCTTATTCCGCACACATCCAGAGCTGGAGCCAGTTCCTCAACCAGCTTGCAAACGGCACCCTACCCGCGGTGAGTTGGGTTATGCCCATTGATGGTGGGGCGGAGGGGTACAGTCAGGGCCCACCAACAAGTGTGCTGCAGGGTGAGCTATGGTTGCTCTATATTGTGAATGCTGTGGAGCAGAGCCCTGAGTGGAACACCACAGCGGTATTCATAACATATGATGAAGGTGGGGGGTTCTACGACCAGGTTCCACCACCGACACTCGACGGGATACAGTTGGGCCAAAGGGTGCCCATGATTCTTATCTCACCCTATGCCAAGGAGAACTATGTGTCGAACACGCTGCTCACCCACACCTCGCTACTCGCCTTGATTGACTACAATTGGATGATGCCCGCGCTCAACACGTTAGTGCTACATTCAAACTTACCCCTAGACATGTTCGACTTTAATGCGCCATATACTCAGGGATACATCATAAGACCTCCAATCCCATTCCAGAAACTCGGCTTCCCAGTCCCAAACACAATCTATGCTTCAACCTATCCCCAGCCTAATAGTTTGTCCCAGCTATTCCCAATGACCCCACAAATACCCCTGAACGCCCTCCCATACCAGAGAGTGGGTGCAGATAATCTAAGCCTCGCCAACATAAGTGGTCAAGTATTCGTGCAGCAAGACCATGGCTACACTCCTGCATACGCAAGTCCAGTCGCAGCAAGCTCGATCTATATCGTCATATTAGGCCTCATATATATCGTAAGAAGGAGGCAGTGACACCCCCATACACATCACAGTTTACTTGCTCCCGCACATTCCATATGTTGACGAGAACACATAATGTGAGGGTTACTCCCATTAATACCCTAGAGGTGGGTTAGGCTAAGCTTTTTAAGCGGCCAACCCTATATCTACACAGGTGTACACATGGGTTTACGGCGCCGAGTAGGATCATCCTTTTTGGGTATGCTTTTCGCTGTCACGGTCTGGGTAACCGTGTATTACGGCTTCTTTCACAAGAGGGATAGGGTGAAACACCACACCCCACTGTGTGGGTAGGCTCCACGAGGCCACACAGGGACTAGTGACGCTTTTCACACGTATACAGCACAAGCTCTGAGGCTTATTGTGCACTTTCTCGTGTAGAGTCTGGCTAAGCCAATTACTTATTGGGTATTCCCTGCTTGGAAAAGGTTTATTAGTGTTTTGGCGGTTTGTTGTTTTGTGCGTGCATATGCCCAAGTTTCCAAGTAGGGAGTGGGTTGAGGAGTACGCTAGGAAGCTCAACGAGAACCCGGCTTACAGGGATGCGGGTAGGACTTGGGAGGGAGACATACTTTTTGTGGTCGAAAAGGATGAATCGTTCCCCAAGAGCGTTTATATCTACTTGGACCTATACCACGGCGAGTGTAGGAAAGCGGTGTATTACGAGGAAGCAGACCAGCCCCCCAAGGCGGCCTACACATATCGTGGACCCTACACAAATTGGCGTCGACTAATCAACAAGGAGATTGACCCCATTCAGGGTATACTCACAGGCAAATTCAAGCTTGAAGGACCCATGATGCAGATAATGAGGTATACTAAGGCAGCCAAAGAGATGGTTAACACGGCAACGATGGTGAACACCGAGTTTTAAGTGTGTGATGCCTTTGAATTTTACGTTGGGCGGCGGTAAACCGACGTGTTCGTTTAGACCGTCGAACCCAGCTTGGTGGTTTTGATGTGGTTTTTCAGGTCGCCTGAGATCATTTTCGGCGAAGACTCGCTTTCATACCTTAGCACGCTAAATATTAGGCGTGCGGTGATAGTAACAGACAGGTACCTCAAGGATAGCGAACCTCTCAGACTTGTCTCCTCGAGTTTGCCTGAGGGTGCTGAGCGTATGGTTGTGGCCGATGTCTCAGCGGAGCCAACCCACAGGGAGATGACCTCTTCACTTGAACATGTCAGAGCGTTTGAACCAGACTGGTTCATAGCTGTGGGTGGGGGCTCATCCATTGACACCGCCAAGGTGCTCTTCGCACTGTATGAACGGCCTGACATCTCGGTATATGACATAACCCCCATTGTTACACTAAACCTAAGACGCAAAAGCAGGCTGGCGGCTGTGCCGACCACAAGTGGCACCGGCTCGGAGTGCTCTTGGGCCGCGGTGATAAGCGAGGAGGGTGAGAGGAGGAAGCATGAACTCGCTTCGAAGGAGATAATGCCCGACGTGGCAATACTCGACCCGAAGGTTGTGTTGGGTCTACCCAGGGAGCAAAGCCGTAATACGGCTGTGGACGCCGTGGTGCACGCTGTTGAAGCATATACTAGCGCTTGGAGGAATCCCTACTCGGATGCTCTCGCAGAGAAGGCGCTAGAACTCATAGCACCCAACTTACCAGTTGTGTTAGCTCAACCTGGTAACACGGGGGCGAGGGAGGCTGTTCACATAGGCGCCTCGATGGCAGGGCTCGCCTTCTCAAACTCGCAGATCGGTTTGGCGCACGCGTTGGGCCACGCACTTGGAGCCGTCTTCAGATTGCCTCACGGTAAGTGCGTGGGCCTCTTCCTACCATACGTGGTTGCCTATAATTACCCCGCTGCTGCTGAGAGGTATGGGAGGCTCAACGCACTCTTACCCGAGCAGTTTAGGTCTGGGAGGCTTGATGAGTCGCTTAGGAAGTATTTTGAATACATAGGCCAACCCCTGACATTGAAGGATGCAGGTGTGGGGAGGGAGGAGTTTTTGGGGAGTTTGGACACGCTTGTGCGCCTTGCGAGCGAAGACACGGGTGTGACAACCAATGCGAGGGATGCTGGTTCAGCCGAAATAAGAGGCATCCTACAGCACGCCTCGGGGTGGGGTGACGCCTAATGGAGGCCAGTAGGTATGCGAGCTATATAGATGGTGCCTACGATTATGATGGGGAGGAGAGGTGGCTTCACAGTCCTGTTGACGGTAGGCGTATAGCGCGTGTAATAATGGCCAACCGTGATAAGGTTGATCTGGCTGTTGACGCCGCGCACGACGCATTCAAGAAGACGTGGTCTAAGACTCCTCTCAATGAGAGGCGGAGGATTCTTACGAGGCTTGCTGAAATCGTTCAGGCTAGAGCGGAGGAGTACGCATTTACAGAGTCGCTCAATACGGGTAAAACACTCAGGCAGAGCACATTTATGGATATACCCCTAGGCATTGAGCACATCTCCTATTTCGGTAGAATGGAGTTCGAGACAAGCCGCGAGATAGAGCACCCCGAGTACCCTGGCACAAGGGGGATAGTGCAACACGTGCCCTTCGGCGTTGTGGCGGCTATAGCCCCATGGAATGTACCATTCCTTATGGCGGTGTGGAAGGTTGCACCCGCCCTACTTGCGGGTAACACCGTTGTGCTCAAACCATCACAGTTCACACCACTCACAGCACTAATGCTTGCTGAAGACGCCAAGCGCGCGGGTCTACCTGACGGTGTGCTCAACGTTGTTGTGGGTGAAGGGAGTGTTGTTGGCGACGCACTCATACAGAACCAGAAAGTGGGGCATGTGAGCTTCACGGGATCCACTAGAACTGGGGTGGATGTGGCGAAGAAGGCGGCCGCCGGACTCAAGAAAACCACATTAGAGCTTGGGGGGAAGTCCCCCAACATCGTATTCGAAGACGCTGACCTCGACCGAGCCGCCAAGGGTGTGCTCTTCGGCATATACCTCAACTCGGGGCAGCTGTGCGAGTCTGGGAGTAGGCTGCTCGTCCAAGCGAGTGTAAAGCAGAAGCTGATTTCGAGAATAACACACTATATGGGTAATATGAGGGCGGGGAACCCTCTGGACCTAGAGACCGATATAAGCGCCATAACGACGCCAGAGCAGAAAAACAAGATTGGTGTAATGGTGGATTCAGCCCTCAAGGAGGGTGCAACACTCCTATACACTAAGGACATCTCGAATAGTGTGCCTCCTAGCGGATTATATTATCCCCCAACCCTACTGGGCAGCGTCCCACCTGAAGCAGAGGCGGCGAGAGAGGAGATATTCGGACCCGTGCTCGCGGTGACCGAATTCGAAGATGAGGATGAGGCTATCGAGGTCGCGAATAGCACAGACTATGGCCTGGCGGCAGGGGTTTGGTCGCGCGACACAGAGAAGGCGAAGCGCGTGGCGGGAGCAATCGAGGCTGGCACAGTATGGGTGAACGAGTACCACCTGCTATCGGCAGCAGCCCCACGTGGCGGGTTCAAGAAGAGCGGTATAGGGAGGGAGCTAGGCTTGGAGGGCGTTCTCGAACTCACCCAGACAAGACACATCTTTATAAACGAGGGGGGGAACGATCTGAGCGACGTCGCATACAACCTCGTAGTGAGAGGCTAGGGATTGGGGATAAAACGCAACTCCTACACGCACAGCAAAACTGGGTGAAGTAGCGCCGATAAGTGAGTGGGACGCCAAGCACTTATACCAAACCATAAACGTAGATGGCGGGAGCTATTCGAGGTTTATTATGGTGACCCTATGTGTGGCGGGTAAAGCCACGTTGCACACTAGTGTACCCCCAACGCGAGCCTCTGTGCGCTTAGACTTGTGAGCGTGGCCGTGCAACCAGAGCGCAGGCCTAT
>JAVZKQ010000001.1:0-93152 GCA_038884175.1 Thermoprotei archaeon | reverse complement strand
CACAAAAACAGAGCTAATCACCCCGTCAAACCAGTCGTGCAAGAGCTCAGGGTCCTGAACATCACGGAGGTCGTCCATTTAAGAGGCCCCCAAATAATTGAAGGTAGTGACCTTCCGTTGCCCTGCGTTTTGAACGCGGCGGGGGGGAACCTGTTAAACATCCTAGACGATGGCGCCACACTTTTTTCTTTAAAAAACACTTTTAAATAATCATCCAAAATAAGGGGGGCAGTGTGCCACAAACGAATTAATCCACATAAAGTAATACACATTATTCATAGGGTAAAAGCCACGGATTAAACAGCTTTTAGCGTCCGAGACCGACAGGTAGGGGACAAACCCTCTAACGCCCGCTGAGACCGCAAGTCCACCACGCCGGTGGGAACGGTTACGACGTAAAGTGTAGACGCACCATTGGAGGCGATCTACTGCACGGCTCGGAGTTAAATGCTGGTGTTGCCAATAACCACGTTTTTATGGAGTTTCGCGGAAGCGTCAAGCATAGAGATTAGAGTAAACTAGGTTGTGGTTACTGTGAAACCCACTTGCAATCAAGTTTAGGTAATCCAACACAAATTTTGTACAATTCTTAAAATGAGCCACCAATTATTTTGACTCGTGGAGGTGTAGGTCTTAGCGTGTAACCCATGGTGGTGCACACGCATCACGCACCTATTTACATGGTTGGTTGCAACATGTGGGTTTTACACCGACATTCAGAGCACGGTTAAAGGGTTAGCTTTTCATGCGGCCCTTTTGCGGTGTATCTCTGGTATATACTCCACGCGTATCCCGTGTGTATGCACTCTGTGGTCTCACATACCTCACAATACATCTCACCGTTCCTATAATCCACATCCACAATACGATTAAGCTTGTGGTCTGTTATTCTGATAACGTTTTCATAGAGGTTGAAGTGTTCAAGCCTACTATCCCTACCACTCCTAGGTTTCCTGTGACTTTGTGGCAACTTCGCTCATAGTAAATATTCAGTTGAGTATAAAAGCAAAATTGTACCAACACGCATTATGAGAGAGTGACAAACAAGTTTTGAATCAGACCTGGCTTCCACTGTAGAAAGTGGGAAAAAGAGGTGACCGTCAGCCATCCCACACAGTGTACAGGCCAAAAAGTGGACACACATTCAGAGACACAAAGAAATGGATGCTTTAAAGTTTTTATGGCTCTATACACTATTCATAGCATGTCGCAAAGCAACAGCCAACCCGGAAGCGGTGACCAGACCGCTCAAACAATTGTGGATCAAAATACACCAATAGTGGCACCTAGCGCCGGTATCAGGCAATCGATTATACGCCTGGTTATACTAATAGTGTTGTTAATAGTTATCCTAGCACTCATAAAACTAGGATTTTCACACATATCTAGTGTCCGTGGCTTTTCGGGCGCTTCAGCCTATGAAGCATATCTAGATATCCCCGTCACACTATTATTCGCAGTGCTCATCGTGTACGCGCTCTCAGACGCAATATACTGGAATTCGAGGCTCAAGCTTCCCCATCCCGAAGCCTCGAGTGTGAGGTCGGTGTTTAGGGTAATAGGTATTGTGGCCGCAATAGTGGCGACCACGGCCAGCTTTATTTCTGCGACCGCCGCGGCAGCCCTAGGCGCCTTAGCCGGAATAGTGGTGGGTCTGTCAACTCAACAGGTGTTGTCGCAAGCGCTAGCCGGCATATTTCTATCCACATCCAGGCCTTTCAGGGTTGGAGATAGAGTTAACGCCGGCGCCCAAGAGGGGGTAGTGGTGGACGTCACATCGCTTTTCACAGTACTCGACACGCAAGAAGCCAGGGTGTATATACCTAACAACACGGTACTCACAAATGTTATCAAGCAGTATAAACACCAGAAACCGTAGCGGCAAACAAGTTGGTATACATATAGGGGCTTCGGAGTCTAAAACAAGGCTGTATGGATTCACATGCACACGAAAACCCTGATTAAGCGTGACTGCGACAGCGTCTATCATCGCTAGAGTGGCTCAAAATTATCGCTAGCCGGGGGTATAGATTTGGGGTATCCCAAGAATATTGTGGTGCACGGGTATGACTATTTTCTGGAGTACTTTCCAACAAACTCGGCCTGCGAGACAACTAGCCCCCTTATACGCTCTTTCAGTTTTTCGGCTGTCAATCCTGGGGGATATTCTGTTCGGGTTCTAAGCGCGTAAAGCCTGAAGTAATACCTGTGTTCGCCGTGACCGCGCGGTGGGCAGGGGCCATCATACCCCATGTTACCGAAGTCGTTTACTCCCTGAGTGCCGAAACCGTGGAGCTCAGCTGTTTTTGGTAGGTTTGGGGGGAGTCTGTGCACCTTAGCTGGTATATTGTATAGAGTCCAGTGTATGAATGTTCCACTTGGGGCGTCAGGATCCTCAACTATTAGGGCGTACGACTCACACTCCGGTGCACCGGACCACTGTAGTTGAGGTGACTGGTTTTCCCCCTCGCACGTGTACTTCGACGGGAAGCGCCCTTCAAAATCTGACCACAACCTAAAATCTGCACACATGGTTCCTCAATTCTTCCGTGTTTTTTAAAGCTTATTAAACACAAATTAAATACACTGACACCTATTCGAAAAGCATATATCGACAAGAAGTGTAAATAAGTAGTAGTAAAAAGTGAGTCCCATAATACCCTATGTTCCTTCAAGCGTAATATCCTTCATATTATTCTTAGTCGTTGGGCTACTCGTAGGAGCAGCCATCAAAAAGGCGGTTGTTTCAGCCGTACTCATGATAATCGCGGGTATAATTGCGGCGATTGCTGGTCTAAACATACTCTCATTCTACTCCTCAGCCATAATCCAACACGTACCCGGCATACTAGCCTCGGCGACTGCCCGCTTCGGAGGCATTATAGACACGTTCCCCATCGCTTTCCTAATAGGTTTAGCTATAGGTTTCTGGAAAGGCTGAAAGACGCATTATATGCTTTGAACCACAACCCAGATAATCACCTCGACCACGTGCATAATATCCCTACGGAACCAAGAAACCATTATTACACGCTATATTTAGCTGGCTGGTTGGGCAACCTCGATTATCAAAGAATACTTATATCATGCACTTCCTTGATATCGGGGTGTGGAGGATAGAAAGACCTATCTCAGGATTCTTAGAAGCCCGGCGCGCAGAGCCATACTCATCTACCTTGCGGAGAATGGTCCTTGCCGTTTTATGGACATTAAAAAGGGTACCGGGCTATCCACTGGGGTGATTTACCACCACATTAGGAGCCTTGAAGGATTCGTGGTTCAGGGTGGGGACCGAACGTATAGGTTAACGGAAGGCGGTATGAGGCTCGTATCATCGCTAAACACAGGCAGTCTCCAGATCCAGAACCAAGATGGAGATCAAGTAGTAGAGGGTTTAAACGATCTACTACTAGAATTTTACCCCACGCTTATCAGGTCCATATCCTACCTAAGCCTCACCCCGCTCTATAGGAGGCTTAACACTCCACTCCTACAGGTAGCCGTAGCTATAGCAGCAATTGAATTTGTGCTATTGGTCACCTCCCACATATCACCCTTCTATTCGCCGGTGATAGGCTTTTACGGCTTAAGCGTCCGTGGCGCCCTCATCTCTTTTGTGACCGCATATATTTTTCTCAGACTATTAAGATGGGTCTTAACGTGGAATGGTGTAAACCGCAAGGATATCACTAACGTGCCGATAAAGCAGAGGCTTGCACGACTAGTAGACCCTGAATTCCTATCACTATTCTCATTAGGCTTCGCGATAACCTACATCTCCTTCGTTGCAGACGGCATACCCTTAGTGGGAGAAGGAATATCAACCCTCCTATTCTTTTGGGGCTATATTGCGATTGCGTCAGCCGTGAGTTATACTTCTGGCTTAGAGTTTATACCGAGCCTGCTATTACCCTTTTCAATGAATATGTTCACCTCACTCGTAGACCAAATCCTTTTTGAAGGCTATCTGCAACCGTTGGGTTTAGGGTTCAACCTTGGTATGGGCGCACTGGGTATACTTGTGGCGGCCTGGGCTGATAGATCCATGAAGAGTGCCTTTGGTCGAAGACTATCATCAAATAGCAGTGGATAGGCTTTCGCTGCGGGGGATGGCTAGTAGCCAAGCGCCGCTCCGTCGCCACGTGGGTCAGCTCCACCCATAAGCGACCCGTTTGGAAGCCTGACTATACCCTGAGCGTGTCCCATAAGGGATGAGAACCTAGGGGTGATTTTCGGTGTGAAGCCGGCTTTGGCTAGGGTTGGGAGCAGCCCTGAATAGTCCTCCTCAACGTGGAATTCCTGCTCTTGGTCATATATTGTACCAGTAGCCGCCCAGCGGGGCGCATCTATGGCTTCCTGGATGTCCATACCATAGTCCACTAGCCTCGTGATTAGCTGCACGTGCACCTGGGGTTGCACGTCTCCACCCATCGAGCCCAGACAAAAGCGTGTCTCGTTGTCGACCAATCCAACGGACGCGCATAAAGTATGGAAAGTGCGTTTGTTCGGTCTAAGAGAATTGTGGTGTTCTCTTTTCAGGGTAAAGTAGCACCCCCTATTGTGTAGCACAAGCCCTGTTCCTTTAGGGACCACACCAGAACCGAAACCCATATAGTTGCTTTGTATAACCGACGCGCACTCACCTTCACCATTCATGACTGCAAAGTAGGTGGTATCCCCCTCCCCACCGGAAGGCGGGCTTATATTAGTAGGTTTGAGGCTGGTCTCCCCCAGCAATTTCTTAGCGTATTCTTTGGACAGGAAGTCATCGGGTAACTTGAGGTATTCTGGGTCTGCGATCCACTTCGCCCTCTCCCTATACGCCAACCTGCATGTCCTAAAAAGCAGCACCAGCAACTCGGCTGAATCAGGCCTATAAGTGGGCAAATCAAACTCTTCAAGCATGTTGAGCCATAGTAGAACGGTGGCCGCCTGACTGTTTGGCGCTGTTTCATACACTTTAACACCCCTATAATCGGTTGTAAGCGGCTCATCCCAAGTTGTTGTGTGCCTCCTGAAATCCTCCTCGGTTAGTATGCCTCCCTCTACTTCAATACCACTAATAATCTTGTCTGCTAAGTCTCCATCATAGTATGTTTGGCAGCCCTCCTCGGCTATAATCTTCAGTGAAGAGGCCAAATCCCTCTGAACAAGCACATCGCCGGGCTTGGGTGGTTCGCCTCGGGGTAAAAATATTTCCGCCCAGTTAATGTATCTTCCAAGCGTTTGGCGAGCCGAAGAGATAGAGTGTGCATATCCATACGACACAGGAAACCCTCTCTCAGCGTAAAGTATGGCGTCGCCTAAGAGGGTCTTGAGCTCCATCCTCCCATATCGCTTATGCATTTCTCCCCACGCGTGAACCATACCAGGCACAGTTATCGCTGAGAGTGGTCCGTGTGTTGGTATCGAAGTATAACCCAACTTCTCATAGAGGTCTATTGTTGCGCGCTCACCAGCTCTACCGCTACCGTTTAAACCAATAACCCTATCCCCAATCTTTAGCAGGGCGAATAGGTCGCCCCCCAACCCACACATGTTATTCTGCACCACTGCGAGTGTGGCGCTTGTAGCAATGACAGCATCAACTATACTGCCACCCGCCTCTAGAATCCTCAAACCCGCAAGGGAGGCTAGGGGGTGTGAGCTGGAAACCATCCCACCCCTACCCATAACGGTGGATCTATACCTCAACCCACACCGATAGCGGATATGAAAATATAAGCCTTAGCCAGCGAAGAGGGCATTTGCACCACTAATATCTTTGATCCAGCTTCGCATCTGAGCCATCACATCCAAAGGCCACCTCATGTGTTTGCTGCCAGAATTCTACAAAAAACAATACGCTGCTAGCCGCTGGTTTTAACACTTCTAAGAACCGCTTCAGCTATACATATTGATGCTGCGTACCCCACTGAGTCAACAATAAATCTGGACTCCACGGGAGGCCTCTCCCTTCCTGTTGACACAGCGAAAATCGTGTCGCCATCCGTCGTGAGGTGGGCTGGCCTAACACTCATCGCGAGTCCATCGTGAGCCAACTGCGCCACCTTGATAAGCTCCTCGTGTGTTAACTGAACGTTTGTTGCAACAACGCCTATCGTGGTGGATCGCAACCCACGCCCAAGATATTCTTCTACATGTTCTTCGAAGAGGGCGTAGGCGCCATCGTTAAGCCGTGAACCTGTAACTACCATCCCCGTCCTATAGTCCACGATGTTTCCCACCGAGTTTGTGACAACAATTGCACCCACACGTATATTGTAGGGTAATTCTAGACTTGACGATCCTAGGCCACCCTTAGATGCATAGGTCATACCTCTGAACTTGCCCACCGTGGCGCCCCTACCAGCACCCACACTCCCCTCTTTAACAGGGCCGCTACTAGCGTTTCGACACGCCTCATACCCCAGCTTTACGAAGTTGGCTTTGGAAATGTCGGCGTACTCTAAGTCATAGATGTTTGCGCCCACAATGCCTGGAAGCTTGCCAGCTCCCTGTTTGGCACACACACCCTGCTCGACTAGGAAGTTTCGTATACCGATTGCGCAGTCGAAGCCGAAAACATCGCCGCCAGTTAAGAAGATTGCGTGTTTACGAATGAAGGTTTTGGCGACGCTTATAGAGTCGGTGTCATATGTACCAGGCCAGCCACCCCTAGCCTCATAAGCCACAGGGAAATCAGAGTCAAAGAGCACAACACTGACGCCGGTGCGCGCTTCTTCACTGTGTGCGTGTCCCACCCTTATACCCCCCACAGAAGTTATCTGACCCATAAGCCCACCACACACCAGACACAGATAAACCCTTTATATGGTTACACGCTTAATCAAAGCGTGACAAGCTATAGGGAAGGATATGTGGATGTAATGGGTGTTAAGCTTTATTTCAGGGTTTCAGGTGAAGGAGGTAAAACCAAGCTAATCTGCCTGCACGGTGGGCCTGGGGGCTCATGTGACTACCTTTCACCCCTCCTCAGACTATCTGAGAGCGGCCTGGAAGTACTCCTTTACGACCAGTTTGGGTGCGGTAGGTCTTCTGATCCAGCAAACGACTCGTGCTACACGGTAGAGTATGGAGTCGAAGAGGTTGAGGGTGTCAGGAAGGCGTTCTACGGCGACGAGAAGGTGGTTTTACTCGGCCACTCCTATGGGGGTTTGCTAGCGATCGCCTACGCCCTAAACTACCAGCACAACCTCAAAGCGCTCATAGTGTCGAGCGGTTTATCAAGCGTCCCTCTCACAGTCATAGAGATGAGACGGCTCATATCCGAGATGCCTCCCCAATTAAGAGACGCAATCGAGAAACACGAGGCCAGAGGAGAGTTTACACATCCAGAATACCTTAGGGCGGTTGACGAATTCTATAAAAAACACCTGCTGAGGTTGCCTGAGACACCCCCCGATGTAGCTAGAACCATGGAATTCCTTCAGAAGAGGAGGGTGTATAGTGTGATGAATGGACCAAACGAGTTCACCATAATAGGCACTATCCGTGACTGGGATGTTACAAGTAGACTCGGGGAGATAAGGGTGCCCACACTCATAACCGTCGGCAAATATGATGAAGTGACCCCAAACGTTGCAGAAGTGATACACAGTGGTATACCCAACTCGAAGCTAAAGTTGTTTGAAAACTCATCACATATGGCGATGTGGGAGGAACCAGAGGAGTACTTGAACACAATAAAAAAATTCATTGAGGAGATAGGTTAAAACACCTGTTTGGTTACTGGAGCTGGGTCTTCTGTTTTGAGCCAACGTATTTCCTGTAGAAGTAATAGTGCAGAAGGCTTCCACCCACCATCGAGGCAGCGCCTATTATAAATGGGAAATCGTATTCTCCAAGATTGAAGAGGTATCCTTGAAGGAATGTTCCAGCAGAGTCGCCGAGCGTACTCGTGATTGAGGAGGTACCATAACCCTTTTCAGCCTGCCCCATAGACTTTAATATTTCACCTCTAATAACGGAGCCAAACACGTTACGTGCAAACCTCACAAAGCTATACACTGTGAGTGCGATGACACTATAGATGAGTGGCAGACCTATGAATGGGGCGGCAAGTGCGTATACCAGTGTGGAGGAAAGGTACCCCAAGACCACCCTCTTACTCATCCTACCGGCCACAAAGGTTCCAGCGTATCCAACAGCAGATGTGCCAACGTATATCAAGCTAATATCAAGAAGACTCGCACCCAACTCGTTATAATACAATTGGAGGAGTGTCACTATGATGTTTTCGCCAAATCCAGTAAACAGCGACACAACACTATACGACAAAACCTGTCTTTGGGGCGAGAAGGATAATTTCTGAGCCTTCCTAGTGTCGTTTAAACCGTGTATAAGTGGGAGTGGGGTTAGCCAGAGTAGTCCTAGTATGAGGAAGCTTATCTTGAAATATATGGTTATGGGGTCAAAATACAGCAGGGCCACACCCAACGAACCCATAAGCCTGCCTAGAAGAGATGCACCATTCACAGAGGAGTATATGGCGTTTAACTCCTCCTTGCTTTCGGCGTTCGCTAAGATCATAGTGTTTCGCTGGATCAAAAAAGCCTGTGCCACCCCCAATATGGCATAAGCTAAGAACAGCCCAATTATATGCGTAGTGAATGAGATTAGTGTTAGGGAAGCAAAGTATGTTAGTTGGGATACATACAATGATAGCTTGGCGCCGAACTTTTCCGTCACAAGCGACGCTGGATAGTAGGCTATGAGTGCAACAATCGTGAAGAGTGTCAGAATGATGCCGATTTGTAGGTCGCTGAACCCGAGTCTGCTTGTATAAAGTGGAAACAAGATTCCTCTAAAGACGTCTGACCCACCGAGCCCGTACATGTAGACTATACTTCTCTTAAACGAAACCATTCAACTCACCCCATTCAATTATAGTGTGCTAGGCCAACAAACCACGCGCAGGGTGTGTATACAGTATCACCCACCTGATACGGTTAAGGCAATTGAGTCACCACTATCCCTGAATCCGCATCTGTGAAGGCTCCACCCGCTTCAAAAGAATGGTCAAAGCGACCAGCGAATCTATCGAAGTCTGGTAACATACCACCACTAGGGTGGTAAACCTACTATGACAGGGTTTTACAAACACACCTAATCTTTAGGTCAACAAATATTTATCTTTTTGGTGAATCTAAATATAACGAAGTGAGAATACTGTTCTATATCATCCCCAAAAGTATATAGTTGAATGCATCCTCACTATCGCCATATTTAAAGAGTTATGCGGCTGCATCCCTTTAACAACACATTTATCCTCTACGTCATCTAATATTTTAATTATAGGAAGACTTTAGGAGTAACTCCATTTAAGTATAACGTTGTTTGATAAGATTCTATGTGGTTGACAATTTTTCAGGGTTTTGCACTGAGGCTATTGTAATGCGGGTAGCTTGCTTCACAAGCAAAAAGAATAAATAACCCTTCATAGAGATGAAGTATGAGGTGATATTAGTGTCCTCTGAAAAGTACACGGTTGGACAAACATGGAACGCACTGAAGGCGGCTTGGAAAGGCTACAAAATAGCCAAGGCCAAAGGCGAAAAGGATAAAATGGTCGAGTACGCAAGAAGAATCAGGAAGCTTCAAAGCGAACTGAAACTACCCCTTACCAAGTTCCCTCAACTGGGTAAGGAGTTCGAGTAAAACAAACCCCCCTTTTTTTAGTTTCGGTCCCATTAACCCGTGTGGGAAGCCGATTATAGTAGCGAATAGTTTCTTTACCAATGAAGCAAAACAGTTTCGGTGCACTCCTTAACCCCATCCGACCCATATTATTAAACAGGATATGGTGGAAGTGAGCGAAAGGCCGCAGCAACAAACCAGTATGATGGGCCGATTATTCCAAAAGATTTCGTCTTGGCTTGCCAGAATATTCAGGGGAATACGGCGATTATTCTCCCCAGAAAAAGCTAACCTTCAAAAGGCTGCTCTCACTTTAAGCGATCACCCAACCCAAAGCGCATCCACACAGCAAGACCAATCAAAGAACGTAGTAAGTACGGTTGCGCCACCCGCACCCTCAGCAAGTGTTGAGTCAAGCGTTAGAGATACAGCGGACAAAAGCTCTGAGCCTCAGATGCTTCTTGGTTCTCTCCAGACCATGATTGCCACACCAACACCACCAGTAGAGGTTATTAATAAAGAAAAAGTAGAACAAGAAAACGAGGAGAACGGGGAAGAGTATGTTATTAAAATAAAACCGAAACCATCACCTCCACTCCCCAAGGAGCACAGGGACGTTGTCAGGAAGCTTGTGAGAGCGGGTAAAAGGAAGGAAGCAGCGCAACAACTCGAAGAGTTTGGCTACCTATTCCCCGAAGTGGCCACAAGAGGTAAATATATTATCGTTAAGTATAGAGGTAGAGACGGCTACCTCTATGCTGCGAGAATCAGGTACAAGTCTTAGGCCCATCAAACCCTCCTCTTTTTATCCATTCTTTGCTTTAAGGCTTCAAGACATGTTGTGCAACACGCGTAATAAGTTTTCCTACCCTTCTTGTAGATATATGGCTGCTCAAGTATTTGCTTACCACACTTGTCGCACACAAGGGGAACAGGAGATACGCTCTTAGGTCTATAAGCTTGAACTGCGATCATGTATTCGAGGGGTGTACCAACCCGATCAAACACCCTCTTCAAATCCATGAGGCTTGACGCACTGAACACACCCAAGTAAGTTCCATCCAACAATTCATAGGCTTCTAGCATCTCGGGTTTATTTTGAAATCTCGCGAAAACCCTGAACCCACCCAGATAGTTCACATCAACCGTGAACTTGGATATCACGCCTCTACCAAGCAATGAGTCGATCGTTCTTGATACAGTGGATCGGCTTACACCCAACTCTTTGGCCAGTTTGACCACAGGTATACGCGCATCTTCATATAGTCTATTGAGCACTTTGAGCTCAATATCCGTAAGATTCCTAACAGAATACACTATTTTACCTCGTATTATGAGCTATATTGATGAAAATAAATCTTATCTTGGTGCTATACGCTAATAATTTATGATCGATCCAGTCTGTGGGATGAATGTGGAAAACGGGAAAATCAAGTCACTCTATAAGGGGAAAGTGTACTATTTCTGTAGTAATGGTTGCAAAGCGAGGTTTGATCGTGACCCTGAGAAGTACATTAAAGGTGGGCCTGAGGGGATGAGCAATCCCTAAGCCCAGCCCCGAAACAGGTAAAGGAGACACAGAAGAAATAAGGATAGTGGGTATGCACTGTGCTACGTGCACCACGAGCGTTGAGCGGGCGCTACGCCGAACAAGAGGCGTACTCGATGTATCGGTGAGTTTGGCCTCGGAGGAGGCGGTGGTGAAACATAGTGGTACCCCCACATCAAAGCTTGTTGAAGCCGTGAGGACGGCGGGCTATGATGCCGTAACCTACGTTGTTGTATTCAAAATCAGGTCGATCAGCCCTGAGGAGCTAGGCGGACTAACAGCCAAACTGGAGGCCTACAGGGGTGTTGTAAAGGTTGAGGCGGACTATGCTTCTGACACGCTGAGAATCGAGTATAATCCCCTCTCCACGGATCCTGACGAGCTTGAAGGTGTGCTACGCAGCTGGGGTCTAAGCCCAGTTCGGACGCGTGAACAGCTATCCACACCTGACGTTGTAGCTGCCTCCAAGACGCTTAGAGAGTATTCCCTCAGATTGGCTGTTGGTGCGGTGTTCTCATCGCTCACACTTTTCGCACTGTACACAAACCAACCCCTATTGGCACTTGTGGCCGCAACACCCGTACAGTTCTATAGTGGCTCGATATTCCATTTGGGGGCGCTACGGGCGCTTCGAAACCACGTAGGCAACATGGACACCCTTGTGTCACTCGCTTCAAACATATCCTATTTCTACAGCCTCTATGAGGCTGTTTTTAGAGGCTCAGCCGGATTTGTAGACGTTGCAGCCCTCCTAATAACATTTGTTCTCGTAGGCAAAACGGTTGAGGTGTACACTAAGGCGAGGACGCTTTCGGAGCTAGCTTCCACACTTCCACAGAGAGCGGTTGTGATACGTAACGGTGAACAGCTCACAGTGGACACGCGCACAATTGGTGTCGGGGACATCGTGGTGCTTAGTGCGGGCGATAAGGCCGTGGTAGATGGGGTCGTCGAAGACGGACACGGCGAAATGGATGAATCGGTGGTTACAGGCGAGTCAAAACCTGTGCTCAAGAGGAAGGGGGACCCAGTGTATTCTGGTTCAACCCTCATCTCAGGTAACATCAAGGTTTACGCTACTAGGGTTGGCTCGAAGACGTATTTCGAGCAGGTCGAGGAAGCGGTGAGGAGGGCTCAAGCCGCTAAGCTACCGATTCAAAGGGTAGTGGATAGGGTGTCAGCAGTATTCACCCCACTAATCCTAGTAGTTTCAGCAGCCACATTTTTAACATGGCACCTAGCGCTCCACTCATCCTTAAACGATTCGCTCGCATACTCAGTGGCCGTGCTAGCAGCTGCCTGTCCCTGCGCCCTAGGCCTTGCGACACCAATGGCGGTGAGCCTAGGTGTGAAAAGAGCTTCCAAGATGGGCATTGTGGTAAAGAGGGGGGAAGCCTACGAGTTAGCCCACAAGGTGAGTATAGTTGTTTTCGATAAGACTGGCACACTCACAGAGGATAAGTTCGAGGTTGAATCATACACTGAACACATCAACGGGGCTCTTGAGCTTGCGGCTTCAGTTGAAGCGAAGAGCCAGCACCCATACGCTCGGGCGCTCTTAGAGGCGTTTGGGAAACGCTATGAAGCCGAAGAGTTCGACTCATTTGTGGGTGAAGGTGTAATGGGTGTGGTTGGGGGTAAAACAGTTCTGGTGGGATCTAAGCATTTTATTGAAAGCAATGCCACACACGACGGCGCACTTGCTGATGATGAGGCTTCAGTGTACGTTGCTGTTGATGGGAAACCGGCCGCGTCCGTTAGGTTCAAACAGAAGGTTAAACCCGAGGCTACAAGTGTGGTTAATACACTGCGAAAAATGGGTATTCGCGTCGTGATGGTGACGGGCGACTCCAAGTTGATGGCGAAAGCTGTCGCTGACGAGCTAGGCATAGACGAGTTCTACGCCGAGTTCAAACCAGAGGAGAAGGCTGAGCTCGTCAGCAAACTCAGGGGGAATGGTGTGGTGATGTTTGTAGGTGATGGTGTCAATGATGCCCCTGCGCTAACAAGAGCCGACGTGGGCGTCGCCATGGGCACAGAGGTTGCCAAGGCCGCGGCGGACATCGTTTTAACGGGCGGTGACTTGAGGGGGATTCTACAGCTCATAGTTCAGTCAAGAAAGGTGTACTCGAAGATTAGGCAGAATCTCGCTTGGGCATTCGGTTATAATAGCGCCATACTGCCTGTGGCCGCGGGGCTACTGACACCCTTCGGCCTAATTCTGCAGCCCCAGTGGGCGGCGCTAGCCATGTCTTTAAGCAGTGTGCTTGTGACTATTTGGTCGAGGGTCTGAGATCTACAAAACCTTTTTTCGCGCCAAGTAGACATTAATGTTGAATTGGTTAAACACCGCATAGTTGCCGATTATAGGGAGAAGGACTCTTACTTTGTAGGCCTACTAGTACAGCTAGGTGTGGAGCCTGCCTACACCAACCTGAGTGTGGGTGACTATATTGTCTCAAACACGGTGGCTGTTGAAAGGAAGTCAGCGACTGATCTTGTTGCCAGCATTCTGGATGGGCGATTCTCGGACCAGGTAGAACGATTAAAACAGGCGTATCCACACAGTGTGCTCCTAGTTGTAGGTGGTCTCAGTGAAGCTGTGAGCAGAGCTCCCAACCCAGGCTTGGTGTACTCTAGGTTGGCCCTAGCTTGTTTAGGTGGTGTCAACCTGGTTATTCTTGGCTCGAATGAGGAGGGGGCGCACTTTTTAAAGTGGCTTGCTGCCGAAGCGAAAGGTAGTTGGTTGGGCTATGAGCCAATGATCAAAAGGAAGCCGAAGAATCAGTCGGTTCACCGCCAAGTTTTCGACGTGCTCACAGCCATACCTTCGGTGGGTGCTAAGCGTGCCGAAAGGCTGATGAATGCCTTCCCAAACTTGCTCGCTGTGCTGCAGGCATCTGAAGAGAGGCTGGCCTCGCTCGTCGGCTCTTCGGCCGCCAAAAACATAAAGCGTGTAGCCCTCACCCAAATTTCCCCAACAGACACAAACGCAAAACTCACAGACTATCTACACGACAATGAGGACACATTATAGTGGGGGAGCCATCCTATCGTTGTGCTACCTGGATAGGCTTATAGTTTTGCTCTATATCTTCTAATTATGTCAAGATGGCTAAGTGAACCCGCGAGGAGTGTTCCAGAATATAGTATAATGGAGATAGCGAAGTATGCGAGCGCATACAAGGCTGAGGATATGGTTTACCTAAATATTGGTGAACCAGACTTCGACACGCCGGGCCACATCAGGGAGAAGGCGATAGAAGCGATACAGTCCGGCAAAACCCACTATACGCCCGACTCGGGGATATTCGAGTTACGTGAAGCCATAGCTAGAAAGCTGAGGCTGGAGAATAAACTCAACTATGCTGCAGAAGATATAACAGTGGTTAGCGGAAGCCAAGAGGGGATATCGGTTGTGACCCAAGCAATCCTAAATCGGGGGGATGAAGTCATAGTCAGCGACCCCTACTATCCCTCATATACACAGAACATTTGGCTACGGGGGGCTAAACCAGTGTTCGTACCGCTAAGACCTGCAGACGGTTTTCAACTGATGGCCGAGGATGTGGATAAAGCAGTATCAAACAAAACAAAGGCTATAGTTATCGTTTCACCCAACAACCCTACAGGTGGCGTCCAAAGCTTAGACCAACTTAAGGGTATAGCGGAAATAGCGATCAAACACGACCTCCTAGTAATCTCTGATGAAATATACGAGTACATAGTGTACGACGGCCGCACCCACTACTCTATAGGCTCCCTACCAGGGATGCAGGACAGGACCATAACTCAGAATGGGTTTAGTAAATCCTACGCTATGACAGGTTGGCGGATCGGCTACCTTGCAACGCCCAGCGAGCTCACCCCCAAAATCCAAGAGATACACCGCGCAACAGTTATATGTCCACCAAGTGTGAGCCAATATGCTGCACTCGCGGCGATCACAGGAGCGAAGGATAGTGTTGAGCGGATGGTTCAAGAATTCTCTAAGAGAAGGGAGTACGTGGTGAAGAGGTTAATGGAAATACCACACTTGAATGTGGCCGCCCCAAGTGGGGCCTTCTACGTTTTCCCAGACTTTAGCGCTTACACAACCGATGATAAAACGCTCGCAAAGGAGCTCATCAGGCGCGCTCATGTTGTTACGGTGCACGGCTCAGGTTTCGGGGAGCGTGGAAGAGGGCACCTCAGAATAAGCTTCGCCGCGTCGATGAAAAACCTTGAAGAAGGGCTTAACAGAATAGAGGACTACCTACGGAAGAACTGGCCAGAAAAATTCTAGGCCACATTGTATTGAGTACTCAAGGAATAAGCCCAAAGCTCGTAGCGCCTGTAAACCTCAGTGCATCGAAACACTTATAGAACAAAGTTTTTTTGTTTTATATGAGCATTGTGAAGTTCACAATAAGTGGGATATATTCGTCGGCGCTCTCCAAACTGCTTCTTGACAGGGGTTACCAACCCACGAGGCTCACAAACACGCTTGTAGAGAGATTGGGTGGCGCAGGCACCTCTAAAGATGAACCTGATGTAGTTATAAAGGACATGTCGAGGTGGCAGGGCGTCATATTGATAGGCGATCAAGCGAAGACGGTGGCAGACACAATTGTTCAGGAGCTTGGCACGGTGGCACAATTCTATTTGCCGAAGGTTTATGGGGCGGTGTTTAAGCCAAGCATAGTTGAGAGGATTAGGAACGGTATAATCCTTGAACTAGAGGGGCATAAGGGATTGCTTAAAACTAGGGGGGATAGTGTTGGACTGGTTCAGGTTACTGGTTATGCGAGGAGCGTCTCTAAGCTTCTCGTAACATCCGCTGTGAGGGTTAGGTTTGGTGGCGCGGAGGCTGAGCGAACCGCTAGACTCATCGAGGAGCCACCTCTACCAGACGGTTGGAGGTGGCGTAGACGAGCTAGCGATGAGGAAAACACCAATGTGGCCGCTAAAGCGAGTGACCTTGAGGAGATGTTTGCATCACCAGAAATACCCGAGGGTAGGTGTGTGCTATCAGGGAAAGATTACGTGGAACTCGTGTTTGGCTTAGAAGCCAAAAAGTTGCTCGACGATTGGCGCTCCAAGATTACGCCAACAATATCTGGTCACCACTATTTGAAGTCTCTTGGCCCAGAGTACTCAGCTCTGGTTTACTTTGCAGAGTCCATCAGAGAGTACATTCCAGATAAAATAGACGAGCGGTTGATGGATACTGTTGTGAAGGGGGTTTACCCTCGAAGCGGGGAGGAAGTAAAGATCTTCCATATGAAGCCTGAGGGGAACGATACTGAGCTATCGTCTGGACGCGTACTACACAGCGATGAGAGCACAATAATAGTTAGACGGCCAATCAAGTCTAGGGGGGAATACGACGGCCTAAATGTTGAGAAGCGTGTTGGCGATTACGCTATAACAGAATTTAAACTGGGTGAATGGTACTATGTCACAACCTATTTTAGGCGTGACGGGGCGGAAATTGGCAAGTACGCCAACATATGCACACCCCCCGAAGCCTCAAAGGTGTATATAAGATACATAGACCTATACGTCGACGTAGTCAAGTCTGGAAGCCAAGTGAAAATAGTTGACAGAGAGCAGTTAGAGGACGCGATACACAAGGGGCACATCACCCAGACTATGTACAAGAAGGCGGTGGAAACGGCAGAGAAACTGAGCCAAACACTCAGAGCCTAAAGAGGCCTTTAAATAGAATCATACCCGAAGGATTTATATCCCAAAACACGGATGTTTATGGGGACCCATTTGTTTGTGCGCTCAAGTGCAATTCTAGAATTGGAACCAATGGAGGCCTTCGAATTTTACTTGTGGGTGTTCGAGAAGAATAGGAGCCAACCCAACTGGTCCAATTTCCAGGTTATAAACAAACTGGGCAACAAGCTGAATTTTAGGGCTGAGTATAGACTCCTTGGCAAACCCACAATATTTGAGGGGGTAGCCATTCTAAACCCAGAACGTGTAGTAGAGTTTTCAATCACCAATATTAGCCAGCCGATGTTCAAAGCTGACCCAGCGCTCATAAGATATGTTCTACGCCCCGTGCGCCAGGGCACACTAGTCACAAAGACTTGGCACTTTATGTTTCAGTCCAAACTTCACCCACTCTATGAGTGGCTCGTGGCATTGCAAATTAAGCGGAACCTTTCACAGAGTTTTAAGGCGGACATCCGTAACTTGGAGCAATGGGGGGTAGACGCAACCGAGAAGAGGGCTTTACCGATTTCGGCCTAGAAGTCGGTGTGCCCCTTTAAACTTAACACCCACTATATTTCCAGCCTTGGCTGCATTGTATAGCTGACGTGCACGTATAGCGGCCACACCCACTACAACATCGTGTGCAAGGCTAAGCGAGGCCGCAACCCCCAGTAGAACCCTGACTGATAAGCCGTCCACATCTATGGGTTTGGATAGATCAACCTTGATATTTAAATCGTGTTT
Organism: Thermoprotei archaeon; assembly: GCA_038884175.1. GTDB lineage: Archaea > Thermoproteota > Thermoprotei_A > Marsarchaeales > Marsarchaeaceae > ECH-B-1. The sequence goes on along the minus strand of JAVZKQ010000001.1, from coordinate 75,511 downwards.
TAGAGCTTTCTGGTCCCCCCGCGCAAACCTCTCAAGCTTTACATATTTACGCCTTTCTAACCTGTCCATCATTACCCTTGCCGCATGCTGGACTAGACTAACTATGTCTAACTCATCAACTGAATCACTTGTGTGAGCATTCACATCACACATATGTATTTATACCGAAATAAGCACCGTATTGAAAGTGTTCTGCTTTATGGATGCCACAATTATAGTGGGGTATAACGGTGGTTATTGCACACCGAATGTGTGGCTATGTCTGTTTTTCTTGGGGTGCATTTTCCTCCTGTTTTAAAAAATCTGTTAGTTTTCTCTGCTTCTCTATGCGGATCTCCGCCTCCTCCTCTATTTGGCGCATAAATGAAAGCATCCACCTGAACATTAAAACTTGACCCACGTATCCAATTACGCCGAACACCGCTGCGTGAAGCCAGCTGAAGCCGTATATGTCGATTAACACGTTATAGATAATCCACCCCACAATCGCGTTCACAGCCGTTATAAACACTTCCTGCCTGAACGCAAGTGTAAGAAGCCTGTTCACAACACCACGCTGCTTTTTTGTAGACATGGCCACTTGTTCACATCTATATTTTTCGGTAAAAAGTAGATAAGCATTACCGAAATGAAACTCGGCAACCTTAAGTTTTACCGTAAGCCAAGTTATATGTGAGCTCAGAGAACCCTACTTCAAAAAAAGCCAGAAGTAGTGTCAGTTTCAACTATGGTCTGCTGACAATCGAAAGCACGCGTGCAGCTAAGTTTATTAGACGAATCTCAAAATATAGGGCCACTAAGATATTGGCCTACCTTGGCGTTCCCGTGTTTATAGGACTACTATTGTTTGCTTTCTACCTCTTACTCAGCACGCTTGTAGCGAATATTTTCAGCCAAGCCGTGAGGCAGGCTGAAGGGAGCCTACCAATCCAGAGCTACCTCCTTATACCGGGTGTTAACCCATTTGTACCCCTACTATACGGTTTGATCGGGCTTGTAGTGGCCGTGAGCGTGCACGAAGTAAGCCACGGTGTGATGGCTTGGAGGAGGAATATAAGTGTGGAGAGCGCCGGTGTTATACTCTTCCTGTTTATACCTTTAGGCGCGTTTGTGAGACCATCTGAAAGCGAGCTCGAAGCGAGCGGGTTTTCCCAGAAAATGGAGGTGTTTACGGCGGGTGTAACCTCAAACGTGACACTCGCACTCATAGCGCTTGCCGTACTCGTGCTCATAATCATGCCCACGGTTCACGCCAGCGCACTCGCGACTAGTGGTGTGGCGGTATATTCGGTTGAAGCGAACTCCCCGGCCCAGCACGCTGGTATTAAGCCTGGGGACGTTATAAAAGAGATACAAGGCTACCTTATACCCAACACCACGACGCTATCAAAGCTGGAAGAAACGGTTCTAAGGCCTGGAGAGAATGTCTCCGTGGTGCTCGCGGATGGGAGAACGGTGTACGCTGTTCTGGAGGCCAACCCAGCAAACACGTCTATAGCCCTCCTAGGCTTCATACCCTTCCAGCCTCAATCAACACTAGACGAATGGTTGCACCCTTCAAACCCACTCGTATACTTTGTACCCGCAACCATTGAACCAACACCACTCAACCCAAGCACCCAAACACTCTATACTTCGAGTATACCCGGCTGGGTGGGTATTTCCAATACCTTATTTTGGTTGTGGTGGGTAAACATAAATCTCGCAGTCTTTAATGCGTTACCTGCCGCACCCCTCGACGGTGGCCAAGTAATAAGGGAGGTATTCTTAAAGGTGTATAAGTCCAAACAGAAGGCTGAAAGCGCTACACAGCTTTTATCTGCGGTGATATTCGGGTTGATTCTCACACTCATAATACTGCCCAGGGCGTTCTAATCAACCTGGAGGCCAAGTGAAGCTCCTACCACCCAAAATGTGGAGGTGGAAGTGGGGCACACTCTGCTGCGCTTCAACCCCCGTGTTGACCACTAGCCTGAAACCTCTTCTCAAACCCTCCTGCTCGACCACGTGTTTTACAACGCCAAATAACTCTTGGGCTGGGAAGTCATCGGCCACTTCCAACACCGACTCGACGTGTTTCTTAGGTATAACCAATAGGTGGACTGGAGCCACTGGGTTGATGTCCCTTATAACCAAGAAGTTCTCTGACTCATGAACACGCGAACTGGGAAGCCCACCTGAGATAATCCTGCAGAACACACACCCAGTACTCACGGAATACCCTCCTAATATTATAGGGTGGGGAAACAAAAGTTTATTTGAGCGCACGTTCAGCCGCCCCCACACTGGCAGGTTAGGAGCACTACGCTTTATACAAAGCGCACCCATGAAGAGTGGCCCATCAAAGCTTGTCGGCGTCACCGTGGTCGAACGCACGCCTCTCAAATGTACACATGTAAGCCTAGCTTCTCATAAGTGTATTTTGATCCGCGTTTATTGACAGGTTTTCCTCTATAAGTCCACGCTGGAATCCTTATTGTGTTAATGCGGACTTGTGATCACACATCTTGCGGGGTTTCCGTTGATATAATCATTTGGTTTGGGTATTAGACGACCTCATCATGCTCGACACGCTTAAAAGCACACTAGATAACATATGGGTTACACCGTGCGAGTTAGAATTTTAATCCAAGCTACCCAAACTATGGCTTAAACCTCCAAGGTAGGTTTTGAACAAACCGACAGCATGGTTCAGGTCACATAGGCCTCAGCAAACCCGTTGTGTACCAGCGGACATCAAAATCAGCCTCTGTAGGGAAGACAGGTTTGCAAAAACTAGAAGGCGTTGATTGGCTATGGATGGGTGATCCACTACTCTGGGATGCAACAACCATTTATGCTCTACAGAGAGGGGTACACACCGATACTAGTAATCACTATTGTGACGGCTTACTTAACTCGTCGAGGGGGATCTGTCGTGTTTCTGGAGCCAATAGGTACGATAAGACGAAGGCTAAGATTATGAAAGCCAAGAAGAATGTTGTGCCATAAACCAAGCCGCTCTGAGATATTATTGGAAATAGGAGCACTCCTAGCACTGCGCCAATCCTGCTTACAGTTGTCCCAAGACCTTGTGCGAAACCCCTTATCTCAGTTGGAAAGAGTTCTGTTGAGTATGCGAAGCTGAGCAGTCCGCCGGGCCATTGCTCCATGGAGGCGTAGATTATAAAGAGCGGAAGCAGGGTGAGCGGGTTTCGCACAATCAGGCCTGGTAACACTATAAGCACAGCGGCCATAACCGCAAGTCCTATGAGCATGGGCTTCCTACGCCCAACCCGATCGACCATGGCCATCAGTGCTAGGTAGGCGAGTATGGGGAATGGTGCAGTAATCACTCCGAACAGTGCTATACGGCTCAGAGTGTTTATACCGTACTCTCTATAGAGTGTAGCGGTATAAAAACCCAGGCCATATGAGCCTACGTCAAACGCGAACCAAGCTGTGAGCACGAAAAGCGTAGCCTTCCAATATCGGCTGAAAAGGTCTTTTGTGGACTGTCTTACGGTGCGCGCGGTCTGGGCTACCCTCACACTCAGGCTTTCAGCAACCCTATTCGCCCTATCCAGCCTGTTGTTTCTGGCCAGCCACCTGACTGATTCGGGCATCACACCGCGTGCGGCTACCACGGGGACAGCTATCACAGCACCAACTATAAATGATATACGCCAAGCTAAACCTACGCCGAGGCCGAGCGTCAAGTAGTTTACTATGCCAGCAAACAGTGTGCCAAGCCAATAAAACATTATCCCATACATGAGTAGAGCTCCACGTCTCTTCGTGGGTGCGAACTCGGATATTAGAGCCGAACTTATCGGATAGTCTGCACCCAACCCTATGCCCATCAGCATCCTAAAGATAATAACCTGGTAGATGTTTTGAGCTAGACCTGAGAGTGTTGTGAAAACGATAAAGAATAACAGGTCCACTATGAACATCGTCTTCCTCCCCAATCTGTCCGCAAGCCACCCGAAGCTCACCCCGCCAATCGCCATACCTATAAGGGCGCTTGTAAGTAGCAGACCGTATAATAGCGGATTCGATTTGGCCGAGAAGTGGAATACGCTAGAGATCACTAAGGCTTGGAAGGAAACCACCGACAGGTCGTACCCGTCGATAAAAGGGCCCATCGCTGCGAGGCTTGATAAAACCCAGTGAAACCTAGCTAGTGGTGCGTCATCCAGTGTGGGTTTAATTCCCATGTCCTATTGGATTAAGCAAATCTCTAAAATAAGCTTGTCTACCGTTAAGCTGGTAAGGTTTGGACGCCTATAAGAAAGTGGTTGCCCTAGCGGTTTCGGAACAGTAAACCATAAGAAAACGTCAAGGGTTAATTGGCGTATGCGTTATAGTATAACGTTTGCGCTTCCAGACACACCTGGACAACTCCTCAGGGTGCTTGAGCCAATAGCGAAGATGGGTGGAAACATAGTGTCAATCATCCACGAGAGAGAAAGGGTTGGCGAATTATATGTGCCTGTTAGCGTTGTGATCGAGTTTCCAGACACACTACAAATCGGTGCCATGCTAAACGAAGCTAGGAGGAGTGGGGTCGAGGTGCTCGAAGTCAAAGAGGTGTTCAGGAAGTCGAGCCTTACAGCCATGGTGATAGGTAATATATCATTCAACGAACTATTCGGGTATTTGGATACGCTTAGCGTGGTTAGATTGGAGTTTTCGGATTCATCGTCCAAGCAGAAGTGTGTTAAAATTGACTTGGAAGCCTCCGAAAAAGAGGTTGAGGAACTATTAAGCAGGTTGGAGCAAGTGTGTGATAGATACGGGCTAACACTACTCAAACCCATCTAGAGTGGGGTGTAGCAGCATGGATTTGGCCATAATCGGTTACGGATTTCTAGGGAGGAACCTTTTAAAAAGCCTCGCCGAAAAATGGGATACGATTAAAGCCGTTGACCCTCACTTTCGTGTGGTTGGACTGTCGAACAGTGCTGGCTATATATGTTCGGATCAGGCGCTGCCTCCAGGCGATATCCTCGGGTTGGATAGACTTGAGAAGTATCCAGGATACACTATGGGTGGGACAAGCTTAGAACTCTTGGACAAGTGTTCGCCGGATATAGTTGTAGAATTGACCCCCACAAACATAGTTGACGGCGAACCAGGTTTGACACACATACAGCACTCTCTTAAAATGGGTTGCCATGTGGTGACTGCGAATAAGGGGGCTTTGGCGCACTCCTATTGGGAGCTTGAATCGAAGGCCAAGAGACATGGGGTAATGCTTCTATATGAGGCTAGTGTTGCAGGTGCGGTTCCGCTCTTCTCTCTTGTGCGCGAATGCCTTCAGGCTGATAGTATAACGAAGATGCTCGGTATACTTAATGGGACAACCAACTATATCCTGTCGAGAATGCACTTTGAGGAAGTCGGCTTCGAAGTGGCGCTTAAGGAGGCTAGGGAGAGAGGGTTAACCGAGCGCGACCCGTCGATAGACATAGATGGTTATGATGCGGCGTGTAAGGCCGTGATAGTGGCAAACGCCATTATGGGTAGACGTGTGAAACTCGGAGACGTGAAAAGGAGGGGTATCGGTGATATAAGCGCTGAGGCAGTACGGCTAGCAAAGAAGTCTGGCTACGCGATTAAATTGGTGGCGACAATAACCCACATAGTTGAGGTTGCCCCAAGATTGGTGCCCATCAACCACCCCCTATGTGTGCATGGCACACACAACTCAATACACATTGAATCCGACTTAGCTGGAGAACTCACCTTGGTGGGTCACGGCGCAGGGAAACAAACTGTTTCCGCGTTGATGAATGATATCCTAACGGTCCTAAAACACACACCACAGAAGAATCAGTAGGTGTTTGTGTATAGCGCACTAAGATTTGCAGCAAAAGACGCAACCATTTTAACAGGGTGTGCTTGCAGAATCCCCAGCTCCCACACCCGCCATACGCTCTAACAGCGCCCTGGCTGCTTCCACAAATCTTCCCAGCGTTGCCTGATTAGCTATGACACGGATTTTGCCTTGACCCAAAGCCGTAGTGGGGTCGATTTTACGCGAAATAAGATCCAGCCACATCTGTTTGCTACCCAGAAGCCTATATGGGGCTGTCACTTTACTAGCATCCTCAAGGTATTGGTGGCGCCGACACACCCCGTCTGAAACCTCTATAAGAAATCCTCGAGGCCTTCTTAACTCACCCTCATCAACTACAAAGAGTATAACCCAAACCCAACCCTTCGTTTGTTTAAAGAAACTAGGGTCGTTATTCAAAGCGTCCACATATTTGTCCAGCCACTCCTGACTTGGGAATTCGACCATCAAATTCCTATTCCCACGGCTAAAATAAACTTTGCATAGTACAAAGAGCTAAATACCCGGCTTATACCCTATAACCGATTTGCCAAAAATGTTAGGCTAATGTAGGGTATACTAAGAAACATGTACTGTAAAGCCATTTATAATTTGTATTAAAAGTTTATTTAACGGTTTTGGTCTCCTTCAACCAATTTTTAGGCAAAAACCTTAAAATAACTCAACGTAAAAATTCTTAACGGTGTTTTTTTGAAGCCACTAAAGGTTTTTTTAGATTATCTCGCGGCATACTGGTATGTTATACTGGGCATCGTGGTAGCCGCCTACTTGTCAACCGAGCTTAGACTATACGTGGCAGTGCTTTTGGGTGACGCTGTTAATGCCGCCGTAGGTGGGGGGAGGGCGAGCCTGCTCAATTTTGCCCTTATGATAATAGGGGTAACAGCTGTGTCGGCCGCATTTCAATTCTCGGTGAGTTATGGCGGCCAGTGGATAGCGCAGAAGATTGCTTACGACCTGCGGAGGGATCTTTTCTCATCAGTTATTTCGAAAAACTTCCGTTTTTATGATTCGGTTTCTAGCGGCGACCTCACAAGTAGGTCGACAATGGATGTTGAAGCAATAAGGAGATTCCTCGGTATCGGTCTTCCCCAGCTACTCACTACGAGTTTCCTATTGGTTTTAGCGGTGTACACCCTTTTCACAATCAACTTCAAATTTGTTTTAATATTTTTGGGAACTGTACCCATACTTTTGATGCTCACAATTATTTTGGCCGTGAAACAGGAGCCGTTATGGGACAAGATTAGGTTAAAGTATGGAGCTATGACTTCGTGGCTACAACAGAACATTCTTGGGTACAAGGTTGTGAGGGCGTACAACGCGGAAGAAGAACAGTCAAGGGTATTTAGATCGCTCACACAAGACTACCTTGAAAACTACGTCGGGGTTTCCCGCATACGTTCAATAATCAACCCACTTCTTAGTCTTGTGGTAAGCTTAGCTATCGCTTCACTTCTAGTGTATGGAAACTTTGGTTACACCTCTGGTGGTCTCACGATAGGCTCGATTGAGTCCGCTGTCTACGTATATACGCTTATGCTTCCATCCATAAGATTTTTCGGCCAACTCGTGGTGCTCTACGAAAACGCTATGGCTGGCATGAGGAGGCTGATAGGCGTTATGCACACAAAAAACGATGTGAACGAGAATAATGCTGGTATCAGCGCAGACAACATAATGGGTGAGGTAGTGTTTGAAGATGTTTGGTTAAGCCAACGTGGAACATGGGTTCTAAGAGGCGTGAACCTCAGGGTGGCGCCTGGGGAAGCTGTGGGCATAGTGGGGGAGTCTGGTTCAGGCAAGTCAAGCCTTGTGCAGCTTGTACCACGCTTCTACGACCCAGATAAGGGTAGGGTGCTCATCGACGGGGTTGACGTCAAAGAGTATAACACAAAGTCGCTTAGGAAAAGGATTGGATATGTGTCCCAAGATATAGTACTCTTTAGTGGGACGATTTATGACAATATCGCTTTAGGAGCACGCAACCCTAAGCCCGAGGATGTCAGGGAGGCCGTAAGGGTGGCAAGACTTGACGAGTTTATAGCGAATCTACCCGATGGTTACTCAACAATTGTGGGTGAGAGGGGAATCACCCTGTCAGGAGGCCAGAGGCAGCGTGTGGCCATAGCGAGAGCCATACTATCCAAGCCCAGAATACTCATACTCGACGATCCAACATCAAACCTCGACGCGGAAACCGAGATGGCGATAAAGGACGCCCTCAAGTACGTCTTCAAGGGTTGCACGGTGCTACTTGTGACACATAGGCTATCGATGCTTAACTATGCGAACAGGGTAGTTGTAATAAAAGATGGTGCAGTTGTGGAGGATGGCGACTTAAACACTCTCCTTAAGGCGAACGGCGAATTGTCCCGTCTGTTCTCTACTAAGCAACAGGTCGCTGGGTAGGTGGACTGAATGGGTTGGATGGGGCCATACGTCGAGAAGGACAACGAAAAGCAGTATATGGGCGACTTCGCCAAGGCTAGAAGACTCTTACAACACCTTTTAAGGTATAAGAAGGATGTTGTGCTCGTTGCGATAACAATATTTGTGAGCACAGCTGTGAGTATGACGTCCCCCTATGTTTTGGGGCTTGCCGTAAACGGCATACTCGGGAGAAACATACACGACGTCTACTTCTTTTCGGGGCTCTACGCCGCGCTGTACATCTTTAACTATGTGTTTGAGGGTAGAAGAACCTATCTTATGCCCGTCCTCGCACAGAGGGTTATAAAGGACCTAAGAGACATGTGCTTTGACAGCATCCAGAAGGTTGAGGCATCATTTTACACGAAGAAGCCGAGTGGGAGAATAATCAGCAATGTCACCAATGACGCGGAGGCGCTAAGCGACTTTCTAACGTTCCAACTGCCTCAGGTGCTAGCTGGGCTAACGGCGATAGTTGGCTCCATAGGTGTGATGGTCTACCTTGACCCAAGCCTAACCCTTGTGTCGCTTACCATCATCCCGGTGTTGGCAGTGTTTTCAGCTTTGATGCAGAGGAGGGTTCGTGAAAGGTTTTTTGAGACGCGTAGAAAGATTGCTGCCGTGACCGCGAACTTCCAAGAGGTGGTTGGGGGTGTTAAGGTTGTGAAGAGCTTTGCTCGTGAAGAGGAGGAAGCGAGGAGATTCGACAAGGTTAACTCTGAGAACCTAGAGGTTAACCTGAAGGCATCCAAGTTGTCGGCGTTTTACAACAGTATGGTTCAGATAATCGAAGCCATTGGAATAGCCATAGTGCTATTCTTTGGGGCAAAACAGGTTCTGGCCTCAACAATTACCGTTGGCATACTAGTTTCATTCGTACTGTACGTTCAAAACTTCTTCAACCCAGTGCTTCAGCTATCCCTATTCTATAATTCATATCAATCGGCGATGACCGGCCTCGACAGGGTGTACAGGCTTATAGACGAGGGTGAAAAAGTGACACCCAAACCGAACTTGCTAAGGGTTCGGCGTCTAAAAGGCCAAGTAGAATTCGTTGATGTTAGGTTTGGATACGACGGCAGAGAAGTTCTTCACGGTGTCTCATTCATTATACCGGCCGGCTCAAAGGTGGCGCTAATAGGTCCCACTGGAGCCGGTAAGACCACAGTTGTGAACATTCTTCTGAAGTTCTATGAACCGTCAGCGGGACGTGTGCTAGTGGATGGCATTGACATAACACAAATTGATGCGAAGAGCTTTAGGGAGCATGTTGCCGTAGTCTTCCAAGAAAGCATCCTCTTTGAGGGTAGCGTGATGGACAACATACGCCTCGGTAACCCTGCGCTAACAGAAGACGAGATAAAACGTCTAATGGTTGAATATGGTTTGGACCCCATCCTCTCAAAGCTATCAGAGGGGTACTCTACGAGGCTCTCCGAGCGCGGCTCAAACATATCTGAGGGGCAAAAGCAGCTAATCGGGCTTGCGAGGGCTATAGTAAAACAGCCCGCGATGCTAATTTTGGACGAGGCGACCTCACAGCTAGACCCACACACAGAAAGGGTGGTACAGCAAGCCGTTATGAAACTCATGCAAAGTAGGAGCGTGCTCATAGTTGCGCATAGGTTATCAACGATAATGCTGTGTGATAGTGTTGTCTATCTAAATGATGGGAGGGTTGTAACACAAGGACCACCGCTCAAAGTGCTTCAAGATAACCCGAAACTAATGAGTATGTACAAGTATCAAACAGCGGTTGACGAGGGTTAGACAAGGCCTCTACGTGTAAGCCTCTTTACACCCACTCCCCTTTGAGCCATATAGTTCCTTACAAAAAAGTCCTTGAGGCGCTGTGGGTCTCCAACATATGTGACAGTGGATCTACCGTTGATCCTCGCCATGTTATCCGCTATAGCGCGTAGCTCGGGTTTCTGGTCAAGCAGAACAATGTTTAGGTTCACCTCTTCTAACCCAGCCCTGCGGGCCGCCCTATACGCGTTTTCTTCAGGGTTGAGCTCCGTGTAACACGAGCTTGTTGGCTCACCATCCGTTATGAGGAAAATGTTCCTGTTGCCTTCACATCTCTTTAGGAGCTCCACTGCAAAGTCGATCGCCGACCCAATATCAGTGTTGCCCTGGGGTCTAAGCCTAAGGATCTCACCCTCCTTTACCAGGACTGGCTCGTCGTCGTATGCGACAACGTAGAGCTCATCGTCTTTAAAGTACTCCTCAAGAAGTCTTTTAAAGGCGAGTGCGGCCGTGATGGCACCCCTAAACTTTGGACCGTACATCGAGTTTGAGGAGTCTATGAGTATAACGTTGGAGGAGGAGTAGCGACTGGAGGGGACCCTAACCTTGATATCTTCAGCGTCGAAAATTGTGTTCGTTCGTCTTAGGCTGGCGCTAAGCATGGTCTCGTACACATCGATAAGATCATAGTGGTGAAGGAATTCATCGTACTCCATTATGCTGTCGGAAGGGTTGACACCAAGACCCCTCTGCTCATCGCCATACTCAATACACGGTATCATAAGGTTTTCGAGCACCTCCTCCAACACCTTTCTCGCGATAATCCTCTCACCCGCCGCCGTGAATTCGAACCACCCAAGCGTGTAGCCCCCACGCTGGCTGTCCCAGAAGTTTCTGAGCTCTAAGTAGCCTTCTTTCTCTAAACCTTTTGCGATTTCTGATGCGAACATCTGTGTGAGCTTGTTTAATGGTATACTTTTAGGATCCAGTTTACCCTGTTTTATTGCTTCAACCAGTTCCTGCCATGCGTTCCTTCTAACAAATTCGCGTTTCATTTTCTCTTCAAGCCAATCCCTGTACATCCAGTTCTGTTTGTTAACCGAAAGCCTCTGTTCGACCCCTTCCCTAATTTCCTCCCACTTCGCCATCTGCTCCTCAATCAGCCTATCCAGGTCGTCATTATCCATGTCTTGTGTTGTACTCTCCATCCCTTCGGGGTTAAACATTGAATACAGTAATTCCTCCACCATATCCTGCCCAAAAAATGAGGTAAAGTCGTCGGCAGACTGGGAATCAAACCTACACGGCGGCTTCTCCACGCTCACCAGCCTCCCTTACAACATAGGAATGGTCAACCCTCGATACAACATCCGAGCAAAGCGAGAGGGAGTTTAGTATAACTTCTAACGCTGAAAGCTTAGTCTCACTGTCTTGGGCGCCCATCTTCTTTATCACAACGGATAGAAGAGGTAGCCTGGACGCCTTGGCTTCTAACCCGGGCGATATATTGATTCTCCAGCCTCCCTGAACCTTTTCACCGAGAGATCTAAGTTCCTTAACGAAGGCATCGAAATTTTCTTGTGGAAGATATTCGTCATATACGTGTTTACACTCAGCCTTCATTGCCTCGTTAATCAGGTAGTTTATGAAGTCATTCTTCGACATGCGCGAACCAAACTCGAACTCAACCCTACCATTCAACGCGAGTCTAATCATCTCATAGTTCTCACCATAATCCACTAGCATCGGAACAGTTCCACCCCTACGCTCAACCTTAGAGTACACGTGATCGAACACCTTAATCGTGGCCCTACAAGAAAGCTCAGCGGTGAGTTGGACCTTCCCCTTAGAGTTAGACCTACCAACCCTAACTATCTGGGCGAGAATACGCTGGTGCCAAACAGGTATGGGCGGCCTCTTACCAAATCTACGGGTGTAATACATGTTGCGCAACGCTATCTCAATCTCTTCCTCGACTGTTTCAGGTGGACCAATCTCTATCACCTCCATCCTGTCGAGCAATGGCTCCTTTATAGCCGAGGTGCCACGATAGTTGGATGGGTTAGTTGAAGCTATTTCTATCGAGTCTAAGCGCATGGGGATAATATCCCCCTCACTTGTGGTAACCTGCCTCTCCTCAAAGAGCTCATGTAGCATAGTCTGAAGCGATGAGGGTATGGCGCCCAATTCGTCAAAATAACCAACACCGCGATTTGCCTTAAGAGCCCTTCCAGGTATAAAGACCTCAGGATGGTCGATATCAAACCCCTCCCTAAGCTTCTGTATTGAAACGCCCCCAATAAGTTGGCGGGTGGTGAGCATCGGGTCACCCGGGATCCTTACCCATATTCGCGGAACCCAGCTTAGTTCAACACGCTCCAAGTGGGTCACCTTCCACTTACACGAGAAGCAAGACGGGTGCACAGGGTCATCGTGAATCCGGCAATCCCTAACCGCCAAGAGCTTTGGGGGTAAAAGTTTAGTCACAGCCTTTGAAAAAGTCGTCTTACCAAAGCCTCGGTCACCCTTGAAAAGTATGGGTGATCCGCTGAACAACGCGTTCTTGACGAGTTCCTTTTCAAGGGGTTTACCCACAATCTCTGGGAAAACATCGAAACCATTCTTTTCCGCCTCTTTAATAGAGTGCCTAACATAGTCTATTGTGGTCCACGTGTGGTAGAAACTCAACTCATCAGACCATATATCAACCTCTTCACCGTCAATATAGAAGCGTGGAGCAGACCCTTGAGTTAACCTAACATCCTTGTACACTATATCCTCTATCTCAGAGATCGAAACACTAACCAACTAAACGATCACCAACCCCAACTACCCCAAGATAGCGAGCAACCAGCTCTAAGCTGGGCTGTAAAAAACCATTCAGAACCCATGGTAGAGATAACGTCGTATGCAGATATTACTTTTTCGCATCCACAATGTAGCTATCTCATTTAAACAGAACACTCCAATATTAACCATCATTGTTTGAATCTAAAACGCCGCTAAACGCCAAAACCCATTATGGGAGGCGGTTAAACACTCTTGAGGGTTTTAAACAGCGTGTCCAACACACGCTTACTCATCCCCCACACAACCCAGTTGTCCACTAGGTACGCTTCAAAATCCCTACCATTCACATTAAAATAGCTTTTTTCAAACTTATTCAGCGGAAACCAGCGGGCCTCAGAGACCTCGCTACGATTGGGTTTCGGTTGAAACTTCGCTGATGACGAGAAGACAAATGGCTTAACTTTCAAATCCTTCTGGTTCGAAGGGGAGACAACATCCAAGTCGAAAAGAAGTCTGAGGAACGTGGAAGGAACACCTACCTCCTCCTCAAACTCCCTAAGCGCGCAACCAAGGGGGGTCTCCCCTTGCTTAAGCCTACCACCCGGGAAGGCCACTTGACCCGACCACGGATCACCCTCACGCTCAGCACGTCTAATCAAGAGCACCTCTCTTTCACTGGAAATCACGACGGCCAAAGCCGCATTGAATTGTTCACTCAACCCAAAACACAAACAGATCCATCGGTTTAAGGTTTGCGCAAATATTACACGGAGCCAACATGGCGTTTACAATACGAAACCAGCCAAGACGCATAGCTCCCATACGCAAATTGTGGGTTTTCCCAATCACTGGGAGGTTTCAACAACTTTACACCTCTATTCCTGCTTTAAATCGAAATCAGAACATAGAGGTCATGACGACGCTTGTGGATACTCCCAAGACTTACCGCTGCCATATATTCTTCGTTTGCGTGGTGGAAGTCAGTTTTTATGCTTTTTGGTTATGGGTTAAGACATCACACGACCACACGTGTCGAACTATGTTTGTCGGTTTTTAGTTTGGATTATCCAAGAGCTAAAATCTTGGGTTGCAATTATGGGTTGTGGGTGTGTGGAAACTGAGTCCCTGGGCTGCTAGAGCGAGCAGGCGTGGTGCGAGCGAACAGGAGCTTGCGGCGAGATATCCTTATAGCCATTGGGGCTCAAAGGTTGTGGAAGAGCTCGGAATCGAAAATTTGGATAATTACACCCTGGATGAAGAAATGTTAAAGAGGGTTTTGGAGAGGTTTTCTACTGATAACCCAGATCCAGAATACGTTGAGTTCACGGTCGATTATCTCAACCCTTTAAACGAGGTGTTGGCCTACCTAGTAGGTATAAATTTCCTAGTGTACTCAAGGCTTCCAGAATACGCAAAGATGCGGCTCGGCTCACGGTTCTTTAACTGGCTGAGCATTAGAACTGGCGAGTTACTCAAAACAGAGGAGCCACTGACAGTATCAGAGTTGCTATCAGTGGATTTTTCGCTTCCCAACATGGTTGGGGAGGACGGTAAAATCGTTGTAAAGCTTTCAGACTTCCTTAGTATGCCCAACTTGTGGGGGAACCGTCTAAGACTTGTCGACCTACCCCTCTATAAGGGAAAACTCATATTGGATGGGAGATCCTCTTCACTCATTGCATCTCAACTGTGTTTTAGCAAGCTCAATAGGATACTCGAAGAGAAGCTTCGGTTCAGCCCCCCCTCTGGTCCACGCAAAAGACCTGGTTGGGTAGAGGGCTTGGAAACGGAGGTATCCAAGCTTGTGCCCAAAAGCTGGGAGGAGCTGGGCGGGGGAGGAGTTCTCCCACGAAAAGCGGAGATGTACCCCCCATGCATGAGGGAGATTATTGCGCAGATGTCAAAAGGACTAGAACCCCCACACTTCGCACGCTTCGCGTTCGCCGCATTCATGAGAATGATCGGCGCACCAAAAGAAGAAACACTCAAAGCGTTCTCAACAACATCCGACTATAACGAGAGTATAGCGGCCTACCACATAGCACACATATACGGTGAAATAGGTTCACACACAGCTTACACCGCCCCAAGCTGTGATACGCTGAAAACAGCCAGGCTATGCCCTATAGAAGGCTACTGCTACCCCAAAGCAAAGCACCCAGTAACAGTGTACAGAATAAATCTTAACAAAAACCCTAGTAAAGCGGAAGCAAAGGGGAACAGGGTGGTTTAAGACGTAGCAGCAACGCTACCTTCACCACAGAGATCCTCTAACCACAACCCCCTTATTAATAGCCGAAGCCTGCCCAACATAATGAGACATATGGTTTCACACATATGTTGGGTGTTAACGGGTAAATCCGAATTCTCGTTGGCAGACGCCTATGCCATCGGACCGGAATTATTATAACCTCATATCCCAATCGCATAACCACAAACGTACCCTCATCATCAACTCACTAGCCACTAATACACACCAGATTGACACCAAACAGGGTTGCCCCATTATCTAGCAAAGAGTAATAACAGAATAAAACATTACAGCCCAATTAAGGTTACCATCTGAAAACCACACCATTTAGTGCGGCTGGCTCACAGCTCACTAAACCATTTTATAGAGCAGTATGATTTGTTCGGTTATATGCCGGGGGCGGGATTTGAACCCGCGGGGACGAGATTATGAGCCTCGCTCCATGGCCAGGCTAGGAGACCCCGGCTGCACAAAAAATGGTTTCTGGCCGAATATATGTTTGTCGAGACCGAAAAGTGTTAACCAAGGAGGGTGGGTGCACACTCTCATACCTACTAGCATTGAACGATGAGACACAGTTAAGCACCAATTATCCTAGCACTGCACACAATAGATATACTTATGGGTATGCTTAATTATGTGTGTTGGTTGTTGATTATGGGATTCGGCTTGAGTGAGCGGTTCGATGAGGATATTTGTTCAGAAGCCCTTAGTCAAGCATCCAAGCTTGGATGTGATTACGCTGAAGTAAGGCTTCACACCAACACCTATACGGGCTACTCTCTGAGAAGTGGTGTGGCTGAGCCAGCCGTGCTCGTGGACTCGCGTGGTGTGGGTGTACGGGTGATCTACGACGGATGCCTTGGCTTTGGTGCGACCAATGTTCTAACGAGAGAGGCCGTGGCGGAGGCTGTTGAAGCGGCTGTAAAGATGGCCAAAAACAGTGGCTATATGGGTGAGAAATACGATTTATCGGAGGAAGAGACTGTGAACGCTGATTGGACCGTCAGCGAGGTTAAGCCGCTCAGCGACCTCTCCGCTGAAGTCGTGGTTTCTCTACTTAGAGACGTCGACTCAGCAGCGAACCACGAGGTTAAGGGTATTAGTTTCCCAGTTCGCCTGCTACGCATAGACCTATCCACCGAACGCAAGCTCTATATGAACTCTGAAGGTTCAAAGGTGTCCTCAGTTGTGCCCAGGGTTTCCTTTCACAGTGTTTTTGTAGGGTTGAAGGATGGTGAAAGGATCACTGTTTCGGTGCCCCCGGGTTACTCTGGTCTTGGGGGAAGTGGAGGGTTCGAGCTTGTGGAGAACTTGAAACTTGTGGAGTACGTTTCCACAAGACTAGCCGAGATAGCAAACACACTTTCCTCTACCACCACTCCACCACGTGGCGAAAAGGTGGACGTTATTCTAGGCCCAAACGTGGCCTCCCTGACAAGCCACGAGTCGGTGGGCCACCCCTTTGAAATGGACCGCATACTTGGGCGGGAGGCAGCCCAAGCGGGCGAATCATACCTTAACCCCCAGCAACCAAACATCAAGCTTGGGGGCGCCGAAGCTTATGTGTCAGATGACCCAACGATTCCAAACTCGATGGGCTTCTACCTATACGACGACGAAGGGGTTAAGGCGAGAAGACGCAGACTCCTACAGGCAGGCCAAGTCTCGGAACTCCTACTCAACAGGGCGACAGCTAAAAGGTTTGGGGTTAAGAGCAATGCGTCGGCTAGGGCGGTGAGATACAATGTAGAGCCGCTTATAAGGATGGCCAACACATATATTGAGCCAGGCGACTGGGATCCAAGCGAGCTTTTAAAGGACACTAATAGAGGGGTTTACATAAAGAGTTTTATGGAGTGGAATATTGACGATAAGAGACTCAACCAACGCTACGTGGGTTTAGAGGCCTTCCTAATAGAGGGGGGCGAGATCAAGGGTGCATTGAACAAACCCATACTTGAGATAAGCACACCCACTTACTGGTCGAGTATAGATGCGCGCGCCAAAGACCTAGAATTCTACGCGGGGATGTGTGGAAAGGGAGACCCAATGCAGGGTGCACCAGTGTATTTTGGGGCGCCACACATCAGGCTTAGGAGTGTGGTTTTGGGTTAAAGAGGTGAATTGAGATGGGTCAGGAAACCATAGAAGAACTTTCAAAGGAGGTTGTCTCAAACGCCAAAAAACTTGGGTGCACCGATGTCTCAGTGGTCATCACACGGGATCTCACTAGGTTAATAAGAATAGCTAACAACCGTGTAACACTCGCAAGTAGTGTTGTGGACACTTCTGTGCAAGTGTACTTGGCCTACCAGACTAGGAGGGTGATGGGTGTTACTCACGACACAACCCCACAATCCCTTGAGAGGTTTGTGTCGAGGCTCGTGGACTCGGCGAGCAGGCTGGCTCCAAGCGACGACTACGCGCCGCTTCCAAGCGGCCCATTCGACTACCCAGGAGAGCAGAACTACGATAAAAAGCTTGAGGATGAGGAGCTTGTTGAACACGCGCATCAGGCTGTCGACGCGGCGCAAAAGGCTGGCGCCAGCCGTGTAGCTGGTTCGCTTGAAGGCGTTCTGAGAAGGGTGTACGTCTATACAAGCGCTGGTGCGGCTGCGGAGGACGCGCACACAAAGATATTGTTGAATGTTAGGGCCTTTACGGAAAATAACGCTTCTGGTCACGGTTTGTCGTGCGCCTCGTTTCTCTCGGAGTTCAACCCTGAGAAGGCTGGTAAGGCTGCTGGGGAGTACGCCAAGATGGCTGAGGGTCCAAAGCAACTTGAGGCGGGCACTTATGATGTGATATTCACACCCACTGTTGTCGCCAACATTCTCCCCCTCGGCGATGCGGCATCAGCCTATCTAATCGAATCTGGCGTGTCCTATTTAAGCGACCAGCTAAACCAGCAGGTGGGTGTTGAGTCACTTAACGTGTGGGACTATGGAGTTTTTAAGGGTGGTCTAGGTGGGCGCCGCGTTGACGATGAGGGTGTACCCACACAGAAAACCGAGATCATTGTAAACGGTGTTTTCAGAAACATGCTGCACAACACTTCCACAGCAAAAAAGTTCGGCACAAAGACAACTGGTAACGCTGGTATAATTTCTCCACAACCACACACAGTGGTGTTCGGAGAAGGCGACTCAACACTCGACGAAATGATTAAGGAGACCAAGAGGGGGCTGCTCGTGACCAACAACTGGTACACACGCTTCCAGAACCTTCGGACAGGCGAGTACTCAACACTGCCAAGGGACGCCTCGTTTAGCGTGATCAACGGCAAAATCGGCGAGCCTGTTGCGGGGTTCAGGCTTAGCGACTCGGTGCTACGCCAACTGAAGAGTATCAGCCTAATATCAAAGACGAGGAACTGGATTGAATGGTGGGAAGTGGGCACACCCACATTTGCACCATACATACTCATCAAAGACGTCAATGCCACCACAGCATATTAACCCTTACCCACAGTCCAAACATATAAGCAGAAATACTTCAGCTACTAGGAACCCTTAAACGCATCTGGCCAGCCGCGCACTGTGAGCTAAAGCGTTCAGGCTGTGCGTCCCAGATGGCAATGGCTAACTCTTAGCTTCTACATAAACATATTTGGAGGGCTCCTCCAAAAACTTGTTAAGACAATACTCACTACAGAAATAGTATGCCTTATTCTGGAGGTCGGCCTTATAGGGTGTGCTGACCGAAACAACCATTTCGCAGACAATATCCTTTGCAACGTTCTCCTCAATCTCAACTTTAGGCGGCCTTGTTGTAACCCTTTGTCTATTTAATATTTCAATTGCCTCCGCGATTATGCTAACCCCTATCTCCTCAGGCGACTTTGCGCCTATGTCTACTCCAGCTGGAGCCTTCACTCTTTCGAGCTTATCGCTTGGAACACCCTTGTCGAGCAGGATCTTTTTAAGCCCCTCCCACCTTTTCTTACTAGAAATCAACAACACGTGGGGCACATCCATCTCTAAGGTTAGCTGTACGGAGATGTCGTCATATTTACCCATAGTGGCAACCACGGCGATTGTCTTAGATGTCACATTTAGATTCACCCTCTTGGCGTCATCCATACCATCTCTGGTTAGCTGTATGGTTTTGAAACCCACCAACTTTGCTATTTCATTGACCACTTCGGCTATTCTATTATCACCTATCACTATTATTTGCGAGGTTATGTAGGGTTCCATTAGAAAAAGTGCGCTGCCCCCACTTATACAGTAGTTGGGAAGTGTTATGTCAGCAAAGGATTGTTCGGATTTCTGGGGACCCTGTCCCACTTGTACCAACTTGACTTCACATCCTTTCAAGCAATTTAGGGCTACCTCTATCAGTTGGGGTTCTACACAGCTTCCGCCCAACCAACCCTCAACGCTTCTGTCGGCTCTTATGATGGCTTTCGAACCAGGCTTCACACTGATAGCTGGCGATGTTCTGACCACCGTGACAACGACGAAGGGTTGACCATCTTCTAAGAGCTCGACTATCCTGTGGTTTACAGACTTTTCTTCCAACAATCCCGACCTCTTCTATGGCGCAACTCCCTTCTCCTTCAAGGTCCTGTATATTTTCCATGGGTAGAGCGGCATACCAACACTTCTCACACCCAAGTGATAGAGAGCGTCCACCACCGCATTCTCAAACGCGGCCGGTGAACCTACCGTTGGTGATTCAGCAACACCCTTGGCTCCCAGAGGATGGTGGGGCGAAGGTGTCACGGTTCTCTCAGTCTCCCATCTGGGTGCCTCTACAGCTGTGGGTATTTGATAATCCATAAAAGTGTTGCCATATATGTTACCCTGCTCATCATACTTTATCTCCTCTAGAAACGCTGTCCCGAAGCCCATCGTTAGGGCGCCGTGTATTTGGCCCTCAACTATAAGTGGATTAATCACGTTCCCACAGTCATCCACAGCTACAAACCTCCTGATTTTGGGTTGCCCCGTGATCTTATCTATATCTATTACGCAGATATACGCGCCGAAAGGGAAGGTCATATTCGGAGGATCGTAGTAGGTTACCGCCTCTAGGCCGGTTTCAACGCCCGGCGGGGGGTTTGTGTAGGCGGCTAACGCCACCTGCTGCATCGTGACGAACTTGGCTGGTACACCCTTCACGCTGAATTTACCCCTGGTATATTCTAGATCCTCTTCCCTAACTTCCAGAAGGTGGGAAGCAATCTTCTTAGCCTTCTGGATTATTTTATCACAGGTGACAGCTGCCGCCGCACCGGCGGTCGGGGTACTCCTGCTGGCATAGGTCCCCAATCCATAGGGGGCTGTATCCGTGTCGCCTTCCTCCACGATTATGTCATCCTCGGGTATTCCCAACTTCTCAGCTATTATCTGGGCGTATGTTGTCTCGTGTCCCTGCCCCTGAGATTTTGTGCCAAACCTCGCAATAACCTTACCGGTTGGATGAATCCTTATCTCGCTACTCTCACTCATCTTCAAACCGAGTATGTCGAATGTTTGGCTTGGACCTGCGCCCACTATCTCGACGAAGGTGCTGATACCTATTCCCATGAGCTCCCCTTTCTTCAGCTTTTCCTCCTGCTCTTTTCTCAGCTGTTCATAGCCTATCTTCTCCATCGCAACCCTAAGCGCCCGCTCATAGTTCCCACTGTCATACGTCCAACCGAACACCGACCTATAGGGAAACTCTTCCGGTTTAATGAAGTTCATTAGCCTAAGCTGGATGAAGTTCATTAGCCTAAGCTGGGCAGGATCCATTTTTAGCTCGTGTGCAAGAATATCCACCAACCTCTCAATTGTATAGGCCGCTTCCGTAACCCTGAATGAACATCTGTAAGCTATTCCCCCGGGAGGCTTATTGGTGTGGGCTCCATCGACTTCAATAAACCCGCTTCTCCACTTATAGCACCCAGACACTATCGAGAAGAGGCCGAACGGAAACTTTGAGGGGTTCGCGTCGCCAAAAAAGGCGCCGTGGTCGCTTATGACCTTTATCCTTAGCGCTAACATTGTCCCATCCTTCTTGGCGGCTATTTCGCCCGTGATGTACGCGTCCCTAGCGAACGCAGTACTACTTAGGTTTTCGGTCCTTGTCTCAATCCATTTAACAGGTCTACCTGTCACAATCGACGCGAAGGCAGCCACCACATAGCCTGGGTAAACGTAGACCTTGCCGCCGAAGCCTCCACCTATATCAGGTGAAATAATCCTTATTTTGTGCTCGGGTATCTTTGTAAAGAGTGCTGCAACCGTGCGCACAGCGTGGGGTGCTTGAGTTGTCATCCATAGAGTGAGTTTGCCTGATACTGGGTCATACTGTGCCACGCAACCACAGGTCTCCATATGCGCAACGTGTATCCTCTGATAGTAAAATGTCTCTTTAACAACCAAATCAGCCTCTTTAAACATCCTCTCCGTTGACTCTCTATCACCGGCCTCCATATGGAAGACGTGATTGGTTGCTTTGTCAGGCCTAACTATAGGGGCTCCTGGTTCAAGCGCTTTCCGTGGGTCAACCACGGGGTCTAACGGCTCATACTCAACGTCTATTAGCTCGGCTGCGTCCTCAGCCGCGTATCTATCTTCAGCTATCACCGCGGCTACTTCTTGATACTGGTAATATACCTTGTCGAGGGCGAGCACGGTCTGCTTGTCGCCTGCGAGCGTCGGCATCCAAGCTAGACCAGCAGCCTCCAAGTCTTTACCGGTTATGATCTTCACGACGCCTAGAGCCTTAAGAGCGTTTTCTATGTCTATTTTCTTTATTCTGGCATGGGAATACGGGCTTCTCACTATCTTCATGTATAGCATGCCAGGGAGACTCACGTCATCGACGTAAGTCCCTTTTCCACGTATCAACCTAGGGTCTTCTTTCCTCTTGAGTGGGTGGCCTATGCCGTGAACCAAAACTTGCGACTCCATCACATTTCACCTCCTAATTAGTGTGAGAGAGGATTCACCGGACTCAGCCAGTTTCTTTGCTGCGTATTGTATGGCCTCCACAATTTTAACATAGCCGGTACATCTGCACAGGTTACCTGAGATGCCCCACCTGATCTCTTCCTCTGTGGGGTTAGGATTGTTCTCTAACAGCCAAGCGGACTGCATTAGAAGGCCGGGGGTGCAAAAGCCACACTGGAGGCCGTGCTTCTCCCAGAAGCCTTCCTGAACGGGATGAAGCTTACCATCAACCTCTAACCCTTCAACTGTATAGATTTCTGCTCCTTGAAGTTGAACAGCGAACAGCGTGCAACTCTTAACGCTCTTGAATTTGTCTTCCCAAGGAAACTTCACCAGCACCGTGCAAGCTCCACAATTGGACGTATCACACCCCACATGTGTACCGGTCAACCCAAGTTTCTCTCTTATAAAATGCACCGCCAACATCCGTGAATCAACCTCCGCAAATCTCTGAACCCCGTTAACCCTAACGCCCACAGTATGCCTATTCATACAACCATCGCCTCCGCCCTCTCCACCGCAGTGTTTAGCGCTTTAATGGTTAGGTTCTTTGCCATATCGCGCTTATACCAATCAGGCCCCCTTAAGTCTGTAGAGGGCGAGAATCCGAATTTTTCTAAGGCTTCTTTTACTTCCCCTAATACATCTTTACTTAATTTCTTTCCTACTAACAGTGTTGCTATCGGGTCGCCGTCTAGTGGCTTTGGGGCTAGATTAGTGTAGCCCAATCCAGCCGTTGAAATTCTTCCGTCTTCAGTTAGACTCACTTGGACAGCCACTGCGGCGATAGCAAAGTCGCCCACCCTTTTCTCTAGCTTGGCATATGATCCACCACTTCTACCCTTTGCGGGTGGGATCCTGACCTCGGTGAGTAGTTCGTTGGGTTCTAAGATGGTCTCGTAGGGACCACGATAGAAGTCTTTAGGAGACACCGTTCGCTGGCCCTTGGGACTCCTAATGACATATCTAGCGTCTAGCGCCATGAAGACGGCTGGTAGATCGTTCCCCGGATGACCATGCGAAACGTTGCCGCCAACCGTGCCCATGTTTCTCACTTGAGGATCCGCTATTTGTTTCGCTGCCTCATTGAAGATAGTGTGTGCCTAAGCCCATGTACGCTTAAAAAAGGCCTAATTAGCCTAGAAAATCACGGCTAGGTTCGTCCAGTGTTAAGCCAGTTTGAGTTATTCTTATTATGAATAGATGATATGATACTTTTTCCTTATTATGGGCGAAGTTACGAGGTCAGCTATGCGGGTCAAGGCGCCTATTGCAAGCCAACCGTTTGACTCTTCCCTCACATATCTTAACTCCGTTATTGGGTTTATGTCCACCACAAGCGTAGGCCTCACCAACCTAAGTTTCATCAACGGTATCAGACTCTGACCACCAGCCAGAACCTTAGCTTCCCCAGCATGTTTGTCAAGTAGATCTATCGCCTCTTCATCAGTTCTAGCTATATAATAATCAAAATTTACAGGATATACATGTTAATATAAATTCTAGTAATATAAATCTCTTTCTGCTTAATGTATCAAATTAGAATACGCTAAACTACTAGTAAAATGCTTTTTTCGCTCCACTCTACAAATTCTTCTTACGCTAAGAAACTTTGTCGACAGATGTACAAACCTTGCCACAAAGCGCATTAAGACAGCCCTGTTGACGCACACATTATCATTCTATGAATCAAGCGAATTCGCCTAACTCCATGACCGTGATCGAGATAGACATCATAACTATTAATACGGGCTCACATACACGGGAGGTGTGACCCGCAAACAGACACCCTATCCTCACCGCATACACCGATTTGCAACGAGAAAATAAATTAACACTTTTTGGTTGGAGTTATCAAGCTGGTTGGACCATGTTGGAGCCGCTATTCTCCGCTGGCCATTCGACCACTCACCTCCCTCTAAACTTTTTAGGGCTACATAGGACATCGCACAATGTTGAACAACACAGCCTCTTAATAGGAAATAATGCTGTGTTAAAGGGTTTGGCCCTAAGTATGAGTTAAGTCGATAAAGTTTATACATATAACCTTCCTTAATATGTTAAATGCTAAGCATAGAGGAACCACTGGAAGTTGGCCCTGAAACACTCAAACGTAAGATAGATTTGAAAGAAGAATTTGTTTTACTAGATGTGAGGACCCCATGGGAGTATGATGCTTGGAATATTAAGTATGGGGGTGTGGAGCCACTCCTCCTACCCGTACAGGACCTGTTCACTCAACCTGAAGCTATCCTTGAAAAGATACCCTTAAACAAGGAGGTATTAGTTGTGTGCGCGCACGGTAACAGGTCGCTTATAGCAGCTCAAATACTGTCTTCGCTGGGTTATAGGGCTAAAAGCGTCAGGGGTGGGATGAATCTGCTCAACGCCTTGTGCGACGTAGCCGAGGTATACCTCGACCCAGACCTCATAATCCTTCAACTAAGGCGGATATTGAAGGGGTGCATGGGATACGTGGTCGGCTCGAAGAAAAGTGGTGAGGCAGTTATAGTGGACCCCCAACACCTAGCCAACACATCCTGCCTAAACGAGGTTGGAAGACTCGGGTTAAGGATTGTCGCCGTTGTAGAGACCCACAAACCACTCGACCATATTTCGGGTGGACTCAAACTCTCCAACACTTTGAGGATACCACTATACAGGTTCAATTCAAC
The DNA here is from genome assembly GCA_038884175.1 of Thermoprotei archaeon. GTDB lineage: Archaea > Thermoproteota > Thermoprotei_A > Marsarchaeales > Marsarchaeaceae > ECH-B-1. The sequence goes on along the minus strand of JAVZKQ010000001.1, from coordinate 50,824 downwards.
ACAACAACACGCATCTTTCACAATCACGCATGGAGAATACGAACTTAGACCAATAGCTCTGAACAACCACTTAGACTCGTGCATGCTACTACTATCGAAGGGTGGTGATAAAACGCCCCTAGCCCTATTCACTGGAGACCTGTTATTCACTGACGGCTATGCGAGGCCTGACTTAGGTGGCCTGTTACAGGTTGAAGAAAAGGCAAAAGCTCTCTACGACCTCTACGACTGGGTCTTCGAAAACATTCCCGAAAAGATAAACACGCTCCCATCACACTCTACACCCCAAGAAATAAGAAGAGGGATCCCAATCCAGGCCACAATAGGTGAACTCAAAAGCCGGCTTTGGACACCTAAACCAAAACCAGACGAGCTACTGGATTTCCTGTTGGCTCACCTACCCCAGAAACCGGCTAACCACGAAACCATAACCCAGATCAACTCTCAACCCGAAGAGTACTTGGCATTAGCTGATGAGAGGTTCCTAAGGGATTTAGAAAGCGGCCAAAACAACATGGTGATCAGAAGACATCCACTACCATGAAAAAACTTATGAGTCTATGGGAGGTTAAATCTCGTCGCCGGGGTGGCCGAGCGGCCTAAGGCGGCGGCCTGCAGTGGTCATCGTAGCCAGCCGCTTAACCGTGGGTTCGAATCCCACCCCCGGCTCCTCCACTACCCAGTAGCGGTGTACACCCATATTGGGCTGTGGATGAGCTACGAGCCCAACCCCTCCATAAGAGACAGTTAGAGTCTATCTAACTTATTAACCGGGTTTTAGAATTGGGCGAAGCTATAAGTTCACGAACACCGCTGTACAACGCGTTTAGCAACTATTTGTGAGGATGTACACGGATATCTTTAATATTGGGATAGAAGGTTAGCGACTTACACGTTGGGAAAGCACACACCATTGTTGTGCACCGAGGCCTTAACTAGTCTGGCTAAACACATCGTGCAAAAGATATTGGTGATGGTTCAACCACGCGGATTCACCCTACATGCTACACACTTTTGGTCGAAGATGTTTCCTAAAGCCCAAATCGCTTTTGTGTATTGAGCCTAATATGCACCGCAGGTTGAGCACATGTGTGTGGTTCCTGTTTAAAGAAGTGTGCGCTCGTATTTTTTGTGTAGCCATTATGCATGTTTACCCACGTGTAAATATGTAGCTCAGATTTTCCCCTCTTATGCTTAGCAACACCCCTCGTAATACACCCATATTGTATTCGCTTCCAGGATTGAAGACTGGTACATTTTTCCGCGAAGATTCGCCGGTGGGGTGCAATCTATCGGCCCCAGGGGACTCGTGTATGTGGCCGTGGAGGCCTATGAGTGGCGCTTTTTCCTCGAGCAACCTCCTAACAGATGTGCTACCCACATGGTCCTTGACCACTTCTCCCCCAACCATAACAGGCTTAAAGTCTTTTAGTTTGGGCGCGAGGTCCAGCAGCGTGTTGTAGGGGGGTGGGTGGGCCACCACCACTAGCGTTCTCGCATCAGCTTTAGCGGTGATTTGTGTGAGCCTAATGTATATCTCGTCTTCGGGGAGCTCCCGCGGAGTGTTCCACGGGGTGGGGTTCGCATAACCGAAGCCGGCTAACTGGTAGCCGCCGAACTCTACCACCCTTTCATCGAACACTTTTATGGTGTGGCCCTCCAGTGTATTTAGGAAACTGGCGACCTCTGGGTAGTCGTCGTTTCCCGGTATAACGTAGAGCTTAGCTCCTATTGGTTTAAACTTCTCCTCACACTTTTCCAAGAATAGTGCCAACGTACTCCTCATTTCTTCTAGGAATAACGTCTTTACCTTACTTTTGTCTTCACTCACATCCTCGAACTCGTCTTTACTAAGCACCCTATAGTATTGGCCTGCCTCCCTGAGTTTCTTCTTATACACTTCGAGCTTTGTGGAGTCAACAACAATTTTTTCACCCATAAACTCTAATGCGTATTCACCACCACCCTTGTCTACAATGGATACAAGTAGCTTACCAGTTAGATCCCCGCCCACAACGACATTGGGCACACCATAGAACCTCGCAGAATTCGCAACCTTACCATACACAACCTCGGAGCCATGAAGGTCTGATACGAACAGAACCTTTAATTCATCCATATTACAATCACCCTAAAGTGTTTCGACATATTAGTCCGCCTCTAATAGAAGCTCGCCATTTCCCAACTCACTCACAGCAATGTTGCGCACTGGGAAGAGTGAGCACACGTACAAGTTGGTTTTAGAGTGTGTTGTGCCCTCGATTATTGCCCTACCCCCGAATAGGGCTATGTATGGTATTATCTGGTCGCTCATAAACTCGTCTAACACGCCGTCTTGGCGTATAAGGCATCCCCAAGCGGATTTGCCCACCTCCTCGGCTCTCAGCCCGCGCCGACCTACTGCATCACACCCATGACGCGTTTTGGAGTAGGTGCGCGCCACAAACACATAGCTTCCCGTTGAAGGTGTGTCAACATACTCAACTCTCTTCTCGTCGGCCTCAACATATTGGAGTTGGCGCTCAGCTACACGCGCCTTTTGAAGATCCCTAGATGCGCCGGATATGGCGAACGAACCAATATTTTCACCCCTCTCGGTCAGACTCACTCTCCCAATACTCGATGGGTTGACAATTAGCTCGACTTCACCCCCACCCACCGGGTAAAACCCTCTTCGCACAATCCTGAAACCACAACGCGCACCATACTGTGCAAGGTGGAAGAGGAATATGTGTTCGAAGTAGTCCACACTAGGACTGCTCATAACATTTGTCCCACCCTTTACCCTAACGGTAAACCGCTGACCAGAGAACACCATTATTGGTAGCAGCGTCTGCAAAACCAAGGTCACACTACCCGCGGTGCCCACATCAAACTCATAGTCACCGCCCTTTATATCCTGAGGTTCAAAAACTATTTGACTAGAACCGATACGCGCGCCTTCAAGTTTGGCTGAACACACATCTGCAGCAGCTCTTATGGCGGCTAGGTGTTGGGGTCTCAACCCAGAGGGCTTCCTGTTAGCCCTAATAGAGTGCACCAATACGGGTGACCGTGTTGCGGCTGAGAGGGATACCGCAGTCCTGAGTATTTGGCCTCCACCCTCCATAGTTGAACCATCGACCTCAATCATTTCGGCTTACAACAACTGGCGCCTAACTTAAGTTATGGCTATGTTTTTCCTCCGCGGTGTCTTTTACCTTTTCTCCTTCGCCAACCATCAACTTTGTGAGCCTGTCGTCCACATCGTTTAGTTGGTTCACCAACTCATCCATAATCTCGTTGTAAGCTTTGTCCGAGAGCTCACTCGTCCTTCTAAACTCGTTAAGGGTGCTAATCTGCTCAACTATGAGGCGTCTCTTGTTTCTTAAGACCTGTAGCTGCTCGGTGTTGAGTTTGAGCTGTTCCTCGATTTCCTGTATTTTAGCCTGAATCACACTCAACTTGGATTCATATTCTCCCTTAAGATCCCTATATACCCCGTCTGAGATTTCACCACGCGAACGTGATTCATCAAGGCTTCTCAGAGCTGAGATCAGCGCTAACTGTCTGGCTCTAATTGATCTATACTCGTCAAGCCTGTCGACAGCCTCAACACCAAGAAGGCTTGCCACTCGCGGCGCTGTGAATGCGACCACAACTATCGTGAATATAACCATGAATAGCACCACGGAAAAAATGGTTTGCGCGTACGGAGAGAGGGTGGGTAGCGCTGAAGCTATACCAACTGTTGCTGCCGCTAGCGCCGCAGCCACCGATCCCCTAACACCAATCCAAGACACGAAAAACTTTTCATTTCTCTTTAAACCCCTAATCGCAGAGACAAATACAGCCGCGGGTCGGATCAAGAAGATCAGGGGGAGGGTGATCGCTAAACCTTCAAGCAGAGTGTGTAGACCGAAAACAGCCCTAGTCGTGTATAGGCCGAATAAGAGGAATATTGTTACCTCCGACACGAATTTAATATTATCCCAAAAATAGTTGAGGTTCCGACGTATCTGCGGTGTGAGACCGAGCCTTTTGAGCTCGCTTCCAACGATTAGTCCAGATACAACGGAGGCCACCACACTGCTTGTGTTGAAGTATCCAGCAACAATGTAGGCGGCTATAAACGTGATCACCGTGACATAATTAAGCTGTTCGTACAGTTCAAAGCGCTCTGTTAAGGCTACGCTAGTATAGCCGAAAAGCACGCCAACCAACAAGCCTCCAAGCATAAGGCGGGCAAAGTTAGCCACAACACCCGCATCTGTCACTGAGTTCGGGTTCTCAATTAGACTTAGGGTAACAGTGAACAGTACTATTGATGTGGGGTCATTGAGAGCTGATTCTGCCTTGAGTATCGAAACCACCTTTCGATTGATTTTACTCCCTTCAAGTAAGGGTATTACGGCTGAGGGGTCAGTGCTACTCACAATTGAGCCGAGAAGCAACGCTACAAGGAGAGGCAGTCCCAAAATAAAGCGTGATACGAGCATCACGCCCAAGGCGGTTATCACAACACCAATCGTTATTAGCAAGCCAACAACAAGGCCAGCACTACGTATCTCTGTAACATCCATCGATAAACCTTCGGCGAAAAGATAGAGTGGGATAATCACAAAGGCAACACCCGTAAGAGATATGCCGAAGTCGCCGGGCCGAATGAATCCGAAGCCAGCAGGCCCGAGAACTAGTCCAGTGACGAGGAGAGGTATCAGCATTGGTATCCGGAAAGTCTTAGCAAGCCTCGCTGAAACCACACCGATAAAAACTATTGCGCCCACCTGCTCTATCGCACCAAACTGAACAGTCTGAAGACTATTAGAAGCGTTTAAAAACACACAGAAAAAAACGGTGGGCATATACCTAAACTTACCATCTTAAACCTAATAGTTTTTTGGTCATTCTAGCTAACGAAAACCATAGCTTGGGCTCTTCAACCATCCACTCAACCTAATGGTATTCACAGACCTGTTAACAAAAACTCAGGGAACATTTGAAAGCTATTAGAGAAGGTGGCTGCGCCACCATTTTTGACCACGAAAAACTTGAGTGGCTCTCTGGGATCTAGCGTATTGGTGGCAGTTAGCCGATTGCGTGTTATGGATTACACCCAAATATTTTTTGATCCCTTCAATAAGCGTGTGATTTACTCGAAGGAGCGAGATCGTACACTGAGCGTAGAATTGGTATAGTCCAGCTTAGTCCAGCACCTCGAATATTCTATAAAACAGTGCGTTCTATTTTGTGTTTGATCCCCATCACCATTTAAAACTCACTCAACCGAAAAAAACTTTGCTTCCAACACCTCTAATTTGTTTGAGTGTAGTTAGGTTTAATTTCGCGTTGAACGTAGTTAAATGTGTTTAACTTTGAGCTCTAACTTTGGGCACACTCCCAACAGGCTTATCAAAGAGAGAAGCCCCTATCTCCTTCAACACGCCTACAACCCTGTTGATTGGTATCCGTGGTGTGAAGAAGCGTTCGAGAAGGCTAAGAGGGAAGATAAACCCATCTTTCTCTCGATAGGTTACAGCACATGCCACTGGTGCCATGTGATGGCTGAAGAGTCTTTCGAGGACGTGGAGGTGGCGAAGCTTCTTAACGACGCCTTTGTGTGTATTAAGGTCGACAGAGAGGAGAGGCCAGATATCGACGCGGTATACATGAATGTTTGTCAACTTATGACTGGTAGTGGAGGGTGGCCTCTTACAATAGTGATGACACCCGACAGGAAGCCATTCTTTGCAGCCACGTATATTCCAAAAGACAGTAGGTTTGGGATGATCGGGCTCAAAGAGCTCATACCCAAAATAAGGGATTTGTGGTTGAACAGGCGTAGAGAAGCGGTTGAGGCGGCTGAGAATATTACGGCCGCGCTCAGGTCGTCCTCTAACACGCGTGTGGGTGGACGTGTGGGTGAGTGGACGCTTAAAGATGCGTACACACGTTTGTACGAGGAGTTTGACGAGGCGCACGGAGGATTCGGCTTACAACCCAAGTTCCTAATGCCCCACAGATTATCATTCCTTCTACGCTACTATAAGAGGTATATTGATAAGGGAGCGTTATTCATGGTTGAGAAAACGCTTCAACGTGTGAGGTGCAGCGGAATATATGATCAAGTTGGCTTCGGACTTCACAGATACTCAACAGACCAGAGGTGGATGATGCCACACTTTGAAAAAATGCTCTATGATCAAGCCGCTGCTAGTCTAGTGTACACAGAGGCATTCCAATCTACAGGTAAAAAATTCTACATTGACGTAACGCGCGAACTGTTCGAGTTTGTTTGTAGGGAGCTACTCTCTGATGTTGGCGGGTTCTACACGGCGCTTGACGCAGATAGTGAAGGTGTTGAAGGGAAATTTTACCTTTGGAGCTGGAGAGAGCTCTCTTCAATCCTGCCTGAAAGCCAGTTAAAGCTGTTTAAAGAGTACTACCACATAAGCGAAGAAGGAAACCTTAAGAACGCGGAGAACTTGGAGGGAGCTAACATTTTGCACGCCGAGATGAGTTTGGAGGAGTTCGCCGCTCGGAAGGGGCTTGAGCCAGACCGCATCCGCGCAGAACTTGAGGCTGCAAGAAAGACCCTATTAGAAGCAAGAAGTAGGCGTGTTAGACCTCACAGGGATGAGAAAATCCTAGCCGATATGAATGGGTTCATGGTTGCCGCCCTAGCAAGAGGCTCTTCGGCTCTGGGCTCTAACAAATACTTGGATATAGCTGAGCGTGCGGCTTGCTTTGTACTCAACAATATGGCGTCCGCGCGCGGCGGCCTCTACCATGTCTACGCGGGGGGCGCGGCCTATGGGGAAGGATTTCTCAACGACTATGCATTTATGGTCTGGGGGTTAATCGAACTCTACCAGGCTACATTCAAGACCGAGTATCTCAAACAGGCCGTGAGGCTAAACGAGTATATGCTCACACACTTCTGGGATAGTGCTGGGGGAGGATTCTATTTGACCGCTGACAACTCTGAGCACAATCTTGTACGCCCAAAGGAGTATTATGATGGTGCTGTACCATCTGGTAACTCGGTGGCGCTATCCAACCTGCTAAGGCTTTCTAAGTTGACTGGCAACACTTCATATGAGGTTAAGGCGAACACCCTCTTAGAGGGTGTGGGTGCACAGCTTGAAGCCAACCCCGAAGGCTTTACCCAACTACTCTGCGCGTTAGACTTCGCGCTCGGACCTTCGCACGAGGTCGTAATAGCCGGAGAGCGTGGCTCGCACACTGTGCGCACACTCCTAGGAAGCCTGAGAGCAAGGTTTGCTCCAAACTGCGTAATACTTCTAAGGGAGCCGCAAGACAGGGAAATAGTTGAGCTATGCGGATATACCCAAGACATGCACGCTGGTGGGAATGGGCCACTCATATATGTTTGCTCCAATTTTAGCTGTAATAAGCCGACGGATAATGTTGAAGAGGCTTTAAGGGAGATTGGAGTGTGAGGTGCACATACTTGGACGGCTCGCAAGTGGGCTCTAAGGGCGTCATCACCCTTAAGGCGTTCTGCTTATTCTCACATCAGAAGGCAATACTTGTATATGAGAGGTTTGACTACGTCAAGAAGCAAGCCTTCTATAGACCGCTTGGAGGTAAAATAGAGTTCGGAGAGTACTCTGTGCAGGCGCTTAAAAGAGAGTTATTAGAAGAAACCCACACGGTGGTTGAGGATGTTAGGTTTCTCGGAGTGCTCGAAAACATCTTTGTTTACAACGGTGTGCAACAGCACGAAGTGGACTTTGTGTACGACGGCGTGTTCCCAGATGAGTCGGTATACTCAAAAGGACGCCTAGAGTTCGTGGAGGGGGCCTCTAAGATGACGGCCAAATGGATACCACTAAGCAAACTCGCACAGGACAAACAACCACTTTACCCAGGAGGCTTACTCCAGCTACTCAAAGAACAGGGATATAGCTAGGCGGCCGTGGAGCAACCTCGCACGCCGTGGCGCGAGTCGCTTACTTGCTTCCACTTGGTGAGCGCACACTCTCTTTTACGCTTAAACCTTCTCCAGCTGTGTCCTCTAGGCTCACACCATGAACATCGTACCCCTTAATGAGCCAGTAGAGCATTGCAAGCGCCCCGACAGCCCAAAGCGCCAAATTGTACTCGACGAATTGGTGCAAGCCCAGTGTTGATGTGAGGTATAGTGACGCTGTGTACCCAATTATTGGGCCTAGTCTGATGAGCCCAATCATGAAAGCTCTAATTCTCGTGGGCATAAGTAGTGGTTCGAGCACTGTACGCACAGACCACGCCATTTCGCTGAACGCCATATTCATTGCGAGGAATAGATAGAAGAGCTCAATGTTTGAACCGAGTGTGTCAACTGTGAAGAATATGGGAATCATGCTGAGGGTTCCACCCAAATAAACCCCGAATCCATACTTCCTCATCGATACCTTAGTGATAAAGAGGGGGATTATGAAGCCTGTGGCTGACGCTGCAACGTTGGCAATAAGTACCACTAAGTTCACCGTATTACCGCTAAAGTAGTAGTCCGCCACAACATATGCCATAAGGCCATAGGTCAGATACTGGGATATGCCTATCACAAGTAGTAGGAGGTACCTCCCAAAGAGACTTGTTCTTTTGTTCAGCGGCTTGGGCGTGGCGTACTCATCTGTGTCTAGGCGGGATGTTACCTCCTTTGCCTTTTCAACCCTTCCAACATGGGCCAACCATCTCGCCGACTCGGGCACCAAATATCTAATCGCGAACGCTATAACTGTGAGTGCAAAAGCAAAATAACCGAGCACCTGCAACTCCACATAATGGCTGCCCACGGCGCCATAAACTAGGAAGCCAACGAAGGCCGCTAGCGCCGCACCCACATTATCAAAGTTGGGTGTTAGAACAAGTATTTTTTCACGCTCACGGAGGGGCATCGTTTCCGCTTGGTAGGAGAGTGAGACAGGAACCTCACCTTCAACCCCTATTTCACCCAAAACTATCCCCAACGTGATCAGGTAGGGGGTGTATGGGGCTGAAGAGATCAGAGCCGTCGACAACACTATTATGAGCGACCCTACACCATAAAGCATCATTGTAACGTAGAATGCCGTCTTTCTGCCAAGTCGTCTATCGGATAGATAAGACAAACCCAAGTCCCCCACAAGTTGGCCAATCACGGGGGCAACCAGAAACCAAACAGCGTTAACGCTGGGGTAAAACAGGTAGGCTAGGCTTCCTATCACCCCCCACATAAGATAGCCGATACTCGTGGACGCAAATATCGCCCAGTGAGGCCTGCCCCACTTGGCCGCATCAACGCGCGAGCTTACTTCGAACATATGACAATAATTCTATAAGTGACTTATTAAGCTTTTTATAAATGCTTGGCTGGATTAGCAATACGCCGCAAAACTCGAGCGCTAGACTTTTAGTGGGAAAACCACAAAAATAGGAAGCATATCTCAGACAAGGGCGATTTAAGGGACTTATATTTAAAACGCAAGAAAACAAACCTTTATTAATTCTTTTTAAATTAGGTCATTATGAAGGCATACATTTCCCAACCGGATATTTTGGGTGACATCGTTGTCTTTGTGTCCGATGACGACCTTTGGCTTCTGCGACTTGGAGACGATACACCTGTCAGGTTGACGGTGGGTTTCGGTGTAGTGGGTTCGCCTCGCATTTCACCTGACGGCCAAAGCGTCGCCTTCAGGGGCTCGGTGATTGGTGGACAAAATGTATCGGAGGCTTACATAGTAAGCATCAATGGTGGGAGGGCTAGGAGACTCACCTATTTTGGCTCACAGTACACAGATGTTGTGGGATGGTCGGCTGACGGCAGGCTCATAGTGTGTAGCGATTACAATAGGCCCTTCAGGTCGTGGAGGGAGCTTTTCATCGTGGATCCTAGGGGTGGAGAACCTGTGCGTTTACCCTACGGTCCAGCCACATCACTGCTTTTGACGCCCATTGGCACGTTGTTGGGTAGGAATACCGTGGATCTACCCCACTGGAAGAGGTATAGGGGTGGGACAAAAGGCGAATTCTGGATTGATAGGGGTAACAGGGGAGTTTTTGAAAAATTTTTTGATCTTGAAGGCAACTTGAATTCGCCTATGTGGGTTGGCGACAGGTTTTACTTTGTGTCCGACCATGAAGGCATCGGCAATGTTTACTCGGTTAACGCGGAGGGAAGAGATCTTAGGAAGCACACCAATCAGGGTGTGTATTATGTGAGGAACGCTAGGAGTGATGGTAGAAGAATAGTTTACCAGTGTGGGGGTGAGCTCTATCTTCTTGACCCCCTAAGTGGGATTGAGTCTAAGCTTGAGGTGGATGTCCCCTCACCTATGAGGCAGAAGGAGCCTAAGTTTGTTGAGGTCTCAAAGTTCGTGGAAGAATACAGACCACACCCACAAAACCCCATTAGTGTGTTTACAGTGAGAGGTAAACCCTTCGTGATGGGTAACTGGGAGGGTGCTCCCATCCAAGTCGGAGAACCAGACGGCGCGAGGTATAGGCACGCGCAGTTTACGGCTGACGGTCTCAGGTTGCTGGTGGTATCCGACCAAAGCGGCGAAGAGCGCCTTGAGTTGTACACTCTTAGGGATGGCGGTAAGAAGGTTTTCGACCACGACTTTGGCTTAGTTGAAGAGCTCAAAGCATCCCCAAACGGAGCGCTTGCGGCGCTCGCAAACAACAGGTTCGAGTTATGGCTCATCAACCTTGAAAGCGGCGATGCTAAACTCTTGGATAGAAGCGAGTATGGGGTTATAAGTGGATTAGACTGGCACCCGAGCGGCAAGTGGCTCGCGTACTCGTTTCCTGAGAACCACGAAGCAACAAGCATCAGGATTGTTGGTGTGGACTCTATGAACCCCGTGCGCGTGTCCACCCCAACATCGCACGACTTTTCACCGAGCTTTGACCCCGAGGGGAAATACCTCTACTATCTCTCATCTAGACACCTCGACCCAGTGTATGATAGGGTTGTTTTCGACCTTGGTTTCCCCAAACCAGTTAAGCCCTTCCTTGTGACACTTAAGGCATCCACGCCTTCCCCATTCAATAGGACGCCGTCATACGAATCCGACTCGCACAAAGAAACCGACGGTGAAATTGACTTGAAGGGTATAGAACTACGCGTCGAACCATTCCCAGTCGAGGAGGGGAACTACTCCAAGATAGTGGGCGCCAAGGGAAAAGTGCTTCTATTATCCCATCCAGTTGAGGGGGCGATGAGCACATGGCTTTGGTCAACCGCTACCCCTACCAATGCCACAATCGAAGCCTATAGCCTAGTGGACCTCGCAAAGGACGTGTTCATGCAGGGTGTAACCGACTTTGAGCCTTCCACGACACGTGAGGCAATTATCGTCAAGGTTGGTGACGCCTACAGGTATGTTAAAGTGGACCAGAAACCCGAGGATAGGGGCAAGGAGCCAGGGCCCAGAACGGGGTGGATAAACCTCGCCAGGATAAAGGTTTTGGTTGATCCGGAAAAAGAGTGGAGCCAGATGTTAAGGGAGACGTGGAGACTTATGCGTGAAAACTATTGGAGGGAGGATCTTGCTGGTGTGGATTGGGAGGCGATATACGAACGCTACGCTAGGTTGCTTAACAGGGTGAACACGAGATTTGAACTCTCAGATGTGATTAGGGAGATGCAGGGGGAGATGGGCACCTCCCACGCATATGAGATCGGTGGCGACTACGGTGAGCAGAAGGTCTACCCAGTAGGCGGGCTCGGCGCCGAACTCGAATTCAACGGTGAAGGCTACGTGATAAAGAACCTGTTCTTGGGCGACCCATCAAACGAAGGTGAAAAGTCCCCTCTACTCACAGCGGGCGTCAATGTTAATGTTGGTGACACAATACTTAGCATAGACGGCAAAAGGCTTGATAGGTACACGACTCCCAACCAGCTACTATTAAACAGGGCGGGCGAACAGGTGGTACTACAAATAAAAACCAAACAGGGTGAAACAAGAAGCGTCACTGTTACAACGTTGAGAAACGAGAAGACTCTAATCTATAGGAGCTGGGTTGAAGCTAACAGGAGGTATGTGCACGAAAAGAGTGGCGGTAAGGTTGGATACATCCATATCCCCGACATGGGGCCGTTCGGCTACGCAGAGTTCCACAGACTATACCCACTAGAATCGACGTATGACGCCCTCATAGTGGATGTACGCTACAACGGTGGGGGACACGTCTCCCATCTAATACTCGAAAAGCTCGCAAGACGTAGAATTGGCTACGACAAACCGAGGAGAGGCAAACCATATCCCTACCCACCCTACTCTGTTAACGGACCAATAGTGGCAATAACCAACGAACAGGCTGGGTCAGACGGGGACATATTCAGCCACGGTTTTAAACTGTTGGGACTAGGACCTCTTATCGGTAGGCGTACGTGGGGTGGGGTGGTGGGTATAAACCCCCGTGTAAGGCTTGTGGATGGCACGTTCGTAACCCAGCCACAATTCGCGTTCTGGTTTAAAGATGTGGGTTGGGGTATTGAGAACTGGGGCACCGAGCCCACCCTATGGGTTGAAAACAAGCCTCAAGACTATGCCAAAGGGGTGGACACACAGTTGGAAAAAGCAATAGAGGAAGCCCTAAGGCTCTTACATGAGGTGCAGAGGTTACCCGAGCCTTCCTAGGCTCCTAACACTTTATATTTTGCCTTAACCAAGCTATTAGTGGAAATGCAGAGAACCCCAGGCATGAATGATGTGGAATTCTTCGAATGGGTGACCAAACTTGCTGCTAACAGCAAGCAGTTCGCGCTTGCAACCGTTGTGAAAACAGAGGGTTCAACCCTCGCAAAACCAGGGTTTAAAATCCTAGTTGATGAGGAGGGAAACGTGGTTTCTGGGACCCTTGGTGGAGGCTGCCCTGAAGGACCCATAGTGGAACTAGCACTCGAAGCGATCAAGCGCAAGACGCCTAAGCTTGTGCGCATACATCTTGTGGACGCCGGCAAATCACTAAGTGAGGCGTGCGCCACAGCGAAATCTGGCGACGATGAGCTCTACGTTGAGACCAACTGCGGTGGCAACATGGAGATCTTTATAGACCCATACACGAAAAGGGATAGACTCATCGTTATATCGGATGGGGGAAGAGACGATGTGGCCAATTGGGTTGTTGCCCTTGCAAGCCAGCTGGGTTTCGAAGTCCACGCAATCGACCCCACCGGCATGGTTAAAGGCGCAGACGAGGTTCACCAAGTGGATGACCCAGCCCAATTCGATTTCAAACAGGGCGACTATGTGGTCGCGGTTACGAGGGGAAGACTCGACGTCCCAGCGCTCGAAGCGCTCTCTAAGACCAAGTGCAGATTCGTTGGCTTTATGGCTTCAAAGCAGAGAATAAACGATGTTTTCATGAAACTCAGAGCAAGAGGAGTCAACGAGGAATTCCTCTCAAGTGTGCACGCCCCTGTAGGCGCAGACATAGGTGGTACAACACCCCAAGAAATCGCTCTAAGCATACTCGCAGATGTAGTGGCCGTGAAACGTGGAAAACATGTTCCCCACAAATCGTAGCCAGCAATATATGCAACACCACTCGCCGAAACTCTATTGATAAACACAAATCCAGCTTTGTTAACTTCGTTGGGTGCGAACAATATTATTGCTTCTAGACTCATCACGACTTAATTTTTGGGTAAAGTTGCAAGGATGTAATTCGACACTAATACATCTTGTCGCCACAATAAAAACACCGTTTGCAGTCTACTTTAAACCCATAACGCTTCATGCCAGCACACCGAAAACCAAGGTCGCATTCGGCTTAGCAAAACCCTATCACGGATTAGGCAGCTAACCCATCGGAACCCACAGATGTAACGTGAGAACTTAACCCCACCCCCACTAGTTTAGGTTCAAGGCACATATTTCCAAATTAGTACTAAGGGTGAAAATCATTAAAAACATTTGGAGCGAGCTATACCTCATTTTTCGGATCGGTCACATAAAGGTTAAACGTTTGTGCACATAAATCTTGAATTATGAGCGTTGACACATATGGTGGAATGCACCCCGTATCGAAACTATTAGACTACGAGGAATTCATGGACGCGCTACGCCGCGCAATTAGGCCTAAGAGGACTGTTGAGAAAGTAGGCCTCATGGAAGCTGTGGGGAGGGTTTGTGCATCAGACGTCCTAGCATTGTCGGACATGCCCCCATTCTGGAGGGCGACATTCGACGGCTACGCGGTGAGAGCTGAAGACACAAGGGGGGCTAACAGGGAGGTACCAGCCAAACTGCGGGTGATAGGAACATCGAAACCTGGAGTACCCGTGAAGGTCAGGGTGCACAGGGGGGAGGCGGTCAGGGTATTTACCGGGGGGGAAATACCTGAGGGTGCGGACGCGGTTGTACTCGTCGAGAACACAGAGCTGGTCGGCCAAATTGTTAAAGTGCATACTGAGGTAAAACCGTCGGCGAACCTGAATGCGGCAGGCTCGGATATACGGAAGGGCGAAGTGCTGATTAGGGCTGGCACGATTGTAAGACCAACAGACATATCGCTAGCAGCAAGCCAAGGCTTCAAAGAGATAGGTGTTTACCAGAAGCCAAGCGTACTCATAATACCGACCGGTAACGAGGTGAAACCCGTCGGCTCAAAGCTAAGGTATGGTGAAATATATGACAGCAATAGCCACGGCGTCGCGGCTCTCCTAAAGGAAGCTGGAGGAGCGGTAGAAATATCTAAACCTCTCAAGGATGACGTCGACCTTATAGAGGCAACGGTCAGAAAGGTCACAGCATACGACCTAGTCGTGTTCATAGGTGGCTCCTCTGCAGGGGCGGAGGACTATGTCTCCATGGCTGTCTCAAAGCTGGGTAAGGTTTTGGCACACGGAGTAAGGCTTAGCCCAGGTAGGCCCACACTATTTGGTAAAGTGGGTGAAACATTTGTGGTCGGCCTCCCAGGTCACCCTGCCTCAAGTTTGGCTGTGACCATAATGGTGCTCAACCCACTTATGATGTGGCTCACAGGCAGACCCAAGACGTACAGGACCGTTGAAGCGGTCTTAGACTCAGATATTACCGGGGTGGAAGAGGGATTCACCTACTTTAGGACTGTTAGACTAGAGGATGGGATTGCTAAGCTCGTGTATAGGTCTTCAAGCATGTACTCAAGTTTCTTAGGGGCTGATGGATACATTGTTTTCCGTGATGTAGCGCCAAAGAAAGGTGAGAAGGTGATCGTCAACCTCTTATGATACCCAAAATAAGGCTCACATTATAGGTGCCGGACTCCTACCGGCGTCTTTGAACTCTAAGAACGAAAAGTCGTTAGCGTGCACCCCCACTAGTATGGGCTCCTCGTTTACTATCCATTTCCTGGCTTTTGCCTCCCTGAGTTTGGCCGTAACATGCGACCACGCTGCTAGCGAGTCCACCTCGTACATTACAACGAACTCGTGGTCGCCCAACCCGTAGGAATAGGTGGTGTACGACTTTATACCCTTAGATTCGGGGTGGGTTCTCGCTATGCCTATGTGTTCACCGAGTATGTTCTTTCTCTCTTCGAAGTCGAGAAGGTACCACTCTGGGTCCTTGCTCATTGGGTAGGCAACAAAGTATTTGGAGGGTTCACCGTTTAGTGTGTCCTCGAGGTTCATGCCTGGCTTAAGGTACGGTGACTCCTCGTAGAGGGAGAGCATACTGTAGCACGGTGAGCCAAAACCGAGCAGAACCGAATTGATGTCAAGCTTAATCTCGCCGAAAACCTCTGGCTGTTTGGCTGCCAACCATAGTAGAAAGTCGTTGTCCCATCTTAGGGAAGTATAGAGCTTAGCCGACACGGTCCTTTTTTTAAACTCAGATAAGAGTGTGTTGAGCCTCTGGACGACCCTCGATCTAACCATAGGGTCGATCGACCACCACGACTCATTCATCCTGTAAGCCAAAACCATCATGTACACTTCTTGCTTCTCACTCACATGTATTCAAACGTCTAACCCGAATATATTTCCTGCTAGCTATTGTTGCGACTCTATTAAACAGCCTTCTCCGGGCACGGTCACAAACCCCTCCGCCGCCACGCCCTGATCACTGTAGGCTCCAAGCATATCCCTGAGTACCGCGTAAGGATCAACGTCACCCATCTTAACAAACGCTATCATCGCAGGACCCGCCCCGCTCACCGCCACACCTTTAGCACCTGCAAGTAGAGCTTTTTTCTTAACCTCTTCGTAGCAGGGAATTAGCTTGCTTCTAGCCCTCTCTACTATTGCATCATCCATACCTAAACCGAGAAGCTCGATGTCTCCCAACGCGAAGCCTGCGGCCACAGCGGCAGCGTGCCAAACGTTCCAGAGGGCGTCGTGTAGCCCAACGGTTGATGGGATAACAGACCTCATCTTCTCCGTTTTGCGTTCGGCTTCAAAGTGTGGGTAAACAACACAAACTTGTAGTGTGGGGGGTGGCCTGATCCTGTACACACGTATTGGGTTGCGTGACACTATCATTGTGAAGCCCCCGAGTAGCGAGGCCGCCACATTATCGGGGTGTGGCGAGGCAGCCGCCGCCCTTTCACCCTCGGCCGCAAGACCGATCAACTCCTCTACGCTAAGACCTAAACCTAGTAGCTTGTTCAATGCAAACGCTACGCCTGCAGCAGTCGCCCCACTACTACCCAAGCCACAGCCAGGCCTTATCCTTTTCGTGATCTTTATGCTAATATTGTTGTTAAGCCCAAACCTTTCTAGAATGGCTTTTGCGACAACCCCCCCACTATTGGTCTCTGGACGTGTGGGCACACTGTACTCTGTGAGGCCAGAGAGCTCCACCTCCACCCTCCCATCACCACTCACAGCATCAACCTCGACAATGTCGCGTGGATTGTTTAGAGCCAAACCAAACGAGTCAAACCCGGGGCCCACGTTGGCAGAAGAAGCGGGCGCGCTTACAGTTAGTCTTACCATGTGTATAATCACCCGTTAGTTTGAAGTCAAATTATCGTAGATGCGCACAAGTTCTGGGTCAACCAAGCCCCTAACAACCACACTTGAGCCGTCGGGTAACCTTATGTCGATAGCAGTTGCATGGTAGGGTATCTCGAAGAGTGCTATCTTGTCGCTGTCTCTGGTTTCAAAGAATGCGTCAGCTGTTCTCCCCTTAACTAGGTAACCTTTAACACAATTAACCCGTCTCGCACCGTATCCCCCGGCTCTCCCACCAGCAGCGCCTGCCACAGACTCTATCTCAAAGATGTACACCTTGACCTCTTTTGTCCCACCAACATCTATATCGTCGGAGGCAACAAGTATAATGTCCCGCTTATTCTTTAGCGCCGTAAAGAATCCTTCTTCCATCATCCATCTGGCTAGTTTGAACGCACACTTAAAGCCTTCCTATAGATGGTGCTACAGGTGGGCCATAATTACCCAATATTCAAAACATTCATAAAAAGATGATTGTGTATAACCATGTTAGTGTGTCTTCATTACACTCAAAACATATATGTTGCCACGCCTAGAGTCGGCCACGATGGTGTAACCCCTGCGTTTGGCCCACGCTATTACCTCCTCTCTATTAACCGGGTCTGGGACTATCGCGTCCACAACTGTGCCTACACCCGCCTGCTCCATTATGTCCACTAGCTGCGCAACGACGCCTTTACAATTCTTTTTTGTACCATCTACGAGGGAAGCGTTAACACCCAACCCTGATCCCTTCTTTAAGCTTTCGGTTTGAGCCAGGCTGCATAAGATTTTTCTTTACTCTCCATTCTTAGCATGATTTCCTGTCTTAGCTTGGCCACCGCGCTTGCAGCCACCTTGCCACCCTCACGGTCTCCGTTTGTGCACACAGCGCCCCTAACACCCACTATGTCTGGGTTGATTCTTACTAAAGTGTCCAAGTTCTCGATGCGCAGCGATCCAGAGAGCGCTGTACTCATACCAAGATCTTTGGCTTCCATAACCAATTCTTTGAGCGTTGCTTCATTCATAAAGTCGAATAGGTTACGACCATCCTTGGTGAGCGTATCGATGAGTATACCATCACTTCCACTTTCCTTTGCGAGCTTAACCACAAGTGTGGGGTCTATACCACCATACAGGTGGCTGTCGGCAAAGGTCGCCGCTACGAGCTTTGTTTCAGAACCCTCTAGCGCCCTCTTAGATTCCCTGAGTATCCTTAGAGCCATCTCGTAGTCCGAGTTGACAAAGCCCACCTTGACCGACGTCGCATTTAGGGCGGCTGCGCCGTAAACCGCTAGGGCGACCGTGCCTGGCTGGTTTGGTACAACGCCCAGAGTCACACTCACGTGGATTTCCTTGGGGAAGGCCTCTCTCACACGCCTTATGACTGGTGGGAAATTGGATCCTACAGTCATCTCTTTGAGGTTTTTGACGTCAACTATGTCGGCGCCGCCCTTCACCGCCTCTGTCGCTTCATCAAGGTCTTGAACACTCACCATTAACAACATGATAAGTGAATATTACTAACACATATATAAACAATACTACTTGCAAGTAGTAATTGCAACACTCCAAAATGCTCATATAAGCCAAACGCTTCATTTCTTGTATGGCTGAAGCGATACAAGCGATCAACGTTTCAAAGGTCTACTCCGACGGCAAAAAAGCCCTAGACAACTTTTCTCTTAGCGTCGAAGAAAAGAGTGTTTACAGCTTACTGGGTAGAAATGGCGCCGGCAAGACAACATTCACCAAAATCGCGGCCACAATACTCAAACCAACCTCTGGGGAAGTGAGGGTGCTTGGCTACGACCTTGAAAAGGAGACCAGCAAAATAAGGCGGAGGGTGGCCATTGTACCTCAAGAGGGAAGGCCGTTTTCGCTTCAGACACCCTACGAACACGTCTACATGTATCTTATTGCTCGGGGGTGGAGTATGTCCGACGCGAGAATTC
The DNA here is from genome assembly GCA_038884175.1 of Thermoprotei archaeon. Classification (GTDB taxonomy): domain Archaea; phylum Thermoproteota; class Thermoprotei_A; order Marsarchaeales; family Marsarchaeaceae; genus ECH-B-1. The sequence continues at coordinate 31,966 of JAVZKQ010000001.1, read as the reverse complement.
AAGCAAACAGAATACTCGATAAACTCGAGCTAACAGAGTATAAAGATAAAATGTGCAGCCTACTATCTGGGGGCTTAAAACAACGGGTAATGATTGCTATGGCGGCGGCCGCACAGCCAGAGCTCATATTCCTAGATGAGCCAACCATAGGGTTGGACCCTATAGCCAGAATGAGTATTTGGGGTGATATACGTGACATGGTGGATGATGGGACAACCGTTTTCCTAACCACCCACTATATGGAAGAGGCTGAAACACTATCCAAGCGTGTAGGAATAGTTGATTTGGGTAGAAAAATTGTGGAGGGAACCCCTGGCGAGCTAAAGACACGCCTAGAAGCCACAATGAGTGTCGCAATAACAGGTAAATCACATGAGGCAATAGACTTCACATCCTACGGTAGAGTCCACAGGAGTGGGTCAACCATAAGGGTGTTAACGAACGATGCGGGTGCAAGGGAGCTATCCGATTTGGCGGTTAAGATGAATTTGAGTGTGAGTGTGAGACCAACCACACTTGAGGACGTGTTCATCTCACTTGTGGGTGAAATGGATTGAGCAACAGGTTCACAAACGGATTAAAAACTGTGCTAGCAATAACGTGGTTTAACGGCATAGTGAACCTGAAACGCTCACCTCTCAGCGTGCTCAACTTTGTCCTCACACCATTTTCAATACTCTTCTTCATATTTATATTCGGCGGTGCTAGGGCTACAACCTACGGTCTTGTAGGGGGAGTGGTCTCAACCATTGTGAGCAGCAGCATAATAATAGAGACGGACGCCGCATTCATCAGGCTAATTCTCAGAATACAGGACATGTTTGTAGCATCACCCTCCACACCCCTAACCTATGTGGCTGGACTAGCGCTATCAGAGTTGATGAATGGGCTACCAGGAATAATAATATTTTTAGTACTACTCACCCACTTTAACCATGTGGGTATGTTCGGAGATGCACTCATAGTGTATTCAGCAGCACTCACATGGGCCTCCATATCATCGTTAGGCTTCTTCATATCCACCTTCGCACGTGACCCAAGAGACCTCTGGGTCTACTCACCCATACTCACAGTAATGCTATCATTCCTACCACCAGTATACTACCCGATCACCATAATACCAGGGTGGTTAAGACCCATAGCGTATTTGGCTCCCACAACCTACTCAGCGCAACTTATACGGATTGCGACAGGCATCTCAAAGGGTGACACAGCGTTGTACACGTTGGGAATATTAGTCTACACACTTATACTAATATACCTTGCGGGAAAAAGGATGCGTTGGAGAGAAGTCTAAGTGGCCCACCAATGGGTTACACTACAACAAAATGACATCATGCAATTATGAGACCCTCTTTTCTTGCTAGTTCTTGCAGCCGCTTTACCCTTTTTTCGGTGCTTGGGTGCGTTGAGAAAAGGTCTTCTAAGCCACCCCTGAAAGGGTTGGCTATCCACATGGAGGAAGTGGTTGGTGAAACATTTAGGGGTGCACCCCGCTTAACGTATTCATCTATTTTCCTAAGAGCCGATATGAGCCAGTCGGGTCGACCAGTGAGCTTGGCGCCCGCTTCATCAGCATAGAACTCCCTGCTCCTCGATATCGCTAGCTGAACCATGGAAGCGGCTATCGGCGCAAGTAGTACAGTGAACAAACCGAGCCCACCAGCCCCATCCCTTCTACCACCCCCAAACAGTAGTGAGAAGAAGAGGATGTCCACCATATAGGTTATCGCCGTTGCAACCGTGGATGCGGCCGTGGTTAAAGCCATGTCCCTGTGCACGATGTGCCCAACTTCGTGGCCGAGAACGGCTTTCAGCTCATCCCTATCCATAATCTTGAGTAGACCGCTAGTGACCACCACATAAGAGTTATTCTTACCCCTACCCGTAGCGAACGCGTTGGGTTGGGGTTGGTTGACTATACCTAGCTTGGGGGTTGGTATGCCCGCCTGCTGGGACACTTCTTCTAGAAGGGTATATATGGCTGGATACTCGCTGGGCTGGACAAGCCTAACGCGGGCCACCCTTAGAAGCATCTGCGGGCCCCAATAATAGGACACTAGGTTCATTACGATAGATATCCCAAACATTGTAACGAGGATACCCATGGGTGGCACACCAAGCGCATAGCTTACAATGTACCCAACTGCGAGTAGGAATAGTGTGAGCACTGTGAACAAAGCCAAATAGCGCAGCTGTAACGAGAAGCCCATAATTGATATTCCACTTAACACACATTTAAATCTTAAATAAGGAGTACTCTGAAAAAGTGTAACGGTAAATATCTGTCGCCGGGGAAGCTCACCCTGAATATTGTCAGAAATATTACATCCAGAACCACGTAGATTACCGCGGCGATTATCGCTATACCAAACGCCCCAAGCCAACCAGTGTTAAACACGGCTTTGTAAACACCCAGCCAAGCTAGGAAGGCCAAGATGAAGGCTGCCACGAACGCAAGGGTATGTGCCCCTATTGCGCCGAGTAGAAACGAGACGATAGCGTACACAATGAAGTAAACGATCGGCCCAATAAGTGTTGCAATCATAGCCGCACCAAGCGTGGATTTACCGCCCTTAACTATTTTTGATGCGAAGTAGACTGGGAGAGACACGACGATCCAAAGTATAATTGCTGCTAATAGGAATACTATTAGGCCGGCTACCCCACTTAAAACCAGCAATCCAGGCATATTTAGGGTAATAACGATTTGCAAGATTAACTTTTCGGAAGAAAATTCGTTAGTGGGTTGCGGATATTTTTAGTGTGATTCTGAGTAGCTCCGATGTGCTCCAAGCTTGGGCCACACACCCTCTTGGTGTGTGTGGCGGCTCACCGTCGAACACCTCGTTTAGGATATAGTTTTTGGCGTGGGCAAGCCTTAATAGGGGCTCTATTATGTATCGTGTGTACTCAACGCTTGGTGGGTCATAGTTTTGGCAGGCGTCTACATATGCGCCTAAAAGCCAAGGCCAAACAGTGCCATTATGGTAGGCGCTATCCCTCGACGCGCGGTCGCCGATATACCTTGGCCTATATGCGGGATGATCGGGGTTAAGGGTTCTGAGCCCGAAGGGTGTTAGTAGCGCTCTACGTGTCCACTCGAGTGTGCGTGCAGCGGATTCCTTATTCACTAGGTCGTTGTGTAGCGATAACGCAAAAAGCATGTTGGGTCTGATCTCGTGTGGGTCGGAGGGTTGTAAGTCAGCTTTGAGGGTGTCGTAAAGTCCGAATGTGGATGTGAAGTGGGTGTTAAAGGAGGCTTTAAACGTTTGAATTTCCTTCTGAAGACTCTCGATTTCATCATCCGACGTGGCTGTGGAATATAGGAGTTTGAGTAGGAGCAGCCAGAGCGCGTTGACTTCTACGGCGAAGCCGTTGCGGGGAGTATAGTGCACACCCTCAAAGTAGGCATCCATCCATGTTGCTCCCTTTGCCCCGTGATATACTAGGCCATCAACAAGTTTGACACCCAACATGGACCCTGACCTGTAGCCCTCATATATTTCTTTGAGTTTACCACGATACCTTAAGGCGAGCTCCTTTGAAGAGGTGAGCTCGCACAGCGCGTTCAAAGCGTAGGCGGCCCACAGTGATGTGTCAACAGAGTTATAAAATGGTTTACCCGATTCGTCGAACCCTGTGGGAAGGAATCCAGAACTCATAAAGCCAAAGTATCTATCGAGGATCTGGTCCACGAGTCGAATATCCCCCGTAAGCCTGTAGAGCGTTGGCAAAACTATCATGGTATCCCGACACCAGTCCCAGAACCAGTAGTACCCAGCCACGATTAGGGGATGAGGGTTGAATGCGAGGTATGTTAAAAGAGGTGTTTTCTTTAAGGCATACTCCACACGACGCGGTGGCTCCACACGAGCCTCTAGCACAACTTGTTTACCTCTCCCAATAAAGGGCCCCGGACTGTAAAGGTCCTCTGTAGTGTTACCACCCCTCGCAGCTTCTTCCTCATAGAAAAACGAGTAATACCAATATGGTTCGAGTTTAAAGTCCCCACCCAATATGCTTAACACTAGTCTAAGAGGCCAAGGCTCACTTTTAACGGCTATATACCCATGTTGGATTGTGGCCACATCATAGCTTACAGTATTAGCCCTGATAACACCGTGGTGATCACGAAAGCTGATAAGTGGCCTTACCTCGACGTTGAACTCATCCGCCGACAAATACTCTATTCTGAATGATTCCTCTATACGACCAAAACTGAAGCGTTTTAATAGTGTGTGTGAATCGAACCTAAAAGTCCACCACAAACCACTCTCATCAAACCCAAAACTCAGCATATGGTTTAAGCCGTCTGGGTGATAAACGTTCGTGTACCTATGGGTCGATAGATAGTGCCACTCACTGTTGTTAAACGATACTTTCTCCTCTAGTGTGTTCACCAGTTGAATCCTCATCCCACCTGTGTTGGATGCTGAAGTTAATAGTGTGTGGTAGGCGCGTGTGTTGACACATCCCATTGTGGAGGACGCATAGCCACCAAACAGGTTCGTGAACAACCATTCATCCCACATCCCTTGAATCGATTTGATTTGAGCGGAAGTCTTGGACACATCAATAGTGGTATTATCTACGTTTTAAACTTTGTTTCAACTAAGAGTAGAATGATGAGTTCGACCATTGACGCCACGCACAAATATAATACGCTTGTGATGGGGGCCGCCCCGAGAAATGTTCCAGCATAGTAAAAGCCCACTGGCACGCCTAGTACAATTATGTTCAGGAATGTGAACAGTATGCTTGTGAGGGTGCTTGCGACACCCATACTCATCTTTTTCATGGAGTAATTAAAGTATACCGTGGTCAAAAGCACTGAGGCGGTGAGTGGCAAGCCTAGCGAGTAAACAGCCGCAAACACTGTGATGCTGTGGAGTGGGAGGTAGGCCGCATACGCCATAACCGAGCCGATTCCAAAGAATACTATTAGGGTTGTAAGCGTCTTGCTTAGAACATTTATAGAATTCTTTACGGGAAGTATTTTAAAGTATGAGTAGCCTCTGAGCTCACTTAGGTAGAGCACATATGGCATATAGGATATGGCGAAAACGAATGGCACAATATCTTGCAGGTAGACAAAATCAAACCCGATTTTACCTACAACACCCCCGAAGTATAGGTCGTACACCAAAATCGTAACAAATACAAGCGGGGTGACGAAGAACCCTATGAGTCTAGGTGACCTTACAACCTGTCTCAGATCCGTGACAACAATTGATTCCAGCTGTGAGCGCACCTTTATTTTGAACCTACCCACCTTTTGGGGTGTGACTATTAGTGGAGATAGTAGTTGGGTCGAAGCGGAGAGAAAAGACTTGTAACCCACCGCAGCAATTACGATGGTATACAACAGTGCTAGTAGAATGGCGTCCGTGTTACCCGCAGAAACCCCAATTAGGTTAATTATTGGCGTGTAAATCATAGTGGGGTTGGTAGCCACCACTTTAAGGTTTGTCACGTAGCCCGTGAGCACCCAGACAAATATGGCTGGCACCACAACAATCATTCTGAGCACGGAGCCAAATCGACTCGAAGTGTTAAACTTCCTGAAGGTGCGCATTAATAAGAGTATGGCTAGCATTGCTATGCTAAGCGAGGAGACGCCTCCCATCAACGAGGATAGCATGAAGAGTGGTCCCACCAATATTCCACCCAACACCAGCACTGAGAAAGCCACCACAAGTGGCGCATCAATCGTCTTAAATATCGCCTGGGCTGAGAGCCTCTCGATCTGCGCCTTTGTTATTGGAAGAGTGTCAAGCATTTCTCGTATTTGGCCCCCTGCCGAGGCGCCATATGAAAGTTGGAGGGTGGGTAAAAACACGAGGAGGAAAACCCATATGAACGCCTCAAGAGGAAAGATGAGTCTACCATCCGCATTCATCGTAAGGGTGCCAAACATTATGAGAACAAATATGAATCCGTAGATACCCGTCACAATATACTTTGAGCGCAGACCATTACGTATAAGCCTATTTACCTGTGCGGTGGGCATACCCGTCAGCCTTGAGGCAACATAGCTTTGGAACACTATTTCTTTATATAGGCTGTTGACAAGTGTATTACCTTTCACACGTCTACCCAAGCGTACCACTCCTAAAATACAGAATCAAGCCAATAAACACATTTAGACGCCTCGATTAAGGTTTTTATACAACAAAATTTGTCTAACCTAGCCCTCTTAACGCCTCCGCCACATCCTTTTCAAGCTGGGTGGCCTTTAAAAGGATTTCCTCTAAGCTTGAGCCATGTATACGCAGTTTCAACTCATCAACGGTCCCCTCATCGACCATTCTACCCTGATGTATTATCCCAACCCGCGTACATATTTTCTCTGCTACCTCCATTATGTGAGTTGAGAACAACACAGCCCCACCCCTCTCGATGTGTTTTAGCAGAACATCCTTAAAGATCGCCACAGCCCTAACATCCAAGCCGTTGAATGGCTCGTCGAGTATAAGCAAACCTGGGTTGTGTAGGAGAGCGGCTACGACCGCAACCTTCTGCTTGTTTCCAAGCGATAGAGCCGCGATGGGTGTTTCCATGTATGCTTGTAGGTCGAACGCCTCTACGAGCGCCCTGATCCTATCAACATCCCTAACACCCCTAACAGAGGCCACAAACTCAAAGAACTCGTTTGGTGTGAGCGAATCAAATAGCACGGGGTTCTCCAACACGGCCCCAACCTGTGATTTGACGTATACAGGGTCATCCTTAGCCCCCCTTCCATAAACTTTGACTGAGCCAGAGCTCGGCTCAACAAGCCCAATTATCGCTTTAATGGTCGAAGTCTTACCCGCACCATTTGGGCCTAGAAGTCCATAAATCTCACCAGGCCGCAAATGGAAGGAAAGGCCGTCTACAGCCACCTTCTCACCGTACTTGACAACCAAACCCTCAACCACTAAGGGTTCATCCAATACAAACAACCTAGTAAATGTATTATACACCCATAAATTAGGTTATACCGCCAAAAATGGGGATGAGGGGTTTTTGTGCTCAATCTAACACTTTTTCCGGCTTTATTTTAAGTATGACGCGTTTCTCGCTGGGGTTTTTCCACGGATACTTATCCTGACCCAAGTATTTTTTAGCAAGTTTATCTATATGCGCTTCAGCCCCATTATCCGAGACCTCCACCACCCGCCCCTTTACGACAACCTTATCATATGGGTTGGACCAATCGACCACTGCAACCGAAACCTTGGGATTCACCCTAACCCTCCTAGCTTTGGCCCTATTAGCCGTAGTGTTCACGAGGAGGTGTTCGCCGTCGTGGTCGATCCATACAGGTGTCACTGTGGGATAGCCATCCTTACCCAGCGTGGCTATAAAAGCAAAGTTTCTAGCCTCAACCAGCTTGATTAATTTTTCACTAAGCATAAAAAATAATATTACAGCCATAATATAATACTTATCATATAAGTTTGAAGCCATCGTCACCTACTTAAACACATAAAGATTGGAGACTATTTTTCCATGCGTATTGATTTTGAAAGTCTAATCTCACAGTTATTAAAGCCTAATCCTGATTTAGACACGCTAGGCTGTTGCCCAAGTAGAATTGCACTGTTCGCACAAACTCGGCGTGACTCCACGTGAGGGGGGCCACGGACGTTGGTTGCCCAGTGGCGAGGTCAAATTGTTCGGGTAACACACCCGTGGAGGGCGCGTGGTCACAGCACCACTCGATTAGGCGCATTGCCTCAGCTCTATCCCGCTGCGCGCCGCACAGTATCTTGTATTGCGCAGCCCAGAGTGTAGTTATCACCCAAGGATTACCCGGACCATCTTGGGTTGTGCGCATATACCAGTCTCCCTCATATCTTGCGAGACCACCCATCTTTGTTGTGAGATTTGAGAGAACGGCTTCAGCCGAATTCTTACCCACAGGCGACTGTATATCAACCATCCCTAAAAGTATTGGTGCTAACATGGCTGAATCCACTGTTAGGTCGGGTTTAAGCTGTCCGTCTTCAAAATACAACCTTCTTACGAACCTCCCACCGTAAACCATCCTCTCCAACACCGACTTAGACAGTGTTTCGGCTGCATCCGAACATTGCTGAGCGTGCTCGGCGTCACCGAACTCTTTTGCGAGCCGCGACACGAGTTTTAGTGCTGCGTGGACAGCCGCAACAGTGTGGATATGGATCCCGAACCTCTCTTCCCACAGGTCATAGGAAGGCCGAGGTAGGCCCTTATCCATAAAGCGCATAAGAAAAGCGGATGCTGGTTTAACTAGGGTGTGGTAGTAGTGCGCTATCCTCTCTATGTCACCATACTTAAAATAGTGTTCACACAGGCACCACACTAGTAGCGCGGTTTCATCCTCCTGGATGGGCAGATATCCTTCATAGTTGGAGACCCACGGATGCCAACTGCTTGCAAGGGTTCCATTCGAGTTATATTTTTGTAGTAGGTACCCATCACGCTCTAAAACCTTAGAGGCAAAGTCGAATAGGCGTAACGAGTACTCGGGGTAGCCCGCCATATCCATGGCGTTTGCAACATATGCGGCATCCCTTGGCCACACATAGTTGTACGTATCATGGGACAAACGCTCAATGCTATAATCTGTGCTGGCCACAATGGAACCATTCCTCCCACACTGTGAAGAGATAACAGTGAGACTCTTCCTATATAGACCTAAAACCTTGGGGGAAATATCTGGTTGTCCAACCCTGGAGAGCCACTTTGACCAGTAGGATCTTATGAACGAGAAGTCCGACTCAGCCTTACTTGGAACAAGATCCTTTGCCCTAGACGTAACCTTGTCTATACGTTTCCCAGCAAGAAGCCAATAGTAGAGTTTGGCTGTCGAATTCGGCTCAACGTCAACGCTTATGGATATCACCGAGTCAACGAAGCCCTGCTCTACAGGGTTCCCTGAAAGCGCGCAGTCCTCCGCGTCTAGGTATGTGCCCCTAATAATGTTGCCTTCAGCATCAGCCGTCTTTTTACCCACGGCGTACTGGTCGAACCACCTCCCAGATTCGTCTACGAGCTTAGCGAGCACACACCTAAGACCCTTATAGTGCACAACCGCGTGGTGTTCGGGGTCGTAAACACCTGTGTCGCCCACATCGTTATCGAACAGAGAGAAGTTTTGGTGCATGAACACCCTTATCTCGCTCTTTACATTTGAGTAATTCCTGATGGAGATTATCCTTGTGAAGAGAGGTTCGCGGTCATCGACGAAGTCTGTGAACACGATCTCAAAGGGCTCAAACCCAACTCGAACCCTCCCTATCATAAGGTCGTCCATATACTCCATACTGCACTCCAAAGAGTCGATCCACCTAAACTTCCCAGAATGGCAGAAACCCACCTTATTGGTGTTACCAGAAGTCTGATTTTCCTGACCCACATATGGATAGTAAAAGCAAACTATCTGGCCGTGAGAATCATAGTTAACTTCGAGTTCACCGTTCCCAATGCTGAGCCAACGCATAGCCCACAACCCAACGTTGACCCAACAAATAAGTCGTGTGCTCTTTGGAAACCCTATAAACTCCAACGGTGTATTATCACACCATAAGGTAGCCAGACTTACCCTTACCCAAGTATTGGTTAACCACTGTGACGTAGGTTGCGTGGCTCCAAGCTAAGGGCACCACGGACACGGGCCTTCCACCGTCAGCGTCCACCTGTTCGGGTAAAAGACCAGTCGGGGTTGACTTCGACGCCACCCACATTATAAGTTGGAGCGCGGAATCCCTATCGTTTAGTAGTAGCTTTGCCTGAGCCAGCCAAAGCGTCGAAATTATCCACGGGTTCTCGTGACCCCAATAGGAGTCACCTTGATATCGGGCGACACCCCCACCCTTCTTGGCCAGCTTGGTTTCGACGTGCGCCACAAGCTTTCGAGCAAGCTCCGTCGAGGGGTCAATGAGACCAGTGTTCACAAGCATGAGCATGGAGCTATCAGCCCTCTTATCCTCCCGGTCTAGCATCCTGGGCGGTGAGCCGTCACCTATAGAACCCAACAGCTTAGATCTGACTGCCCCAGCGGTCTGCGACCAACCCCTCCGCTCCTTGCCCAATACGTCACCAATCTTTTCGGCTGCGAGTAGGCCCTGCCACACTGTGCACGCCGTGTACACGTGGACACCATAATCTTCCTCCCAAAGATCGTATGATGGGGCAAGTGAGCCATCTTTAACTTGACTTGAAACATATGTGGCCGCTGACTTAACCATTGGCCACAACTCTAGGAGTGTGGAAACATCGTGTGTGTGAAGATAATAGTTATACAAGGCATATAAGATTGAACAGGTTTGGTCCAGCTGGACGAAGGGCTTGCGGTGCCAAGTCGAGCCCCATGAGCCGTCGGGTCTATGTCTATGGTAGAAGTAGCCCTCCTTGGTCTGGTTTCTTTGTGCGAACCTTAGAAACCGGAGTGTGAGCTGGGACATACCCGATTCGTTAAGGGCCACCGATACGTAGGCGGCGTCCCTCCACCAGCAGTAGTTGTACGAGTCCCCGCTCAATTTGAGGTTAGCGGCATCCGGTGAGGCTATTATGGATCCGTCTATGTCCACACAGCTGCTTAACACGTACAGCGAACTTCTATAAACGTTGCCAAGCAAGCCGTCCAGTTTGGGTTCAACGCTTGGTTTATGAGCAAACCAACTCGACCAGTAGGATGAAGCCTCTTCCATAGCCTTTGTTAAGTCTTTAGATGCCAGGTAGTCGTTCAGCGAGTAGATCTGCTCTAGGCTTCTGCCAGCAAGGATATAATAGTAGGCCTCAGACCAGTCGGCTTCAGGGTTAAAGGTGAGTTCGGCTACCGAGTCAACCGAGCCGTGGGACACATCACTCTTATAAAGAGCGCCGTCCTCGGCGTCAACGTAGGTTCCGCTCAACCCTTTAACAGAGTGCTCCCCACACGCGTAGGAAGAGAAGTGGGGGAGGGACCCAAACATGAAGAAGTAGTTGTTTTTAAAGTGTATCAGCCCTGATACGTCCGGGTCATAGAAAACTGTTTCACTATATTGTGTCTCAGCAATGTTTAGCCTATGGTAGAAGTACAGTTTAACAGGCGACCCACTTGCTGGTTTAACACGTACCCTCCTGATGAACACGTCGAGCGCTGGGTGGATTACGTCATAGAATTCTAAGTTTACACCCACCATTTCGAGCTTGGTGTTCACCACACCCGACTCATCCACATAGGACTGGATGTGCTGGATGTCCTCCGAAGAGTAGGGTGGAGCCCATCTGAAGGACGAGCCACGCTGAACACCAAGCCTGAACTGCTCTAAGTGTTGCCACATTCCCACGTGCGGATAGTACAGGTGGAGCAGGTTGCCGTAAGCGTCAAGGATAACCATGAGTTTGCCGTTGCCCACAAGGGCGTTCGGTCTTAACATTCCCAGTATGGGCATTACACCTGGATATATAAGCATACTGTTCCAACAGCGATACATATATATCAAGATTCAGTTGTGATAAATAGTAAACAAATAATAGTAACACATATATTGTATCCGCACAATGAAACACATAGCGCACAACAATTACCCAAAGTAAACACCACCTTACCCCACTATATGGATACTTGCGAAGCGCACTTAGAGGATTGTGTGCAACGTCAAAATGCTATTTTGGTGATCTCCCCTGAAGAAAGGGTGAAATCCTATGAGCTTGACATTTCAACTTAGTCACACAGCAGCTGCAAGGAAGCCAACACGTTTCAGCGGTGCGTAGACGACTCAATACACTACTAAAAACACCCGCTCAAGTTTTTACACCACAAGCTTTTAAAAGGTTACAACATAGTGTTTTAGACAAGTTGGCGTTCAAGGTGGCTATGTTTGGCTGGGAGTACCCCCCACATGTGGTGGGTGGACTAGGAGTGCACTCCGCTGAGCTGACCAAGAAACTCGTTGGCTTAGGTGTTAACGTGGATTTCTATAAACCCAAAATAGACGGTTCACCCATCGACGCAAACATAAGGTTTAAGGAGATCATCCTCGAGCGCTCTGTTACACCAGATAGCTACGCGCTCAAGGATTTTAACAGTGCGGTAGAGGAGTATAACGCCAAGCTTAAAAAGGAATTTGACCCTTCAGGTGTGTCCATAATCCACTGCCACGACTGGATAGCCGCGGATGCCGCGTTGGATCTCAGCCGCAAGCATGGTATACCACTTGTGTCGACGATACACAGCACCGAACTAGACAGGTCTGCCTTCTTTTATCCTCAGAAATGGATTATGGATATCGAGCGCACCCTGATCCATGGCTCTGTTAAGGTTATTACCGTAAGCAAACATGAAAAGGAAATTATTAGGCAGTATTATGGTAGGGGTGATACAAAGGTTGTGTATAACGGGTTTAATCCTCTCCCGCTTGTGAAAAGCGATTACTCAAGGCATAAGAGGATTGTGTTTATTGGCAGGGTTACAGCCCAGAAGGGCCCGATTTTCCTTGTTAGAGCGGCCAAAAGGTTCTGCGAAGAGACAGGCGGTGAGGTGGTGTTCTGCGGCACTGGTAGCTCGGATATGGAGGTTAGGATTGAAGCTGAAAAACTCGGAATTAAAGACAAGGTACGCCTCCTTGGCTACGTTGACAACTACGAGATGAGCTATTGGCTGAGCCAGAGTGATGCCTATGTTCTACCCGCGGTGAGTGAGCCCTTCGGTATGACTGTACTCGAAGCAATGGGGATTGGGTTACCCACAATAGTTTCCAAGACAACTGGGGTAGCCGAAAGTCTATTTAACGTGTTGAGATTCGATTATTGGGACACTGATGAGCTAGCGGATCTAATGATAGCTGTCAGCAGTAGTAGAGGTCTCAGGGTTACGCTAGGGATGCTTGGCAGAATCGAGACCTCTAAGTTCAGTTGGTCAAAATGTGCTGAGGAAACTTATGCGGTGTATAGGGAGGTTTTAGCAGGTGGTTAAACACTTCCTACTGTGTTTTGAAGCCCACCAGCCCCACAGGCTTGGTAGGGTCAGGTTCTGGGACAAAGAAATTTCATTTTGGGAACACTATAACAAGGAGGTGTTAAGCAGGGTGTCCTCCAAGTGCTACCTTAAGGCCAACAACATGTTGCTTGAAGAGGGCGCGCTTAGAGGCGGGTTCTCTATGAGTGGCTCCCTGCTGGAACAACTTGAGGAAGCTGGGCGAAACGACGTATTGGAGGGCTTTTCCAAACTTTTTGATTCAGGTAGGTTTGAACCAATAGGGGAAACATATTACCACTCCCTATCTTCACTTGTGGACAGCTCCGAATTCCTCGAGCAGGTCGGAATGCACCGCTCGGCTATAAGACGCCTTTTCGGAGCCATACCAAAGGTTTTCGTGAACACTGAACTCATCTTTAATAGGAAGATCGCCCAAAGGGTGCGGGCGGCTGGCTTCGACACAATATTCGCCGAGGGTGCACCAACTTTGCTTAGGGGTAGAAACACCAATAATGTTTACACTGTAGGAGGCGTAAAACTAATCATTAGAAATAATGCTCTGAGCGACGATATAGGTTTCCGGTTCTCAGATAAATCCTGGTCGGAATACCCACTTACGGCTGATAAGTATGCAACATGGGTTGAACGGTCGCCTGGCGACATCGCCACCGTGTACATTGACTATGAGACTTTCGGGGAACATCATCAAGCCGAAAGTGGCGTGTTCGAGTTTGCAAGGCACTTGGGTAGGGAGCTCGCTTCGAGGGGTGTTAGGATGCTCACGCCCTCCGAGGCTGCTGATATTTCTGATTGCGCCGGTGAGCTAGAAGCAGAGGAGTATACCTCATGGGCTGATGTGGAAAAGGATCTTTCAGCCTGGCTTTCGAATGAAATGCAGAGGGAGGCTTTCGAAGCAATCTACAAGTTGGAAAAACCTGTTAAAAACAACGGTGACCCTCTGTTACTTAGAGAGTGGAGGTTTCTCACTGAATCAGACCACCTATACTATTGCTCTACCAAGGCTCAGTCAGCAGAGGTCCACCTATACTTTAATCCCTATAAGAACCCCTACACCGCTTTTATCAACCTTTCAAATGCCATTCATATTATTACAAAAAAGGTGGGCTGCGATGATGTGGGGTTCGACTAATACGAGTAGCCTATATGTGAAGAGCGCCATAAACCCGAGGAGCACGGCGGCTGATACGAGGCTTACAACCCTGAATACACGAAGCAGCCTAAACCTAAAGAGTGAGGCCACATAGCTGAAAACAAGCACCCAACACAGTATGCCAGAAAAGAATCCAAACGCAAAGTAGTATCCAAATAGTGATACTAGGGCGATGCCTACTGCAAGCCACCAGCCAATTTGAAGAGGATTTGTTAGACCTATGCTTAACCCCTTTAAGTAACCCACCCCCGACACGTTTGATGTGGCTTGCTCAAGTCTTGAACCGCTGGAGCTACGTGTAATTAAAGTGAATGCTAGGTAGAGGAGAATTATGCTTCCAGCGGCGTATAGGAGGGGTCTAATTATCCAGAAGGCGAGAATCTTCACGCCTAGGATTGAAATTAGTGTATAGAAGGCGAAATCGGCTGTGGCCGCGCCCAAACCCACCGATGCACCGCTAAGCCAAGACCTACTTATAGCTTCGTTTAGGATGAGTATGTTTATGGGTCCCGGTGGTGCGGCTAATGAAAGGCCTAAGGCGAAGGCAGCAAGCAGGCTGGGCGCCTCGTGTAACACATCCTATTCACCGATAAGTGTTAAATGAATTTTTCTACGCGTACTGGTTTTCGCCCGGTCGACGAGGACAACTCTAAGGTTTGATGCGACAAGCTTTGAGTTAAAAAAGGGCAGCGTAACGCTTACACCAACTTCGTTTTTAAGCTCGTCACCGTGTTTGCCACGGATCAGAATTGCGCAGTCAGCATAGGGCGCTGTTATGTTTATAACACCATTTGTAAAGCGTGATCGAGTCAGGTCTTGGGATAAAAGTGGAGTGAGGTCCACTGCCTTACTTCTTTTAGTATAGATTATATGGGAGTAGTGTTTCTGATTCACCAGGAAGCCACTTTGGCCTATGCACTCGTTTGAACTGGTCTAAGCGCTTCGTAACCCGTCTTCTCTACCTCGTCGGCGAGCGATGCGTCGCCGGACTTGACGATTTTTCCATCGATAAGAACGTGTACATAGTCAGCCTTAACATACTTGAGGATGCGTTGATAGTGTGTTATGAGTATTATTCCGACATCCGCACCCCTAACTTCGTTGATAGCGTTTGAAACGATTTTTAGGGCGTCCACGTCTAGCCCCGAGTCCGTTTCGTCCAGAACGGCAAACTTGGGTTTCGCAGTCAAGAGTTGAACTATTTCTCCCCTCTTTTTTTCACCGCCAGAGAAACCTTCGTTAAGGGATCTTGATAGGAATGATTCATCAAGGTCTAGCTTCTTCAGGTTCTCCTTTACAGTTGAGTAGAACTGGCTCAATGGGGTCTTATCGCCCCTCATCTCTACGGCTAACGTCCTCAGGAAGCTTCCAAACCTGAGACCTGGGATCTCCTCTGGATACTGGAAGCCCAAAAACAATCCGAGCTTAGCACGTTTGTCGGTCTTGAGGTTCACGATGCTTTGGCCATCGATAAGTATATCTCCCTTCGTCACAACATATTTGGGGTGTCCGAGCAGAACATAAGAAAGGCTTGTTTTACCTGAACCGTTGGGACCCATAATAGCGTGCACCTCGCCCTGTTTAACTTCGAGGTTAACACCCTTCAATACTTCTTTGTCCTCGACCTTAGCGTATAAATCGACAATTTTAAGTGTGGAAGCCATATTTGTTTTACTGCCTATTCAGATTTAAGCCTTTTGACATACGTCATGGGATCTTTTTTAGAGAGCCTGTGCCGCGTGTTTTACCGCACCAATTGTGAGCTCCAACGCTTGCTCGTCGTGCGCAGCGGATGTGAACAGTGATTCAAATTGACTAGGCGGAATAAACACACCATACTTCATCAATTCTTGTTGGAACCTGGAGTATAAACCTCTATCAGCCAACCGCGCCTCATCAGCGTTTGCCACCCTCTCAACACCGAAAAACACTTGGAACATGCTTCCCACATGGTTGACAACATGTTTTGTGCTCACGGACCGCTCGATCTCCTCAACTACAACCTTTGCGGCCTTCTCAGCAAGAGTATAGGCCCTACCCTTCTCCAATTCCTCTATTGTTGCAAGCCCAGCGGCCATAGTGAGTGGGTTGGCGCTAAATGTGCCCGCGCTGAAAACTTTACCACTGGGTGTGAGCATGTCAAGTATGTCGCGTTTACCAGCAACTGCTCCAACGGGGAGGCCACCCCCAATTATTTTTCCCAGCGTGGTCAGGTGGGGTTTGACATCGTAGTAGCCCTGAGCGCCGCTGAGCCCCAGCCTAAAACCTGTTATCACCTCATCGAATATGGCAAGGGAGCCATACTTTTCGCAGAGCTCTACTACACCCTCCAAGAAGCCTTCGGGTGGGGGTATAACGCCCATATTACCCATAACTGGCTCCACTATCACAGCAGCGTACTCCTGCGTTTTAAGCTTGGACTCCAATGCTTGGAGATCACCATACCGACATAAACCCATAGTCGACACAACTTCTTTGGGAACACCCATAGAGTATGGCACACCGAACTCTGAGGCGGCGCTCCCAGCGTCTACGAGCACGTAGTCGTGGCTACCATGGTAGTTCCCGTCGAACTTCAGTATCTTGGTCCTAGAAGTATACGCTCTAGCAAGCCTAATAGCGGTTTGAGTCGCTTCACTACCACTATTCACAAACCTCACCTTCTCAGCGGATGGAACATGGGTAACTATTTTACTAGCCAATTCAACCTCCGCACCACACGGCGTGCCAAAAAGCCATCCCCTTTCAACTTGCTCGAGAACACGCTTTCTTACCTGTTCAGGGGAATGCCCCAATATTAGTGGGCCGTAGCCTAGGACGTAGTCTACGAATCGATTTCCATCAAAACTATAGATATAGGCTCCTTCACCCCTCTCAGTAAAAAATGGGTATGGTTTAACAGCAGCCCTAACTGGGCTGTTGACGCCACCCGCAAACAGTTTCTGCGCCCTACTCCAAAGCTCTAAACTCAAATTCGAAAGCACCTAAACACCCGAATCCACACGCTGGTATAAATCCTTCACCTGAGGTTTGCCAAGATATAGCTATAATGCACCCCGATGCACAATCAACTGTGAGATATTAAGGTCGGCTAAAAGTTGCGTGGCGTCGAATCGCCATCGAATAGGCTAAGGAGATATTCCACATGCTCCATATCACCTTGATAGGTAAGTATCTTTATGTCTTCGAGTACTCTGTAAAACGTCTTGTTGATGATTGAGTGTGTGAGAGCCTCGAGAATAGGGGAGGCCAATGTTGGATCCACACCCTTAAGCTTTAAGGCGCTCACAGCCCTCTCCACCTCTCTTTTCCTTATTCCATCAATTCTACCCATAATCCTGCTAATATAGCGATCAGCCAAGAGTTGCTGCAGCCTCCGTGCGAGCGCTTCCTCCTCCTCTTTAATTATGACTTCGGCTCTGTGAACATCCTCCTTCTTGGACTCGGCGTTCTTTGTGGCCACCTCACGTAACTCCTCGAGGTAGACCACGTTGTCTCCTATGAAAACCGGGGGAACGGAGAGGTCCACGACTATACGTGGACCATCAACATTCTCTCTTGAGGGGTAGTTAATCGCTGAAAAAACAACATCATAACCCGAAATCGAGTGCAAATCAAGTGGCGCGTAGGCGTACCCATACTTTTGAGCGAGCCTTCTACCCGCTAAAACCGTCCTGTTAAGCACCGTCACATTATTTACACCCAAATCGTGAAGCATTTTAACGATCTTTGAACAAACATCACCAGCGCCAACCACGGCCACCCTAGAAGAGTATAGGTCAACCATTTGGGAAGCATACGCCACGGCTAGTGAGTACACGCCCGTCTTACCCTTCGAGATAGATGTTTCAGTCCTCACTCTTTTTCCGACGTGTATAGCCTTCTCAAACAGGGTGGCCAACTGTTGGTTAACCCTCCCCCTCCTATTCCAACTCAAGTATGAATCCTTAACCTGTCCAAGCACTTCGTTTTCACCCACCGAAAGAGATTCTAGGCCTGAGGCAACCCTGAAGAGATGGATAACAGCATCCCTACCCCTAAGGATCTTCCACTTGGAACCATCCATTTTTTTGCCCACACGGGCAAGCGCCCTCTTTAGACTGTCCACCACGCCTTCTTGGTCAGCATAATAATATATTTCAACCCTGTTACACGTCTGAAGAAGCACCATTGACACATTCGCGGGCACAGACGCGGCGAGCTTTCGGATATCACGAGCACTCATATAGTTGAGACTGATGTCTTCAACAGAAGCATCTTTATGTGTGAGAGCGAGAGCGCCGAAACCTTTAAAGGCCAAATCCAAGGAGACTGAGGCTTTGAGCATCCACTAGCGCCTGTTAAACAAAAATATTAAGAGTGATTTAAACCCCAACATCAAACCACCACAAAACAATCCTTATAGCGCAACACACGGTATTAACCCCAACATTATTCCTAGGCACACACAAGCCTATAACTACGTTCTGCAAAGAACACCTTTCAAAGGTTTATTTGGCTTCCTTGAAAAAGTGGGCTCCAAACATGGTTGACACTGATCTGTGTTTACCCTAGTCTGCTTTTGGTGCACGTAACAACGCTTATTTAGTGTTGGCGGCTAGCAACTTATGAACAATATATGGATAACTTAGTGTTACGTGGTTCTATATTTGATGGTGACGAGTATTTTGATGAAGGCGTGGTTGTGGTGAACAGCTCAACTGGACTTATTGAGGCGTGCGGTAGGGCGAATGAGGTTGAAATTCCGACAAATGCGCAAATCCTCGGCGGAAACGAAGTGTGCATTATCCCTGGACTCATGGATACACACTTACACTTCTTTGCCTCGAAGACCCACAGCCTGCTGGAGTGGGTTAGCGTCCCAGAAACCCTAGCCGCACTAAGGAGTGTACGGGACTTGAGGGCGCTGCTCAGAGCCGGATTCACAACTGTGAGGGAACTTGGAAGCAAGTGTGCAACGCATCTTAGTAAAGCTGTTGATGAAGGGGTTGTGGAGGGGCCCACAATAATTTCGTCTTCTAAGTCGTTGGCCCAAACGGGTGGGGACGACGATCCACTCACACTCCCATTGAATGTAGCGCGGGAACTTTCATATTCGTACTACTGTGACGGCCCATGGGAGTGTAGAAAGGCCGTGCGCATGGTTGTGCGTGATGGTGGAAGGGTTGTAAAGGTTTACGCCTCGGGTTCCTTCGCCCAGGGTGGGCGTGTTAGAAGGCAGTTTACAGTGGAGGAGTTAAGGGCTATAGTTGATGAGGCTCATGCCTCAGGGCTGAAGGTTGCCGCCCACGCTTATGGTGAAGAAGCACTTACTAACGCTGTGGAGGCGGGAGTGGACTCCATAGAGCACGGTATAGGCCTCACAGAAGAAATCGCCTACAAAATGAAGGAAAAAGGAATATTCTATGTGCCCACGCTATCCGCGTATGTGGGCTCCGAGAACACCGGAAGCTACGAGAGAAGGTCGCTTGTGCAAAGACACCTCAAAAACGATATGGAAATCGCGATGAACGTTGGCTTAAAGATTGTGTGCGGCTCTGACTTTGTGGGCTCGGATAGGGATCCACACGGTCAAAACTATAGGGAAATAGTATACCTAAGTGAGAGGATTGGAAACAGACTTGCTCTTAGAGCTGCCACAAGTACTGCGGCGGATTGTGTGGGCGTAAACACGGGGCGCATAAAGCAGAATACGCCGGCCGATATTGTGCTCGTAAGGGGGTCACCCCTGCAGGACATAATGGCCATCTCGCCGCAGAGAGTTTTACACGTAATAAAGGCGGGTAGAATTGTGTTTTGAAAGATACAACAAGTTTTTATATTTTAGTGGTTTGGCACTTGTAACCTTTACTATTTTATTTCCTCATTAATGTTTACTTTTTCCAAAAAACGAAAGAATTAATTAGATGTATAGTATTCACAGCTAGATTGGTGATATAGTGTGCAGCCTTTAAAATACGCTTGGTTCAATGGGTCCATTGTACCCTTCGAGAAGGCGTCGTGCAGTGTGCTCACACACGCACTAAACTATGGAACAAGTGTGTTCGAAGGTATAAGAGCGTTCGCAACTGGAGATAATAGAAAATTGTTATTCAGAAATAGGGAGCACGTTATAAGGCTTAGAAAATCCGCGCACATGATTGGGCTATCGCTACCCTATGATGATGATACCATCTGTAAGGCTATTGAAGACGTGGTCAGATTGGATTGGGTTGATGGCGACGTGTACATAAGGCCTATAGCTTATGTGGGTTTTGGCGGTATAAACCTTGACTATAGCCGCTACAAGGTGGAAGTTGCCATAGCCGCCCTCACCTTCGATTCATACTTTGAGCCAGGTAAGAAAGGTCTTAGGGTGTGTGTTTCCTCTTGGAGAAGGGTTTCGGGGGATACTAGTCTACCCCTCGCGAAGGCTGGTGGCAACTACTTGAATTCCTGTCTCGCAAAATTCGAGGCCTCACGCAATGGCTACGACGAAGCAATATTCCTCGACGGACAAGGCAACGTTTGTGAAGGCACAGGTGAAAACATATTCTTAGTGCGCAAAGACAAACTGATAACACCTCCAACCAACTCCTCGATACTTGAGGGCATCACGCGTGACACGGTTCTCAGAATAGCCCAAACACTTGGCATATCCTACGAGGAGTCGAATATTTCGAGGGGGGAGCTCTACCGCGCCGACGAAGTGTTCTTTACGGGTACGGCTGCAGGGATCACGCCCATAATTGAAATAGACGGTAGAACCGTTGGTAATGGGGAAGAAGGCGGATACACAAGGATGATAAGAGAAGAGTACGATAACATCACACATGGGAGAAAAGTGTACAGTGAGGACTGGCTCACTTGGGTGGGGCCAGACGGGTATAAGCCATCAAAAGGAATGTAAACAGGTATCTCGCCACTATGTTTTTTGAATTTTTATCTTATACCTTGACTGGGAGGACACGAACACCAGTAGGCCTGCAACCACAGCTATAAGACCGAAAACATAGGGGGCTTCGACCGACACGTACTGGAATAGGCTCCCACCTACAACTTGGCCCGCGATGTTTGTGAGAGAGGTTATAGATTGCACCAATGAGAGAGCTGAGCCATACTCTTCGGCTGGTGTGAGTTTGGTTATAATAGAGTTTGCGGAAGGCTGAGATAGGCTGAGGCCGATGCCGAGCAGCACGAGGGCAAATACGGTGACATAGATAGATAGGGGTATAGAGAGAGCAAAGAAACAAACACCCAGTAGTCCTATCCCTAATGAGGCTGTGACCCATTCACCTAATCTAGCTGTGAGCCTATAAACAACACCACCTTGGATAACGGCCTCAATCACACCTATTGCGGCTAGTATAAGACCCACATTGAAAGCTCCCCAGCCGTAAAGTGCCTGCACGTAGAGTGCGAGGGTCACCTGCAAGCCCACGAACGCAAGGTTCACGAGCCCACCGCTCACATATACGGGTCTAGCGTAGCCAAAAACCTCCCTGAGCGGCTTCCTCATCTTGGTCCTCCTAACAATTGGCTCCTTTAAAAGGGACAAAACTAGACCCAAATTCACTAAGGCTAGAAACGCTGTTAGAAGGATTGGTGTCCTATACCCATACACACTCAGTGTGCCGCCTATGGCTGGGCCCACGATGAAGCCTAGGCCCACGGATGCGCCTATAAGCCCTAAACCCCTAACCCGATTCTCCTCGGTCGTCACATCCGCAACGTAGGATTGTATCACAGCAAAGTTTGCCGAAAGGCCCCCACTCACTACCCGTGAAATATAGAGGAAAATTAGGCTTGGTGCGAAGGCTAATAGCATGTAAGAAGCAAATTCCCCTCCCAAACCGACGAGCAGCAAGGGTTTTCTACCATACCTATCTGAAAACCTTCCCCAAAGCGGGGAGAGTACTACTTGGGGAGCTGAGTAGGCCGTGAATAAAAGCGCGATTTCGAGTGGTGTCGCCCCAAACTTCTGGGCGTAAAAAGGCGATATGGGTATAATTATACCTATACCCACAAAGTCTATAAACGCGGCCATAGCTGCGGGTATTAGGCTTGAATAAAACGCCCTAATCGACGTTTATACCACCTCTAATCGTAGTATACCATAAACCTATTGTACAATCAGTCTTCCCAGCAGGTGGCCGTTAGATAGTTCGCTAACCTCCATTCGTGTCGCCCAAGGCTTCCTCTAGGCCTCGTATTTCTTGTTCGAGTGACTCCTGTCTCTCGATTATCCCGGCGATTTTCTTCTCGATTTCCCTAAATATGGCACCCATTTTATCCGTGTATTCATACTTGTACTCTAAGCTGAGAGGCTGAAGGCATACAGGGCAATAAGCACTTGAGATCACGACTTCCAGGTTGCGCTTACAAGCACGTTGATCCCTCTTTAGCCTTGCGAGCTCTAAGCTCACCTGTTTGAGCTCAGCCCTCAGAAACTGGAGCCTCCTCCTAGTGTTATCGGCGCTCACCCTCAGCCACCAGTCTTGCGAGCGAACTCGGTGTTGACCCCCGAGGTTGCTATATATTCGATGTTGGTTATAGCTATCTCGGCTGAGAACCTAACTTCTTCCTCAGGGTCCTTGGCGTATATCTCTCTGAGTGTAGGTAGAGATGTAGGTGAGCCAACCACACCTATTGCAACAGACGCCTCGTGCCTCACGATGAGTGATGGATCGCTTAACGCGGCCTTTTCCAGAAAGGGTAAGGCAGCCTTATAGCCTAGCTGGCCTAAAACAAAGGCTGCCTCGTGTCTAACTATCGGGTCAGGGTCCTCCAACAACACCCTGCCGATGGGGGCAACAACATCCTTAGAACCCAAGACCTCTAACACGCTGAGGGCGCGGATACGAATAACCCGATCTGGGTGTAATAGTAGTCCGACAAAGTATTCAACCTTCTTGGACTCGAACATAGACTCCATTTCTCTTAGGATGGCTAAGCGTTCCTCTAAGACATGGGGGTTTAACTGTTGTGTGTTCACAGCCAAACATTATTTATGCTTTGGTAAAAGCATTTCGCCCTCATCACTATCGCCTATCAACTCCGCCTTACCCTCCAAGTATAGCAAGCCCACATATGCACAGGTAGCAGCATCGAGTTCGTCATGCGTCCACAAGCCAGCTTGTAAGCCTAGGGTGCGGAGACCTTTAACCATAGCGGCTACACCTTTACTCTTCCGGGGCACACCCAAAATATCCTGCGCACCACCTGGGAAGCCTTCATACACATTGTAGCCCAACGCCCTAAGCCTATCGGCTAGGCGCATACCCCTTTCTGTGAGCGTGCGCATGGATCCCAGTGTAACAGGTAGGAATCTTATACCACGTTTAAGTAGAACCCTATCACACTCCCTCAAGTGGGGGCCACCCCTAGCATGGAGGCTTAGCCTTCCACGCGGTAAAGAGAGTGGCGAATCCACCACAACCACCATTGGATTATATTTCACAACAAAACCCAGTATCTCACTATCTGTGTGCACTATACCGTGCACTATGCGCCCATGCTTGGCTAGGGCGGCAACACCAGTGTTCCTGTGCTCGGCGGCCGCTAGGTCCACACCAACACTAACCCACCTATCAACATGCAACACAGCTACACCCCCGCACTGATACCAGAAATAAGGTGCGCCAAACCCCTTCAATTCATTTTACTACGGAAGCTATAAGCATGTTCGCGCTTCCAACCAAGGTATACACGGTTTGTTCAAGCGGAAAACGAGTTAGGGGTGTGTTATCCCATAATGTAGGTGTCAGACCGCAATTGGATAATCGACCAGCTACACCTTTATGGTACGGCTAACCCATACACACCTATACAAAGCGTATAGTACAGTGGATTCATTAAGGTTGTGGATAAGTGGGCGCTTACAGGTGTCACGATCCATCGGTGGAAGACTCACAGTCCCACAGTTGGTTCACCACTTAGCGGTGGGAAAGGTGTTCACAAGGTTAACATAAGATTTATTTTTCATTATAGTTTGAATGCTGTGGGCGAGTGGGGTTGATGTGAAGGCTTGGTTTAAGTGTATTGGGTGTAACAACACGCATCCCTTGGAACAGGACTTGCTTCTGTGCCCTGTCTGCGGCGACTTACTAGAAGTGGAGTACGATTTTAACGAAATCGGCGCTACCGCGATTTTTGATGTGTCAAACCAACTCTACGTGTGGAAGTATCGAAGGCTCTTACCCATCTCAGAGAATTCAGTCATCGTCAGCCTAAACGAGGGTGGCACACGGCTTATAAGGTGCGTCAACATCGGTAGGCAACTCTCCCTAAAAGAATTATATGTAAAAAATGAGGGTGACAACCCCACCGGCTCGTTTAAGGATAGGGGTATGACGGTTGGGGTTACAAGGGCTGTTCAAGGTAAGGCCAAGTCGGTGATCTGTGCGTCTACTGGTAACACCGCGGCTTCCATGAGTGCCTACGCTGCGCGTGCTGGTCTCAAAGCCTATGTTGTCGTGCCCGAAAGCGGGGTGGCAAAGGGAAAACTATTGCAATCTCTCGTGTATGGAGCCACAGTCATCCTAGTCAGCGAAAACTTTGACAGCGCGCTAAAAAGGGTGCTAAACTCACAGGGCTCCGGTAGAGCATATCTACTAAACTCTGTGAACCCTTTCAGGCTCGAAGGGCAGAAGACACTAGCCTTCGAAATATACGAGCAGACTCACCCAACACTGCCAGACAAAATTTTCATACCAGTGGGCAACGGGGGTAATATTACTGCTCTGTGGAAGGGCTTCAGAGAGCTGAGTGAGCTAGGCTTGATCGAGAGGCCGCCACAGATTATTGGTGTGCAGGCTGAAGGGGCATCCCCAATAGTTAGGGCTTACGAGGTTGGTTTAAACCAATTACAACCAGTTTTGAACCCAACAACATATGCATCGGCGATAAGAATTGGGTCTCCGGTTAGGTGGAAAGAGGCATTGGAGGCTATTAGAAGGTCGAATGGTGTAGCCTTGGCGGTCTCCGACACACAGATACGCCAAGCACAACAACTACTCGCTAGACTTGAGGGAGTGTTCGTTGAACCCGCTTCGGCCGCAAGCCTTGCAGGGCTAATAAAGCTATATAACAAAGGTGAGGTCAAAAGCGACGAGAGAGTAGTGTGTGTGTTAACTGGTAACGGTCTAAAAGACCCGGAATCCGCCCACGAAATAGCCGCAGAGCCGATAAAGCACACAAACATTGATGATATCTTGTTTTAGGTTGAGATCTATCCACCACTAACTCGGCGGACTCTTAATACGGTTTAGTGATTGATTATTGGTTCCACGTGTTCGAAATCCCGTGTGACACGCTTGGCTACACACATTTTTTATATAGCTTATTGGGGAAGTCACTTTGGGATCTCAACCGCCAACTGGTTCGCCGCTTTGAGGCCGGCTTAAGATAAAAACACACACAAAAACAAGCCCGCCCACAACACCCCCAATAGAGTTGGGGGTGGCTTCACACACCCAAACCACTACACGCTGGCACAGCGGACCCCACGGGCTTCGCCTCCCACAACCAAAGCCGTGTACCTCCTCATATGGTGAGCGTGCCAAATCTTCTGATTTTTCCTTTGAAAAACATCAAAGCTAACTTTGTTAAATTTAAAATAGAAAAGATTTAAATAGAAGCACCACCCTAATGTATTAGGGTTATCGATTTGAGAACAACAATTATGGCATCAAGCATATCGTTAGTAATACTTGGGGTTATACTCGTAATCGAAGCGTTTAGAAGCCCTCTAACCTTTTACTCGATGTTTGACTTCGGCGTGTTCACACTCATCGCCGGAATTTGTCTACCATTTGCCACAGAAGTAGAGAAAATTGTTGAGGCAGAATGGAAAACAGGGTCCCCCACTATTCCAGGGCCGATAATGGCAAAGCAGCAGCAAGTATCAGCCAAAGACAATTAACCATTATCGGGCGAACGCAGCACAAGAAGGCTGAATATAGCTATCGCTATTAGGCTGAAGAGTGTAAACCAGAACGTGTCGCGGAATGATCCAGCTCCACGAAGTGTTAGGTCGATTTCAAGCCAAGCCAGAAACACGGCGGCAAACAAAACACCTAAACCCATTGCTCTAAACATTGTTAGCTTCACGGTTGGATCACCAGTATTGTGCCCCACAACGCGGTTATGTATCCTTCAAGGTACCCATTAAAATTGTTGGACAAACCGTAGGGGTTAAATTCATAGGAAATTGGTTGTAGGACGCCATACACATATACGCCTGGTTTAACCCTGAATGATAGGGTGTTAACACCGAGAGTGGGTGTCATCGACCCTACGAGGCTTACCTCACCATTCGGCGCTATGTGGAGTAGCTCTATGCTGAATGGTAGTCTCCCGCCGTGCTCGGAAAGATACGTCTGAACGCTCTTAGTTGTATTCTCCTGGGTTATATTGAAAACATAATTCGAGTAGCTCGTAAGCGCGTTGAGGTTTACTTCAAAAGTTAGGTTGACCAGTGAACCATTCTGCGCCACAAGTGTGGGTGCGGGTACACTGTCATTCCAGTTGCCAAGTCCACTCATAGTTAGCGTGACAGCACCATGTATAATACTAATGGGTGGAGTGTACACGTCGGACGTAGTGGTGTCAAGGTAGGATTCAAGTTGGGTGGTGTTGAACACGCCCGCGGGGGGCATCACAATCATCTCGCCACCCATATACGTGTAGAATGGTCCATTGTACTCGCCATTCATAAAGCCGTAGACTCCCGGCTGAGTGGGTGCGGTGAACCACACGTACGAATAGTACTCTTGGTATAACTGGTAGTCTACCACTCTATCAGAGAAGAGGGGCATGTAGAAGTTGGCCAACCCATTACCCTTGGCAACCGTACCCTTGAGCAACACTTTCTCGCCTGGGTTCACAACGAAGAAGTTCAGTGTGGAGGTGTTCTGAGTGGTAAAGTTCCAATAGTATTGATGCGCGATTAGGGTGACGTTTTCAACAGGTGGGTCAAAATAGGCTTTAGGTACATTTGTGATCGCGCCACCCACATACACTGCTTCGGGTAGTGTGGTCACCGCTGTGAGCGCGAGGAGTAACACACCCACAATAACCCAAGTGTATTCCGCCCTCTGTTTGAGCCTGCGTTCAATTTTGACTGTGGGTGGCTCAGGTGTCGAGTAGGCTCCGTTAACCGTTGATGCTGCGGCTGCACTAACCAGCTCAAGTGCGTTGAGCCTTGACAGGTCTAATACCCGACCCCTAAAGATTGTCTGCAACGTGTTTAGCACGAATGCGAGCGCGCCGAAGCCAACCAGGACTGCGAAAACTGTGGCTCCGATCTCGTCCACAACAATGTAGTTTATCCTTGGATAAATCATGCTTCTCCTGAGCACGCCGCTTACACCAAGATCTGAAAAGAATAGAATGAAGCCCACGCTACCCACGAGTGTGAGCCAGAAGTGAGCCCAGGCCAGCTTAACAGAGTACCAGAGCCTGTGCGTAACCCAAGTTACCAAGACGTAGAGTAGTGCGTAGGCTCCGGGAACTATCATGAGCATGATCATAGCGTGGAAGTGGGCTGGCACCCACATCGAGTTGTGTATAACTGAGTCGAATGAGACTGTTGCGTTGGCAACCCCTGTGACGCCCGCCGCTATGGCTCCCGCAAACGACATGACGGTGAAGGCGGCTGGAACACTCCAAGTGATATTCTTTACACCCTTAGCGGTGGCCCAGAGGTTGAAGAAGGTCATCATAGAGGGCACCACAACACCATAGGTCATAACCTCTTGTAGGATGTTGACATAGTATGGGAACACCGCGTTGTAGAGGTGGTGTATGGGCACAATGTTTGAGAAGGCAACATACAGTATGGCTGCGACCTTGGCTAGGCGGTCACTAAATATCTCCCTGTTCATGAGTGTGGGCACCAAAAAGTAAAGCGCTGTTACAGCCGGTAGGAAAAGCATGTATACTATCGAGTGGCCGTAAAACCAGAAGATGAACTGATCATATAGTGAGTTAATATTTATGGGTATATAGTAGGCTAACAATTCCCAGTTGGTCGCGATTGCGAGTACAGCGTAGCCCATAACATAGAGTATCACTGTGCCCAGAACATAGTACATCACATAGTTGAGTTTCTTGTGGCTCCTAGCAACAGTGTAGAGCGTCCAGGCACCCCAAAGGAATGTGGAGGCTTCGAGCGCAAGCCAACCCCACCACCATAGTGGAGAAACAACATAACTACTGTAGCCGGGCACCCCTAACGGTGATAGCGAATCCCACCCTGTGGCCGAAAAGTAGCTATCAATAAAGCTTAGGTGAGACAGGATAACCGGCCCTTCAAACAGGAATATTGACGCGTTTATCATAACAATCGAAGACCAAATCATCCATTTACCCCGTGGCTCAACACCCAAGAGTTTGACTGTTAGAAACACAAATATGCCCATCTCAAGCTGTTGGGCAAATCCGAAGAGCATCCTCTCAGCGTGTAGAGTTAGACCTGCATAGTAACTCCACGGTGTTGTTACAGGTGTACCAAGCAAGCCGTAGGTGGACTCCTGTAGCCTAACAAGCAGGGCGTCCGCGGCGCCGACGATGAACCACACCACCGCAAACACGAGGGTAACCATGAAAACCCTTGATTCCCACTCTTTATCCCACTGGAATAAAGCCGTGAGCAAATTTGGTCTTCGAGAGCCCCTCGATGTCATATTTTTTAAAAAATGATAATGAATATCTTAAACCTTTGTGTGCACATATATGCATATATGTTCAATTGTGTGCACTAAGGGCTATGAAGAGGTAACCAAACATTTTAGGTGCTCATTAAAACCGCAACGCTTTGACCTGCACAGTGACCCCGACAATTTTGGAGAGATTGTAACTCGGGCGATCAATATTTCACACACCTTCAAATCTCCATTCCACTGTTAGGATGAGTAGATTCGAGTAGACCTTAATTAATCGGCGGCATACACCATTTTAATGTCCGACCAGTTGTCTCAGAAGGTTACACAGTGGCTACAAGAAGCTGGGTTAGCCGTGTCCAAAACACAAAATGTCCAAGACTATTTTAACATAACAGTGTCACCTCCTCCACCCATGCAGGGACCCGTTCTAACAGTGTCTAGGCCAAAAGCAGAATCGTCGTTTTTCGCTGTTGGTATGGGTATAACCATCCACCCAACCCATCTTAGCAAGCTTAACACTGAGCCAAGGAATGAACGCTTAAACTTTCTAAACTCCCTCAAATACACCTATCTCACGATGAATATTGACTTCGTGTTCATACCACCTCAAAACGAAGTGCCTCAACACATACAGCTCGTTAAACTGGTTTTTATCGACGGTCTAACCCAGAACGAGCTATTTAACACCTACACGCTTGTGCGTAATGCGGGTATACTCACCATCATGAGGTTTGTTGAAAAATTTGGCAACGTTGACCAAAATCAACCAACTGGGATAGCGTAAATATATATACGGCGATTTATATAATTTTAGTTTATCCATTGATTAAACTTATTTACCATTGACTACGAGGTTGTAGAGCGGAAGCAGAAAAGGAATGCCACACGTAACGAACAATGAACACACCGACACCCCAAGTGGGGTAACCCAAGAGACCCTAGTTGTGCGCAGGCTAGGATTCTTTGACGCCTTCTTCTTAGCATTCGGAGGCCAATCAATACTACTAAGCCTCCTCACATATGGTGCGGCGGTGATAACCCTCGCAGGTTACTTTTCACCGGTCGCAGTGGCTCTTGGGGCGCTACTGGTCCTATTGAATGGCGCGGTCGTTCAACGCCTATCAAACATCTACCCTCAGAATGGTGGGTACTACAACTACGCAAATAAGATTAACCGCGCGCTGGGAACACACACGGGTTGGGTATATATTTCCTACGCTACACTCTACGGTGGCGCCTATGTTGTAGGCACGGCTTTCGTGGTCGGTCGAGCGCTTGGATTAAACCCAATGACGATAGCGTTATTCATCACGCTGGCTGCAATAACCCTTGTGTTACTCGGTGTTAAGCCCTCAACCCGGTACGCAATGGTAACAGGCCTACTGGAAATGGGCGTAATACTTTATATTGTCGCGATTTCATTTATTAACACACACCTTAAACTATACGACCCATTCTCAGAGATACACCTAAGTGGGAGCATCCCACTCGCAATACTTCTTGGAGCATCAATACCTACCGGCTACGGTGTTCTCGCACAGGTATCAGGTGAGGTCGTCGAAGCCGAAAGAAACGTGGGCAAAGCCATGTTTTCCGTGATAATCATCGGCGGACTCCTCGCGTCCTTATTTGTGCTAGCACTATCCAACGTTGCCTATAACACAAATATGGGGGTACACACCCTAGAAACCGCTAAAACATTTGGTATAATATCCAATCTTAACATTGGTGCAAGACCCATAATAATCTTCAGCGTGCTAAGCGACGGTGTGCTAGGAGCCATGGCCTACCTTATGGCCGCCACGCGCACAATCTGGAGAATGAGTCAGGAAGGCCACATACCCAAATGGTTCGGAGGACTTAGCAAAGGTGAGCCGATAAACACACTAGCCATCCTCTCCCCTATCTATATATTCATCACCACTCTAAGCATGTTTTTCCTCCCAATCTTCGAGGACTTTGTAGCATTAGGTGTTGTAGCCGCGCTTTGTTCCATGTATATCCACTTTGTTGCTGGCACATCTCTTCTTTCACATGCACGTAAACCAAAACTGAAGAGCAAAGGTTGGGCGGTGGTGGCCCTAGTAGCCATGTGCTTCACTGGGTTCAACTTTATCTTCTCACTATACGGGGGAAAAGCGGTTTACGCCATAGTGTTCTTGGGTGTAGCCCTAACAGGCGTTTTGTACACAGCTCTCCAACAAAGAGGAAAAGATCATCCGCGTTAAATACGGCCAACCAGCAATATTAGGTCTCCCTGCGCACTACAACTTTGCCGTTAGACATCTCCATTACAGGCTCCCAACCCTCTTCAATTAGGGATTCAAGTTGTGACAAGTCCACGATTTTCCTCTCCGTTTTCTTCGCTTCAGATGGGTTCACAGGGCTTGAGACCCGCGTCTTCGCAAGCTGCTCAGAGTAATAGTTGATCTCTTCGTCAACAGTGGGTTCCCTGCCCAGTTGGGACGCTAGTTTAGATCTTAATTCAGCAGGGTTGAGCCCAAGTATCCTGACATTCTCCCTCCACACAAGCAGTCTCACCGTTTCCTCCGCGTCAGCCTGGCCTGTCTCTGGGATGAGCAAACTCAACCTACTCTCAGCCCTACTATACGCCTCCTTTAACTGTTCGTGTGTCGGTTTAGAGTATGCGCGCTGGGTTTTCGGTAACATGTGGCCCATCAACTGTTCATACCAAGTCGACGGCACACCGGCTTCCTCCATGGCTGTTTGAAAGAATTTCCTGAAGAGGTGATGGTGCATCCCATTCGCCACACTATGACTGAGGCCAGCCCTCTTGGCAACCCTTTTAAGAATCCTGTTCACAGCATCATCGTCTAGCGCAACCTCTTTACCACCAAATTTTCTTGGGCTGACAAATACCAGATCGTTTTCTGAAAGCGTTTTCCTCCGTTTGAGGTACTCTGAGAGGAGGCGCTTAGCGTCCTCGCCTATAAAGAAGGTGTACGCTTGGCGGTGTTTGTTGATCAATTTTCCCCGATGGTCCTTAAGGTCGGCGGGTACATGAATCGCCCCCGGGCCCTTAGATGTGAGCGCCTCCTTTACCATCCCATAGCGTAGCGAGGTTATAACACTTATTCTCTGACCGGACTGGGCTGAGAAGGCTATGAGCGCGGCCTCCAAAGGGTTATCCGCAAACCCAATCATTCGGCCTATCTCTTCCCTAGTGGGCACATGGTCCTGTCTAGTGGGCCAACC